>NZ_JAVDXX010000001.1:635100-952650 GCF_031458175.1 Pseudoglutamicibacter albus | reverse complement strand
AGTGTGCGGCACTCAGCAGGCCGTGGAGCGCATGCCCGAACTCGTGGAATAGTGTGTTGACCTCATCCCACGTGCACAATGCAGGGTTCCCGCCGGTTGGCTTAGGGATGTTCAGCGTATTGCAGATGATCGGGCGTGAACCGGTTGCGGTAGCACCTTGGGCAAGCTCATTCATCCATGCCCCACCACGCTTGGTGTCGCGGGCGAAGAAATCGCCCACGAACAGCCCGACGGCATCCCCGTTCTCCTCGAAAACTTCCCAAATCCGGGCATCCGGGTGAGGAAGCGGAAGGTCGTGGCGTTCCGTGAACCTCAGCCCATAGACCAATCCAGCGGCACGGAAAACGCCTTCAGTCAGAACTGTGTCGAGTTCAAGGTGCTGTTGCAACAGTTCCGCGTCGACCCCATCGGACTGCGAGCCAACAAGACTCAGCCCGCGTGCGCGATCCCACGGTGCCACAGGAGCCTCGGGGGACAGAGGCTCGAGGCCGAGCGCTTCAGCGATCCGCGCATCCTCGGCGGCCGCGTTCGCGAGCGCAGGCTTAGCCAACTGCGCCAACAGATCGTTGATAGCCGAAACCGAGGTTTCCGACCGCAGAGACAGAATCTCTTCTGCATGCGTCTCAAAACCGAGCAAGCGTGCGCGCTCTACGCGCAATGCCGCGATCTGCGCGGCGATCGCAGAGCTCTTGCCGTCAGATGCACGCTGAGACGATGCCTCGTGCAACTTCTTGCGGCCTTCAGCGGTGGTCAGGATCGCTTCATCAGGTTGAACGGTTGGCAACACGAGCGAGATACGGTGGCCTTCCGCTCCCGCGGCCTGAGCTGCGGCGCGGGTCGCTTCAAGTCGGGCAGGGGAGAGGCCCGTAGCTTCCGCCTCCGTGAGGGCAGGCGCTGCATCCACGAGGTTCTGCATCGCGAGGCGACCGAACTCTGTCTGTAAATCGGTGAGCTTCGCGTTCAAGGCCTTGAGCTTTTCCTGGCCCTCAGCGTCCAGTTCCGCGCCGCTCGCGCGGAAGGATCGCATCGTGACCTCAACGAGGCGTGCCTGTTCGCCTTCAAGCGCGCCCGCATCGACCTGCTGCATCCGGGCGTACAGGCCAGGGTAGAGCGTCATTGCGTCCTGATGCGCTGCGACCATAGCCGTAACTTCAGCCTCGATAGCCTGGATTTCTTCCGTGGCATCAGCTGAGAACAGGTGGAACGCGACCGCCGTTGCACGATCAAGGGCTTCGCTTGAGAGCTCAAAAGCCTCGAACGTGTTGGTGAAGTCCGCCTCGTGCGGATCATTGACAATGGCCGCGACGGCTTTCTCTTGAGCCTCGATTCCGGCACGCACCGAGCTGCGCAACAGATCCGGGGTCACGGTAGAGAAATCAGGGAAGTTGTAATCAAGCCCGCTAGGCTCCGTAAGACAAGTCATGAAAAGACTCTTTCACACTAAGTACATCGACGCCATGCCGAGTAACGGCGCTACGGTGAGGGCAGGCTATAGAATGGTCTGACGCTAGAACTAACTGACATAGGGACGGAAGAACTATGGCTGGCCACTCCAAATGGGCGACAACCAAGCACAAGAAAGCTGCGTTGGATGCGAAGCGTGCGAAAGCTTTCGCGCAGTTCATCAAGAAGATCGAGGTTGCCGCGCGTGCTGGTGGTCCGGACCTAGAAGGTAACCCGGCTCTTGAAGTCGCCGTGAACAAGGCGAAGAAGAACTCCGTTCCTAACGACAACATCGACCGTGCGATCAAGCGTGGTGCCGGGCTGACTGGTGAGGTCATTGACTACACCGAGATCATGTATGAGGCACGCGGTCCGCAGGGCTCGGCTCTCTTGGTGCACTGCCTGACCGATAACCGCAACCGCGCGGCCTCTGAGACTCGCGTGGCGATCACCCGTAACGGTGGCACGATCGCCGACCCGGGTTCGGTCAACTACCTTTTCAACCGTAAGGGTGTCGTGGTGGTCCCTGAGGCTGATCACACCGAGGATTCCCTCATGGAGGTTGTCCTCATGGCTGATGTTGATGCCGAGGAGATCACCAAGGTCGGCGATTCTTTCACCATCGTTTCGGAGCCTTCGGAGCTGCAGTCAGTTGCTCACGCGCTGGATGAAGCCGGTGTCGAATACAGCTCTGATGAAGTCGAGTACGTGCCGACGATGAAGGTTGAGCTGGATGTGGATGCGGCCCGCACGTTCGTCAAACTTGAGGAAGCGCTCGAGGAGCTCGATGACGTGCAGGCCGTGTACTCGAATGTCGATATGACGCCTGAGGTCATTGAGGCGCTAGGCGAGGAGTAGAGACTGTTGCATTCGGTTCGCGTAACGGCTTCCGAGGTGGTTGGTGCGTGCGCGTAGCAGGAGTTGATCCAGGGCTGACCCGTTGCGGGTTGGCCCTGGTTTCTGTTGGTACTGACCGCACAGCAACGCTCGAGGACGTGCGGGTGATCGGTTCCCCGTCTGAGGTTGCCTTGGACCACCGTCTGCTCACGATTTCTGAGCGGATTGATGAGTGGCTGGATGAATTCCGGCCTGATGCTTTGGCGATTGAGCGCGTCTTCACTTACACGAACGTCTCTACGGTGATGGGTACCGCCCAGGCGATGGGCGTGATCATTGCCGCTGCCGCGCGCCGCGGCATTCCGGTTGCCTTACACACCCCGACTGAGGTCAAAGCCGCTGTGACCGGTAGCGGCCAGGCTGATAAACAGCAAGTGGGGCGGATGGTGACCAAGATTCTGCGCCTAGCGGCCGCCCCGAAACCAGCCGATGCGGCCGATGCGATAGCGATCGCGTTGGCTCACGGGTGGCGTGGGGCTGACCCGGCATCCAAGGCGGCGGCTTCAGCATCGAATCAAAGTGGTGTGGCCCCAGCACAGCGAGCCTGGCTCAAGGCGCAGGCTCAGGCCGCTAATAATGCGGCGCGTGCGGAGTCTGCTTTGCGGGCGCGTGCACGTAAGCCGCGTGGTTGACCGTGCTGGCTCGTGAGCGCTGTGACACGGGGCGTATCTAGCACACATACGGATAGTTCGAAGATATATTCGGATAGACTTCTCGTATCACTCTCCGTGTTTGTGGTGCTCTCTTATGTGTGAGGCGTGCCGTCGGCGCGCTGTTATGTCCGTGAAAGGTTGTTCGTACCCATGATTTCTCAGCTTCGAGGCACCGTTACGACGTTGAACCTGAACTCGGTGGTTCTTGATGTGGGCGGAGTGGGCTACCTCGTCAACGCGGTTCCGCGGACGTTAGGGGAACTCACGGTAGGTCAAGAAGCCACTCTTCCAACGAGTTTGGTGGTGCGTGAAGATTCGATGACTCTCTACGGTTTCACTAGTGCACGTGACCGGGACGTTTTCGACATCATCACGAGCGTTTCAGGGATCGGCCCGAAACTGGGTTTAGCTATTTTGGCGGTTCACTCTGCAGAAGAGCTCGCCGCGGCTGTTCAGAACGAAGACACGAAAGCGCTGACCCGCGTTTCGGGTGTGGGCCCTAAATCGGCAAGCCGAATTATCCTTGAACTCAAGGGCAAGCTGACGCTCTCGGCGGATGCTACTGCCACTGCCGCCCCGGCCGCCCAGACCGAAGCCGAAGCGTTGGCTCAAGCCGCCGAGGCCCAAGTGGTCGAGGGTCTCACAGGCCTGGGGTGGACTGAGAAGGAAGCTAAGAAGGTTCTTGCAGCCACGCTCAAGGCACAACCGGAATTGGCCGGGGCCTCGGTTCCAGAGCTGTTGCGCGCTGCATTGCGGGGCGTGGGGGCCGGGACCGGAGTGCGCTCGTGAGCATGCCGGAACGGTCTTGAAACTACTGTTGAGAAGCTAGGGGAGAGGAACGTAGCAAGATGGCATCAGATTCCTCGCGCGGTCTGGTGGATGCCTCCGGAGAGCCGGAGGAACGCGCGCTCGAGGCTGCGATGCGGCCCAAGAACTTCGATGAATTCGTGGGCCAAGCACGTGTTCGCGAGCAACTTTCCCTCGTACTTGAATCCTCGAAGCTGCGTGAACGGGTTGCCGATCACGTTCTGCTCTCCGGGCCTCCAGGCTTGGGCAAGACGACGCTAGCCATGATCGTTGCCGCGGAGATGCAAGCACCGCTACGCATCAGCTCCGGTCCAGCGATCCAAAACGCAGGGGACCTGGCTGCGATCCTCTCTTCGCTATCTGAAGGCGAAGTTTTATTCCTGGATGAGATCCACCGTCTAGCCCGCCCAGCAGAGGAAATGCTCTACCTTGCGATGGAAGACTTTCGCGTCGACATCGTGGTCGGCAAGGGTGCTGGTGCCACAGCTATCCCATTGGATCTTCCTCCGTTCACTCTGGTGGGTGCGACCACGCGTGCCGGTCTTTTGCCAGGACCTCTGCGTGACCGTTTCGGGTTCACCGGCCACCTGGACTTCTATTCGGTTGAAGAACTTGAAATGGTTCTGCGGCGCTCGGCAGTCATGCTTGATGTGCGCTTGACCGATGACGGCTATCAGCAGATCGCTTCACGTTCACGCGGAACCCCGCGTATCGCTAACCGGCTCCTACGCCGTGTCAGGGACTGGTCGCTTGTACACCGCATCGAGCGGATCGATGCGGTTCAAGCCGCAGCGGCCCTGGACATGTATGACGTCGATGAACGTGGACTGGATCGGCTCGACCGTTCAGTTTTGCAAGCGTTGTGCACCAAATTCGGTGGCGGGCCCGTCGGCTTATCAACACTTGCGATCTCGGTGGGGGAGGAAACCGAAACTGTCGAGGAAGTAGCTGAGCCCTATCTTGTGCGCGAAGGCCTCCTCGGCCGAACCGCACGCGGACGAATAGCAACCCCAGCGGCATGGGTGCACCTAGGCCTGACTCCGCCGGAGGGTGCTCCTGGCGCCCTACCTTCGGGGGAGCAGGATCCCGGCGGGACTGCCCGCCTCATCTGAAGAATCGACCGAGCTGGAGAAAGCATTGGCCTATCTATTTCTGTCTTCCAGCAACCGATAGTGCCGTCCCAGAGTTACGGCGTGAGCTTGCAGTTACTACTTCTGCTTGCCGGGGTAGGTTAGGCTAGATCGGTGTTTTCCTTGCGCCTGCAATGCGCGCGCGAGGGTGTGCAGCGATATCGATAATGTGAATTGAGGATGCCACGTGATCTCCGCGCAGCAGATTTTGGCTGAAGGTCAGCAAGGACAGGCCGGGGGTATTAGCCCTCTTCTTTTGATCATGGGCCTCATGGTCATTTTCTTGGTCTTCACGATGTTCCGTAACCGCAAGCGGATGCAGCAAGCTCAGCAGGAACGTGAGACTAAGCTCGTCCCGGGTGCAGAAGTTATGACGACCGCCGGTATCTTCGGCACGGTCGTTGACACCTTCAAAGACGAGAACAAGGTGCTCTTGGAACTATCTCCAGGTAACCGTGTCATGTTCCACGTCCAAGCGATCGCTCAGTTCCCAGAAGACAACTCGACCCATGAGGCTTCGCAAGAGGACAACCAGGGTGACCTCGACGGTTCGGAAGGCCCAGATAAGCGCTAAGAACCAGCAGCCCAGCGTTGCGAACCGATGCACTTCACACGCTGAGGCAGATACCTAGTCTTTATTCATTCATTGCTCACGTGTGAGAGAAACCTTTATGTCAACAACTAGCCCCAAGCGGCAGGCTCATAGCGCACTGATCTGGCTCGCGGTGATCCACCTCGTGCTGATCGGTGTGCTCATCGGTGGTGTTGTCGCAGGAAAAACTGGTGCGCTTCCTAAGCTTGCGCTGGACCTTGAGGGCGGTACCGAGATGGTGCTGACCCCTAAACTGGATGACCCGAACAAGCAGGTCACTTCCGAGCAGCTTCAGCAAGCGGTCGAGATCATTCGTCAACGCGTTGATGGCACTGGTGTTGCTGAAGCTGAGGTCACCACGCAGAACAACCAGAACATCGTGGTTGCTATGCCTGGCATCCCAGATGAGAAGACACGTAACCTCATCAAGTCTTCCGCGCAGATGCAGTTCCGGCCAGTGATCGCGGCAAACCAAGACATCACGGCGACGCCAAAGAAGGACCTCACACCGATCAAAGACATCCCAAAGCCTGAGGGTAAACCGCAGAACGGTTCTGATGATCGGTGGGTCACCCCTGAGCTTTTGCGTAAGTTCCAGGCGTGGGATTGTGCCGCTGAGCTCAATAAGAAAGACCGCACGACGTTCAAGGCTGAAGAGCCAGCTATTGCGTGTGAGATGGACCCGCCGTTGCAGGCTAAGTACCTCTTGGGTCCGGTTGAGGTTTCCGGCTCTGACATCACCGATGCCGAGGCACGTCCTGAACAGAACTCGCAGGGCTTCACGACCGGTGGCTGGGAAGTTGCGTTGACGTTCAACAACAAGGGCGCTGAGGCGTTCAAGACGGTCACCCAGCGTTTGACGTCAGCTCAGCCGCCTAAGAACCAGTTCGCGATCGTGTTGGATGGCCGCGTGGTTTCGGCTCCGCAGTCGCTGGCCGTCATTTCCGATGGCCGCTCTTCGATCACCGGTAACTTCACTCAGGAATCGGCTCAAGAGCTCGCCGAGCAGCTGCGTTACGGTGCCTTGCCGATGAGCTTCAACATCCCGACCGAAACCCAGGTTTCGGCCAAGCTCGGTGCTGATCAGCTCAAGTCCGGTATGATCGCTGGCTTGATCGGCCTGGTCTTGGTGGCTGTTTACTCCTTCTTCCAGTACCGCGTTTTGGGTCTGGTGACGATGGCCTCGCTCATCATCATGGGTACGCTGACCTATCTCGCGATTGTCTTGTTGGGGTGGGGCGCGAACTATCGGTTGTCTCTGGCTGGTGTTGCCGGCTTGATTGTCTCGATTGGTCTGACAGCTGACTCGTTCATCGTCTACTTTGAACGTATCCGTGATGAGTTGCGTGAAGGCCGCAGGCTCCAGCAGGCGATCGAAACCGGTTGGAAGCGTGCTCGCCGAACCATTCTGGCTTCTAAAGCGGTCAACATTCTGGCAGCCGTTGTTCTGTACTTTGTTGCTGTGGGTAACGTCAAGGGCTTCGCGTTCACCCTGGGCCTGACAGCTGTTGCGGATATTTTCGTGGTGTTCTTGTTCACGCACCCGATGTTGCAGTTGCTCAGCCGTATGACTTTCTTCTCTGAAGGTCACAGGCTTTCCGGTCTGGATCCGCGCCTTTTGGGCGCTGAGCCGCTGTATGCCGGGGCGGGCCGAGTGCGTGTGCGCCGGCAGAGCGGTGAAGCGAAGCAGGCCGGCAAGCACGGCGGCGGGGCTAACCGTGAGGCTCAGCGTCGCATGACGATCGCTGAGCGGCGCCGGGCTGAAGAGCTTGCTGCGCGCGAGAGCGGTAGGAACGCAGATACACGCAAGGTAGAGGAGAACTGACGTGGCGAAGTTAGCAACGTGGGGTAACGAGCTCTACTCCGGTAAGCGTTCGTATCCATTCATCGGCAAGCGCAAACTCTGGTTTGCTATCGCGCTCGTTCTGATCGTGCTTTCGGTCTTGGTTCCGGTTGTGCGTGGCGGTTTCAACCTGGGTATCGATTTCCGTGGTGGCAACGAGTTCCAGGTGGCCGAGGCCCACAAGACTGACCCTAAGCTCGGTGACGACGCCGCCGGCGAGGTCGTGCCGGATAAGAACGCACGGACGACGCATCTGGCTGCGACCACGATGCGCGTCCAGACTGACCCGCTCACCGGTCAGCAAGCCGACGACTTGAAGGAAGCACTCGCGAAAGCATACGAGACGGATGCTTCGAAGGTCTCTGTCTCAGCGATTGGCCCGACATGGGGCGCTGATGTCTCGCGCCAAGCGGCGATCGGTTTGGTCGTGTTCATGGTCTTGGTTGCTTTGCTGATGGCGGTGTACTTCCGGACCTGGAAGATGTCGCTTGCCGCAATCGGCGGCCTGATCGTCGTCATGATCGTTACTGCCGGGATCTATGCTGCAGTCGGTTTCGAAGTGACACCGAGTGCGGTCATCGGTTTCTTGACGATTCTTAGCTACTGTCTCTATGACACCGTGGTGGTCTTCGACAAGATCCGTGAGAATACCTCTGACGCCTCCCTCAAGTACGTCATGACCTTCGAGGAGAAGGTCAACCGTGCTGTGAACCAGACCCTGGTTCGCTCGATCAACACCTCGGTCGTTGCGATCCTGCCAGTCGGCTCGATTCTGTTCATCGGTTATTGGTTGCTCGGCGCGGGCACGCTCGGTGACCTCGCGCTTGCGTTGTTCGTCGGCATCATCGTCTCGACGTTGTCCACCCTCTTCATCCAGGCACCGCTGTACTATCAGCTGCGCAAGAACGATGAAGAGATCAAGGAGCTCGACGCTGAGGTCCATGACAACCGCAAGGATTCAGAGGCAGCGCTGGCCTGATACGCGTATTCACCACTAGCTGGGAACGGTGCCGAACGCACCGCGTGACGGAACACCTCGTGAGACTCACCGGTTCACGAGGTGTTCCGTTTCTGTTCTGTGGTCTAGACTGACCCAATCACCGTATTGTGTACATACAGCCAGGCCTTGCGCTTGGTAGCAGAGGAGGAATCGCTGCCATGGCGCAACAGCGAGTGGGTGAACAGCAACCAAGGCGGGGAAGGTCGCTTTCGCGTCTGATCCGTTTCTCAGGCCGGTCAACGTTTCCGGCGGCCCCTCCCATCCTTGAGCCCCTGCTACGTACCGTGCGTGCGCAACATCCGGAAGAAGATCTTTCACTCATCACGCGCGCCTACGATGTCGCTGCACGTTGGCACGAAGGCGTGAAGCGGAAATCCGGGGATCCCTACATCACCCACCCTGTGGCGGTCGCAACGATCCTTGCGGAGATGGGGCTCACTGGCCCTACGCTGGCGGCGGCGCTGTTGCATGACACGGTCGAGGACACCGAATATTCGCTTGAAGCACTGCGCAAGGACTTCGGCGATGAGATCGCTCTGCTCGTGGACGGGGTCACCAAACTCGATAAGGTCACCTACGGCGAGGCCGCTCAGGCAGAGACGGTCCGGAAGATGATCGTCGCGATGTCCCAAGACATCCGTGTACTCATGATCAAGCTTGCCGACCGAATGCATAACGCCCGCACATGGCGTTACGTCAACCCTGAATCGGCGTCCCGTAAAGCCCGGGAAACCCTCGAGATATACGCTCCGTTGGCCCACCGTTTGGGGATGAACACCGTCAAGTGGGAGCTTGAGGATCTTTCTTTCGCGGTTTTGCACCCGAAAGTGTATGAAGAGATCGTGCGCATGGTGGGCGCCCGCACGCCTGAACGTGAACGGTATCTTTCCGAAGTTCGGCAAGCGATCGAGGCGAATCTCTCTGAAGAGAAGATCAACGCGGTCATCACGGGCCGGCCTAAACACTATTACTCGGTCTATCAGAAGATGGTAGTCCGGAAGAAAGAATTCAACGAGATCCACGACCTCATGGGTGTTCGGATCCTGGTTGACTCCGTCAAAGACTGCTACGCGGTCTTGGGCATCATCCATTCGCATTGGAACCCGCTTCCCGGCAGGTTCAAGGACTACATTGCGATGCCTAAGTTCAACATGTATCAGTCCTTGCATACCTCCGTGATCGGTCCCGGCGGCCGTCCCGTCGAGGTGCAGATCCGCACCCACGAAATGCATAAGCGTGCCGAATACGGTGTAGCCGCACACTGGAAATACAAGCAAGGCTCTGCAGAGAACGATAAAGAAACCAACATCAACTGGCTCAACCGGTTGGTGGCCTGGCAGAAAGACACTGAGGATCCAGATGAGTTCCTCGATTCCTTCCGTTATGTCATCAACTCCGCTGAAGTCTATGTCTTCACCCCGGCCGGTGAGGTGCGTTCGCTGCCACTGGGTTCCACACCCGTGGATTTCGCCTACGCGGTCCACACGGATGTGGGGCACAGGGCCGTTGGCGCTAAAGTCAATGGGAAACTTGTTCCGTTGCATACACCGCTCAACAATGGCGATCAGGTTGAAATACTGACCTCGAAGGCAGAAAACGCCGGCCCGTCACGCCATTGGCAAGACTTTGTCGCCTCACCACGAGCCCGCACCAAGATTCGGCAATGGTTCTCCAAGGAGCGCCGCGAGGAAGCGATAGAAAAAGGCCAGGATCTGCTCTCTAAAGCGATTCGTAAGGCTGGGCTCCCGCTCCAGAAGCTCATGACGGCAGAGATCCTCACAGCGGTTGCGAAAGAGCTTCACTACAACGACATCACTGGTCTGTACGCGGGCCTGGGCGAAGGCCACGTCTCTTCCAAGAACGTGATGGAGCACATCACGAGCCTGACGGGAGAACCCGAGGTAGCTCAGCCTGAACCAGGCATGAACTTCACCTCGGACCAAAACCAGACGCGTGGCTCACAGCCGAGCTCTTCCGGGGTTATCGTCCAGGGCTCACGTGATGTTGTGGCTAAGCTGGGCCCGTGTTGCTCGCCGGTGCCACCGGATGCGATCAAAGGCTTTGTAACACGCGGCTCGGGCGTCACGGTACACCGTTCAGCGTGCCCGAACATCGCTAATCTGAGCGGTCCTGAAGCCGAGCGGATTGTCGATGTCGCGTGGGATCCTCGTTCCCACACCGTATTCACGGTAGAGATCCAGGTTGAGGCACTCGACCGGCACTCGCTTTTGAGCGACGTCACCAAAGTGCTCTCGGAGAACCACGTCAATATCTTGTCTGCGAACCTGTGGACCACCAAGGACCGGACCGCGATTTCACGTTTCCGTTTCCAGCTGGGGGAGCCGGACTTCATGAGCCATATCTTCGCTGCAATCCGCCGGATTGAAGGCGTCTATGATGTCAGCCGGGTGCTAGGTGGGGCCTCAGAAGAGCGGCGCTAATCTCCCGCAACCGCCGCCGCACGAGGGTCTGACGCTTTGTACCTAAACGAGCGAATCGATCGCTACCGTCCAACAAGCGGTCCATATCGACTGGCTTGATGTCTTCTAGCTCGAGAGTTTGTGTTACCTGATCCCCAACCGTTGGATTGGGATCCTTCAGGGTTCGTTGCCAGCCCATCGCGATACGTTCTGGAATATCACTGAGTAACCGAGCGACTCGAGGCGCTGGCACATCAGCATCGCGCGCAATCGCAGCCGTTAACTCGACAGCGACCGTCAACGGTGTCACGACCCTGACCCCTTCAACATATGCGATGTCTCGTTGGCTGAGGTTCAACGGATCGATATAAATATTGAGCCCACCAATGTTCCTGAAGCGTCTACTGTGCACGCGCGCCCGCACGTTGAGGCTCGTTGGCGGCTTGCCACCGAGCCACGCCCACAACGCAGTCTGGTGATCGAAGACCGTATTCTTGATGCCGTCTTCAGCCAAGGCCACTTGGAAACGGTAGAGTGCGGCCCACCGCACCATCGGACGGTGGCTGACCGATAAACGGGCATAGAGCGGGCCCACAACGTGGCGGATTAGGTCATCACGAAGAGCCGCCGCAAGCTCGGCTTCAGTGAGGTTCTCACGCATCGCATCCCATAAGGGAACCTCGCAGAGCCGGCTACGCGTGGCAGGTAGCGGTAGGAGATCTTTGCGAGGCGGTGGAAGATCAGGAAGAGGCAGGTCGCGATCATTCTGGGTTGGCGTCATGCATTCATGGTGCGTTCCAGCGTCCAGATACGACAAGGGCCCGGCGCTGTCCTGTGGACAACTCCAGGCCCTTGCGCTAGCGGAGATCTACCGGGGTAGGGAATCTCGAGCTACCTCAACATTTTCTTAGCCCAGTTCGGCGGCTGAACGCTTCACGGTCTCAAGCCACGCACGGCGTGCATCTAGTGCTTCCTGAGCCTTAGCGACCTTCCGCTGATCACCGCTTGCCTGGGCGCGCTCGAGGTCAGCTTCCAAATCAGCGATCGCGTCTTCAAGCTGCTGCAACATCGAGTTCGAGCGAGCCTTCGTCTCCGGGTCAGTGCGGCGCCATTCGTCTTGCTCCGCTGAGCGAACAGCGTCTTCAACCTGGCGCAGGCCGGCTTCGATGCGGTGCATATCGGAACGTGGAACCTTGCCGGCAGCTTCCCAGCGGTCGCGGATCGAACCAAGTGCACGCTGTGCCTGCTTGAGGTCCTTCACTGGAAGGATCGCACGGGCCTCCTCCAGGAGGGCTTCCTTAACCTTGAGGTTTTCGGCGTACTCGGCGTCGATCTTATCGTTAGCCTTCTTACGTGCATTGAAGAACACGTCTTGGGCGGCACGGAAGCGGGTCCACAACGCGTCATCGTCCTTACGCGATGCACGCGGTGCAGCCTTCCACTCGGACATGAGCTTGCGGTACTCGGCTGAGGTAGCACCCCAGTCAGTCGAGTTCTGCATGCTTTCGGCGCGGCTGATCAAGTCTTCCTTGATGCGCTTAGCTTCAGCATTGCGGTCATCGAGCTTGGAGAAGAAGGTGCGGCGGTTCTTATCGAATTTGTTGCGTGCAGAGCGGAAACGCTTCCACAACTCGTCCTCGGTAGCGCGAGCCAAGCGGTGGCCGTTCTTCTGGGCGGCCTTCCACTCGTCGAAGAGTTCAGCCATGCGCTGCGATGCGCTCTTCCACTGAACCTGCTCGGCCGGTTTAGCGGCAAGGTCTTCGGCTTCTGAAACGATCTTCTCGCGGGCGGCTGTGGCTTCGGCGCGCAGCTGCTCAGCGTTGGCGCGCTCGTGCTGGCGCAGGTTCTCGATCGCTACACGCAGGTTCTCGACACGGGACTCCAGCATCGCGATGTCGCCCACGACGTCGCGAGCTTTGACGCGCTCATCGATCGCGTTGAGGGCCTTCGGCATCTCAGCGGTTGGGGCTTTGGCTACAACGCGCTGTTCAAGCAACATGATCTCGCCCAGCAGCTCGTCGTATTTGCGTACAAAGTAGGCGAGTGCTTCATCTCCAGTCGCGTCAGGATATTGGCCCACTGCATGCTCATTGCCGTCAACGATCACGAACACATGACCGTCATCGGTGACTCGCGCAAACTTTCGTGCCTCTTCCAAGCTAGTGGCTGGCACCTGTGGGGCTGGGATCACCGTGTCCTTAGCGGTTTCCTTTCCTGCGATCATCGAAGGGGTAGGGGCCTTCGGGGTCGCTGGGGTTGGGGTGCCGCTTGGGGCTGGGTTCTGCTGTGCAGGCTGCGCATCTGTTGCGGATGCGTTCTCCGTGGCTTGCTGGGAGGTGTTCTCCTGTGCCGCGGTTTCCTGGGAGTGAGGCTGCTGTTCAGTCAACGGTCAACACTTTCGCTCAAGTTTTGAGACTGCCACGCCCACCGGGCCGTTGATGCCGGTGCATGGGAACGGTCCAGGGGAGAGGCACACACGTACGCACCAGATTCTACCCGGGTTTTAGCCTTGTGACATTAGTTCTGACGCAGTTGAGTGTGGACACTGAATTCCGGTGCGTTGCGCAACGCGCGTGCTCCCAGGTTCTCCCAGCTGGCTGCTGGCTTTAGAATGAGAGGCGTCTTGTGCACAGTCGTGCACGTGTGAGAGTTGCTTCCGCTGGTCAGTGCGTGAGCTGGTCAGTGCGCGAGTTTTGTTGTGAGGAGTCACGAGATCATGTCCCGTAAGTTGTCCCTAACTGGTTTTCCTGAATGGCTTCCGCAGGAGCGGATTGTGGAGAACCATGTTCTGGATACCTTGCGGGAAGTGTTTGAGCTTCACGGCTTCTCCAATATTGAAACCCGCGCTGTGGAGACGGTCGGGACGCTGCTGAACAAGGGCGAGATCGACAAAGAGGTCTATGGTGTCTCGCGTCTTGCTGACGAGTCACCTGCCAGCGTGAATGACCCGAACGCGCTTGCCCTGCACTTTGACCTGACGGTCCCGTTTGCCCGTTACGTTACGGATAACGCCGGCTACCTCACATTCCCGTTCCGCCGCTATCAGATCCAGAAGGTGTGGCGTGGTGAACGGCCTCAGGATGGTCGTTTCCGTGAGTTCACTCAGGCGGATGTCGATGTTGTGGGCGATGGCGAACTCCCGTTGACCTATGACCTCGAGTTGGCGTTGGTGATGGCCGATGCGCTTGAGCGTTTGGAGCTGGGTGACTTCGAGGTGCGGGTCAACAACCGCAAGCTTTCCGAGGGCTTCTACCGCGGCATCGGCGTCGAGGATCCAGCGGCGGTATTGCGCGAGATCGACAAGCTCGAAAAGATCGGCGCTCAGAAGGTTCATGAGGCACTCACTGCTCAAGGGTTGAACGATGACCAGGCGCAGAAGGCGTTGAAGCTTGCCTCGATCAAGTCCGCGGACGCTTCTTTCGCCCACGAGGTTGAAGCCCTCGGGGTTGAACACGAGCTGTTGAACGAGGGACTTGCTGAGCTGAAGTCGTTGATCGAGGTCGCATCCAAGATCAAGCCTCACCGCATCGTCGCTGATCTCTCTATTGCCCGCGGCCTGGACTACTACACGGGCACTGTCTATGAGACGACATTGATCGGGCACGAATCCCTCGGTTCGATCTGCTCCGGTGGCCGCTACGAATCCCTAGCCACCAAGGGTAAGAAGAACTATCCAGGCGTTGGGCTCTCGATCGGGGTTTCCCGCCTTGTATCGCGTCTGCTTGCCACTGAGCATCTGGTGGCGCACCGTGCCGTCCCTACCGCGGTGCTCATGGCACTTCCAAGCGAGGATGATTTCGCTGAAGCCGTCGAAATCGCTGAAATGCTGCGCTCACGAGCAGTGGCGACCGAGATCATGGGTAAACCCGAGAAGTTCGGTAAACAGATCCGTCACGCTGACCGCCGAGGTATCCCGTACGTGTGGTTCATGTCCAAAGATGCTTCCGGCAACCGTGTGCACGAAGTCAAAGACATCCGTTCAGGTGAGCAGGTTACCGCCGACCCACACACCTGGATGCCGGCGCAAGTTGATCTTCGGCCCACGGTAGGCCCGAGCGCCGATGCCAGCTCGCGCTGATCAGCCATTAGACTGATTCGTAGTTAATTCATCACTGCCGACTAGGTTTCTCTGTAGACAACCGGCCCACCCCAGCGTGTACGTCGCCTAACACCGTGACGAGTGAACGTATAGCAAGGTGGACCGCTGAAAGGATTTCATCACCGTGCTCCGTACTCATGACGCCGGTTCCCTCAACGCCTCGCTCGTGGGGCAGACCGTGACGCTTGCTGGTTGGGTTGCTCGTCGCCGTGACCACGGCGGTGTCGCGTTCCTCGATCTGCGTGACGCCTCCGGTATTGCTCAGGTGGTTGTTCACGATGAGGAGACGTTCTCGCCACTGCGTAACGAGTTTGTTGTGAAAGTCACCGGTGAAGTCAAGGCACGCCCCGAGGGATCCGAGAACCCGAACCTCGCCTCCGGTGAGATCGAAGTTCATGCTGACACTCTTGAGGTTTTGAACGCTTCAGCAGCGTTGCCGTTCCAGGTTGACGAACACGTCGAGGTCGGCGAAGAGACCCGCCTGCAGTACCGCTACCTGGATTTGCGCCGCCCCAAGCCAGCCGCGAACTTGCGTTTGCGTTCCGAGGCCAATAAGGCTGCTCGTCGTGTGCTCGAGGAACGCAACTTCCTCGAGGTAGAGACCCCAACGATGACCCGTTCGACCCCAGAGGGAGCGCGCGACTTCATCGTTCCTGCGCGCCTTGCTCCAGGTAAGTGGTACGCGTTGCCGCAGTCGCCTCAGCTGTTCAAACAGCTACTGCAGGTCGGTGGCGTGGAGCGCTACTATCAGCTGGCGCGTTGCTACCGTGACGAAGATTTCCGTGCAGACCGCCAGCCTGAGTTCACCCAGCTGGACATCGAAGCATCCTTCGTTGACCAAGAAGACATCATCGCTTTGGGTGAGGCGATCGTGAAAGAACTGTGGAAGCTCATCGGCGTTGAAATTCAAACCCCGATCCCACGCATGACCTATCAGGAAGCGATGACCAAGTACGGCTCCGATAAGCCAGACTTGCGCTTCGATAACCCGATCACCGAACTCAAGGAGTTCTTCAAAGACACCGAATTCCGGGTGTTCCAGCAAGAATACGTCGGGGCCGTGGTCATGCCGGGTGGGGCGTCCCAGCCGCGCCGTCAGCTCGATGGCTGGCAAGAGTGGGCCAAGCAGCACGGCGGCAAAGGCCTAGCTTATGTATTGGTTCAAGAAGACGGTGAGCTCACTGGCCCCGTGGCTAAGAACCTCACCGACTTTGAGCGTGAGAACCTTGCTGCGAAGGTCGGCGCGAACCCTGGAGACTGCATTTTCTTCGGGGCTGGCCCAACCAACTCGACCCGTCAGCTTCTGGGGCAAGCCCGCGTCGAAATCGCGCACCGGACCGGCATGATCAAGGACGGCGACTGGGCGTTCGTCTGGGTTGTTGATGCCCCAATGTTCATGTCCACCGCTGAAGCTGTCGCTGAGGGCGATGTCGCGGTCGGCGAGGGTTCCTGGACCGCGGTCCACCACGCTTTCACTGCACCGAAGCCTGAGTTCCTCGACACGTTTGACACCGACCCAGGCTCGGCACTGACTAACGCATACGACATCGTGTGCAACGGCAACGAGATTGGCGGCGGATCGATCCGTATCCACCGCCGTGACGTTCAAGAACGCGTGTTCAAGGTCATGGGTGTGGATGAGAAAACACAGCAGGAGCAGTTCGGCTTCCTGCTGGAGGGGTTCAAGTACGGTGCGCCCCCACACGGCGGTATCGCTTTCGGTTGGGACCGCGTGGTCTCACTGCTAGCAGGTGAAACCTCGATCCGTGAAGTCATCGCGTTCCCGAAGACCGGCGGCGGATTCGATCCACTCACGGCAGCACCGGCGGAGATCACGCCTCAGCAGCGTAAAGAAGCCGGCGTGGACACCAAGCCTGAAAAACAGAAGAAGGGCGCTACTGAGTCTGGTCAGTAAGTGTTGCCACTAGAGAGCGAGCTCGGCTGAGTCGATGATCAAGGTGACCGGTCCGTCGTTGGTGAGGTTGACCTCCATCTCGGCCCCGAACACGCCGGTTCCGACCTCTAAACCGAAACCACGAAGGGTAGCGGCGACCTCTTCATAGAGATCCACAGCAGCCTCAGGGCGGGCGGCCTTCGACCATGAAGGCCGCCTGCCCTTTCGCACATCCCCGTAGAGGGTGAAGTTACTGACCACGATGACCGGCGCCTGCGCGGTGACCGCGGACTTTTCGGCCTCCAGAATGCGAAGGTGCGCGATCTTCGAAGCGACAGCTGCGGCTTCGGCGTGTCCGTCATCGACCGCAACCCCGAGCAGAACCACAAGCCCCTGGCCTTCAAACTCGGCCACCACATGGCCCTCAACCACAACGCTTGCGTTCTTGACCCGCTGCACAACCGCGCGCATATCCAACCTCTCTACATCTCTTCGATAGAGCCCCGCCGTGAAGCAGCGGCGCCTTCAATACCTTGCCCTAAGCGTAACGGGACTGAGAACCGTAGTAGGCCTGTGAAGCGTAACGGCCCTAAGCCCGGGGAAGCCGGTGCCCGGGGCTAGGCTTGATAGCGATGGATCTTTTCTCTTCTGCCGACGATGACACCGATGATGACCGCGACCGTGATGAGGACCGCCCGCGCCCGCGTCCGCCTCTGGCTGTCCGGATGCGTCCTAAAACGATCGACGAGGTAGCGGGGCAGAAGCATTTGTTAGAGCCGGGCTCTCCGTTGCGTCAGCTTGCACAAAGCGATGGGGGCGGTCCCGCCGGGCTGAGCTCGCTCATCTTGTATGGACCTCCAGGGGTTGGTAAGACGACCTTGGCACATGTGATCGCCAACGGTCCGCATCGCACCTTCGTTGAGGTCTCAGCTATTTCTGCTGGGGTCAAAGATGTTCGGCAGGTCATGGATCAGGCTCGTGCTGACCGTTCGATGCGCGGCACCACGACAGTGCTGTTCCTCGATGAGATCCACCGTTTCAATAAGGCACAGCAAGATGCGTTGCTGCCCGGGGTTGAGAACGGTTGGGTCGTTTTGGTGGCCGCGACCACGGAGAACCCTTCATTCTCGGTCATCTCGCCGCTTTTATCTCGCTCCCTCCTGCTCAAACTCAAGCCGCTGGAGCGAGACGATGTGCGCCGTCTCTTGTTGCGGGCGCTTGAGAACCCTCGCGGGCTCGGGAACTCTGTTGAGTTACCCGAGGATGTCATGGATCAGCTCATCGACCTATCCGGCGGAGATGCTCGCCGTGCTCTGACAAGCCTTGAGGCGGCGGCCGCGGTTGCGCTGGAACGCGCCCGCCACGAAACGCAAGACTCCGACCAACAAGCAAACACGGTGCCTGTTGTGACCCGGGAAGACGCTGAACGCGCAGTCGATACCGCTCTGCGACGCTACGACAAACAAGGGGATAACCACTACGACACCGCGAGTGCTCTCATCAAGTCGATCCGCGGTTCCGACGTCGATGCGGCCTTGCACTATGCCGCGGTCATGATGGAGGCGGGGGAGGACCCACGCTTCCTCGCCCGCAGACTCGTGATCTCTGCATCGGAAGATATTGGGATGGCCGACCCAACAGCGTTGCAAACAGCTGTTGCCGCGGCGAACGCCGTACAGCTGATAGGCATGCCGGAGGCGCGCATCGTTCTCGCCCAAGCCGTGGTTCACTTAGCGAGCGCACCGAAATCAAATGCCGCCTACCGCGCGATCGATCGCGCTATCGCCGATGTGCGCGCAGGCAAGGGAAGCGGTGTTCCGGCGCACTTGCGCGACGCCCACTATTCAGGTGCTAAAGCGCTTGGTCACGGCAAAGGCTACGTGTACCCCCACGATCACGAACTCGGGGTTGTCCCGCAACAGTATGCGCCGGATGACCTGCAAGGTATCGACTATTACGAGCCGACCCAGCACGGATTCGAGCGAACCGTATCCCAGCGCATCGACTCGATTCGTTCAATCCTGCGCAACAACGGAGCATAGATTCAGTCTGGGCTGAGTTCGAATCGGAGCAGAGATCTTCTCATGACTTAAGTTCTGGTACTTAAGATCTGATAAGCTAGACCGTTGGCTGGCAAGCCGTCCATGTGAGCGTGCCCGATGGGGCCCACTCGGTACGTGAGGCGGTTGCAGATTCGAGGAAGCGGGTTCCCTCATCTCTCCACGTGACCGGAGGCCAGAACCATGAGCTCGCAGACATACGAAAGAGGACACATTCGTGGCCAATAATCGTCAACGCAACACCGTGCGTTTGTCCCGTGCCCTCGGCATCGCTTTGACGCCGAAGGCAGAGAAGTACATGGAGCGCCGTCCGTACGGCCCAGGTCAGCACGGCCGCGCGCGCCGCCGCCAGGACTCTGACTACGCAGTTCGCCTTCGTGAGAAGCAGCGCCTGCGTGCACAGTACGGCATTCGCGAAGCCCAGATGACCCGCGTCTTCGACGAGGCTCGCCGCGAGGCTGGCCTGACCGGTGAGAACCTGATTGAGCTGCTGGAAATGCGCCTCGATGCCCTGGTTCTGCGCGCTGGTTTCGCACGCACCATCCAGCAGGCACGCCAGCTGGTTGTTCACCGCCACATCCTGGTCAACGGCCAGATTGTTGACCGCCCATCCTTCCGCGTGAAGGAAGGCCAGCTCATCCACGTGAAGGAGCGCTCTGAGAAGACCGTTCCATTCCAGATGGCTGCCCAGGGTGAACACGCCGCCGTTCTGCCGGCTGTCCCTGAGTACCTGGACGTCAAGCTGGATCAGCTGCAGGCTAAGCTCGTGCGCCGCCCTAAGCGCGCTGAGGTCCCTGTTCAGTGTGAAGAGCAGCTCGTCGTTGAGTACTACGCTCGCTAATCTTTAGTAGCCGATGCCGCGGTTCCGTTATCAACGGGACCGCGGCATCGTTCTTATCTGCTGGTCATCTTTGCGGCCAACGTTCGGTAGGCTTGACTGGCAGACACCTGCGCACACACTCGAGGAGAGAACATGAGCATTGGCGACATCGCCGGTTTGATCGCTGCAGGATTCTTCGCGATCCTCGTCATTCTTTTGGCTGTACCGATCATCAAGCTGGGGAAAGTTTTCGACGAATTGCGGCATTCGGTCAAAGACCTCACGGAGGAGACCACGCCGATCCTGCAAGAGACCGCAACTACGGTACGTAACGGTAACCAGCAGCTTGAACGCGTTGATGCGATCACCTCGAATGTTCAGGACGCAACCGCCAACGTCGCCTCGGTGACCTCGCTGACCGCCGCCGTTGTGGGCCGTCCACTGATCCGCGCGGCATCGTTCACTGCGGGTGTGCGCGCCGCATTCTCGCGTCGCCGCTAGCAGTCGATATTTGCCCTTGCCTTCGGTTGTAGCTTCAACCGGACGCTAACCGTTTATGCGCTCATGAATGGCGCCCCAAAGACTCGTTAAGGAAGACCATGAAGAAGCTTTTTTGGCTGACCCTCGGCGTCTCCATCGGTGTGATGGCTAGCCGCCAGTTGCAACGCATCCGCACACAGGGTGTGCGTTCGAGCGCAGACTCAGTCCTGGACCGCACCGCGAGCGTTGTCGAGTCCACGATCGCGGCCTTCAAGGAAGGCTCTGCCGAGCGGGAAGCTGAGCTGCGTTCCGCCCTCGGAGTTGACAAGGCTCCATCCGGGCGCCGCGCTGCACGCTAAACCCAACCCATATTAAGGAGCCCACTCATAGTTGGGCTTTATTCAATGTAGGGCGTCTTCGCCCATTTCAATACAGGGCGTCTACGCCCATTCGGAGAATCCAAACCTCATGAAATCTCAGGAAATCGCACAGCGGTGGATCGACTTTTTCGTCAAGCGCGGTCACACGCATGTTCCTAGCGCATCGTTGGTTTCCAACGACCCGTCGCTACTGTTCACCGTTGCGGGCATGGTTCCGTTTATCCCGTACCTCACGGCTGTTGAGCCGGCTCCGTACCCTCGGGCGGTCTCGGTCCAGAAATGTATTCGCACCGCGGATATTGAAGAGGTTGGCAAGACGGCCCGCCACGGTACGTTCTTCCAGATGAACGGTAACTTCTCGTTCGGTGATTACTTCAAGGAAGAAGCAATCACGTGGGCGTGGGACCTGCTCACCACGTCAACCGCCGATGGCGGTTATGGTTTGGATCCTGAACGCTTGTGGGTCACGGTGTATGAAGACGGCGATGACCGCGATGCCGAGGCCCGCCGCATCTGGGAAGAGAAGGTCGGTGTCCCGCGTGAACGGGTCATCGGCACGGGTAAGGCCGATAACTACTGGAACACCGGCCAGCCTGGGCCTGGTGGTCCATGCTCTGAGATCTATTATGACCGTGGTCCCGAATACGGCGAGGAAGGCGGGCCGGCGGTTGATGAGACACGCTACATTGAGATCTGGAACCTTGTGTTCATGCAGTACCGTCTCTCCGCGGTACGCTCCAAGACCGATTTCGATGTCGCTGGTGAACTTCCACAACGCAACATCGATACGGGCCTTGGGCTTGAGCGTCTTGCGATGATTCTGCAGGGCGTTGAGAACATGTATGAGACCGATCAGGTCCGCCCTGTTCTTGACCGGGCAGCTGAGCTTTCCGGTAAAACCTATTCTTCGACTGAGGATCCTGAGGATCCAAGCTACGCAGACGATGTTCGTCTGCGGGTGGTGGCTGACCATGTGCGCTCAGCGCTCATGCTCATCAGCGATGGGGTGACTCCATCGAATGAGGGCCGCGGCTATGTTTTGCGGCGCCTGATTCGCCGTGCGGTGCGTGCGATGCGCCTCATGGGTGTCACAGAACCGGTGCTACCTGAGCTGTTGCCGGTCTCCCGGGACGCGATGGCTGGGGTGTATCCGGAAGTTGCTGAGGATTATGAGCGGATCTCCCGCATCGCCTATGCCGAGGAGCGTGCGTTCCGCCGCACGATCGCATCCGGTACTGCGCGGTTGGATGAAGCGATAGCGGAGGCCAAAGGCCACGGCGCGAACCTCTCGGGTGAGGACGCGTTCCAGTTGCACGACACATACGGTTTCCCGATTGACCTGACTCTGGAGATCGCCGAGGAAGCTGGCTTATCGGTTGATACTGAGAAGTTCCGGGCTTTGATGGCTGAGCAGCGTGAACGTGCTAAGGCTGACGCTAAAAAGAAGAAGTCAGGCCACTCCGATATCGCGATTTATCACGAGCTGGTAGAAGAAGGAAATACGCATTTCACCGGTTATGACGAGCTTGTCACCGAATCGCGTGTGCGCGGGCTGATTCGCGATGGTGTTCGTGTTCCTGTTGCCGAGCAGGGTAGCACGGTTGAGCTCGTCCTGGATGAAACCCCGTTCTATGCCGAAGCCGGCGGTCAGGCCCCTGACACCGGTGTGATCACCGGCGATGGTTTCGTTCTTGAAGTCACCGATGTTCAGGCGCCGGTGAAGGGCTTGTCGGTCCATACGGTGACGGTGCGTGAGGGTGAACTACCGGAGAACGCTGTGGTGCGTGCCGCGGTGGATGCCCAACGCCGCCACGCAGGCGAAGAAGCGCACACCGCGACCCACTTAGTTCACGCGGCTTTGCACGAGGTGCTTGGCCCGGAGGCGTTGCAGTCCGGTTCCTTCAACAAGGAAGGCTATTTGCGCTTCGACTTCACGTGGGCTGAGGCACTCTCGCGTGCAACCCAGTCTGAGATTGAAGAGGTCACCAACAAGGCGATCGACCGGGACTTCGAGGTCATCACGCGCGTGATGAAAAAGGACGAAGCCCTTGCGCTGGGTGCCACGAGCCTCTTTGGTGAGAAGTACGGCGATACGGTGCGTGTGGTTGAGATCGATGGCGCTTGGTCGCGTGAATTCTGTGGTGGCACCCACGTTGCACGTACTGCAAAGGTCGGTACGCTCTCTCTGCTCGGTGAGGCCTCAGTGGGTGCGGGTAACCGACGTGTCGAGGCACTCGTGGGCATGAATGCTTTCCGCCACAACGCCGCTGAGCGTGCGCTGGTCTCTGACCTCACGGAGATGCTGCGCGTGCCTGCCGATCAGTTGCGCGAACGCATCGACCAGACGGTTCAGCGTTTGCGTGCTGCCGAGAAGGAGATTGAGAAGCTGCGGCGTGAACAGCTACAAGCCGCGTCGGCCGCGCTGGTTGATACCGCCGAAGACGTAGGTGGAGTCCGCTTGATTGCCCACGACGCAGGCCACGTCGAATCCGCGGATGACTTGCGTTCGCTCGCGTTGCCTTTGCGTGACCGTTTGGGCTCAGACGCTGCCGTTGTCGCAGTGATCGGTGTTGCTAAGGGCAAGCCTATGGTTCTGGTGGCCACGAATGAGGCAGCTCGTTCTGAAGGCATCAAGGCTGGTCAGTTGGTCCGTTCTGCGGCGAAGACTCTTGGCGGTGGCGGCGGCGGTAAGGACGATGTCGCTCAGGGCGGTGGCCAGAACGCTGAGGCGGTCCCGGAGGCGTTGGCAGGTATCCGCCGCGAGGTAGCTGAGCGTGGCTGATTCTTTGGCGCCGGAGGCTGATTCCGAGGGCGGGGGCCACGTTTTCGTTGAACGTGGCCCCCGCATCGGGGTCGACGTCGGCAAAGCTCGCGTGGGGGTAGCCAAAAGCGATCCTGACCGGGTCATGGCTAACCCCGTGGCAACATTGCCACGCGATAAGAAGCAGCGCACTGACTTGCGGTTCATCGCTGATCTAGCACGCGAGTATGAGGCGGTGTGCGTCTATGTTGGGTTGCCGGTGAATCTGGGTGGGGAACACACTCCGTCCACGAAGGACGCTGTACGGTTCGCCCGCGGCTTGGAGCGCATGCTTGATGGGATCCGTGTCCGTTTGGTTGATGAACGGCTCAGCACGGTTTCGGCGCAGCGCCAATTGCATCAGGCAGGCCGTAGCGTGAAGTCCTCACGGTCAGTGATTGACCAGGCCGCGGCAGTTGAGATCCTCGAGAATGCTTTGGATGCAGAGAAACGGCTCGATAGCTGGGCAGGTAAGACCATCGCCGAGGCTATAACGGGTTGATTGTCTGAGCGATAGCTCCAAGAATTCACTGGTTGGGGCTTTTGCTCGTCTTTTCGATAAGCTCGTTGTGCGTTATGGTTTCGTTATCTGCAGATGACACGTAAGGATTAATCAGTGACATACATACCACCAGAGGGTTATTCCTCGCGTCGAGCGCGCCGCCGTGCCGAATCGACGCGCTCTCATGGTGCTTCGCGTTTCACCGGTGTGGGGCGTCACTGCCGGGTCACTGATGCGGTCATCGAGATGCATTTGGCGGCACAGCTTGAGCCGGTGGCTCCCTTAGATACCCGCCTGGACGAACCTTTAGAAGCTGACTTCTCAGACGAATACGATCTGCAGGACACTCCTTCTTTTGAGAACCACGTCGATGACGAGCTCGATTTAGCTCCAGGTGGGACTTCGACTCTCGCTGTGGTTCCGGGTGCCGCACCAGCAGGCGCAGCGTCTAGCTCGCATGCTGCTTTTTCTTCCCGGCCGGAACCTGACGCTGATTTTGATGAGCGTGAATGGCTTTCACAAGCCGATGCAGAAGCTGCTGAACACGACACTGAAGATGTTGGGTTCGCTGGCGCGTTAGCTCGTCATTTCGACGATGTGCCGGCGGGATATCTTCCGGCCGAAGATTTCTTCTCTGAATCCGAGGCTGACCTCACCGAGCGCCGCCGCCGCCGTAAACGCCGCCGCTTCAACCTCGTGGCGGTCGTTTTAGTTTTGATCCTGGTCGTTGGTGGCGCTGGCTTCTTCCTGCATCGCGAGCTGAATAAACCGGATCCTGACTATGTAGGAAGTGGTCAGGGGCAGGTTGATGTCTCGATCGAGCAGGGGTGGACCACCCGTCAGATTGCCGCTCACCTTCAAGACCGTGGCGTTGTGATGGACGCATCCACGTTTGTGAAGAAGGTCGGTGCGAGTTCACCAACACCGGTCTTCCAGCCTGGCGAATACAAGTTGCGTAAAGAGATGTCCTCTGACGCGGCAATCAAGATGTTGACTGACCGTGAAGCAGTCACGTATTTTGCACTACCTGCCAATGTGCGCCTGGATGCTGCTTTGCAAGCGATAGCTGAAGGAACCGATATTCCAAGAGCCACATTGGAAGAACTAGCTAACGACCCGGAACGCTTCGGCCTGCCTGAGGAAGCGAAGAACATTGAGGGTTATCTGCATCCGGGGGACTACCGCTTCCCGTTGAAGACTAAACCTGAACAGGTCCTTCAGACCCTGATTGATAAGACCAAGGAAGAACTCAAGAAGAACGGCGTGACGGACCCGGCTGAGCAGTACCGTGTGCTCAAGATCGCCTCGATCATCGCAGGCGAGGCTCCGCGGGATGACTACCCGCACGTTGCAGGGATCATCGAGAACCGCCTGCACAAGGACAACCGAGAGACCGGCGGATACCTCCAGCTGGACTCGACAGTGGCCTACGGCCTGGATAAAACTACGGTCCACTTGACCCAATCCGAGTTGGAAGACAAGAAGAACAAGTACAACACCTACACCCATCAAGGCTTGCCCCCAACCCCGATCGGTTCCCCTGGCCCTGTCGCGATCGCTGGCGCTGCGAAGCCTGATGAGAGCGGCGACTATTACTGGGTTACGGTCAACCTGACCACGGGTGAGACGAAGTATTCGGATAACCTCGAGCAGCACGAACGCTACGTGCGTGAGTACCGCAAGTGGTGTGCTGATCATCCGGATGAATGCAATGCCTGATGTTCCGCTGGAGCGTTCATTGGAGGCTCCTGCAGGGGTGTTCCGGGCTGCTGTGATCGGTGACCCTATCGATCATTCGCGTTCCCCTCAGCTTCATACCGCGATGGCGAAACTGCGTAACGCTGTAGCGAGCGATGTAGCAGCTGAGGTCGTCGAGTTGCATTATTCCCGTATCCAGGCCCAGCCGGAGGATGCCCAACACTTAGCTTCGATGCTTCGTAGCGAACCTGGCTGGGTGGGGTTATCGGTGACGATGCCGATGAAGAAAGCCATGGTCCCGTTCATGGATTCGGTATCGGAACGGGGTAAGCTCACGGGTGCGCTGAACACCGTGACGGTCAGGCACACACCCGATGGCGAACTCGCCTTGGTGGGGGATAACACTGACGTCGATGGCATCAAGCAGGCGTTAATGAGAGCAGGTTTTGAGCCTGAGCGTCTTCGCAACGAACCCGCGGCGATTTTAGGCGGTGGTGGCACAAGCGTTGCCGCTATCGCTGCCCTCATGGAGTGGGGAGCAACCAGGGTCGTGGTAGCGGTCAGGGATCCGCAGAAAGCCCGCGACGAACTCTCCGGCGTGATAGCAGCCTATGGCTTGCACATTGAACTGTGTGAGCTGAGATCACTGACTAATTCGCTGTTGAAACCAGCTGTCTTGATCTCTACGCTTCCTGCGCCAGCTATCCAACAGTGGAGCGAACAAGCAGCCCACCTTGTCTCACCGGATTCTTACCTCCTGGATGTCGCCTATGCCGGTTGGCCATCGGCACTTGTCGAGCTGTGGCGCGAAGGCGGCGGGGTAGCGGTCCATGGTCTCGCGATGCTTGTTCACCAGGCCGTTGAACAGGGCCGCAGATTCATCGGCTTTGAGCCACGCGAAGAATCGTTGGCAACGCTTTGTGACGTAGTGGGCATCACACCAGACGGTACGGACACGGTGGTTGTGGGATGATGGCACAATGTTGCGTTGGCTTACAGCAGGTGAATCCCACGGTAAAGCGCTGGTCGGCATCCTTGAAGGCTTGCCCGCCGGTGTAGAGATCACGACGCCTGAGGTTCAGGCGGCCTTGGCTCGCAGGCGGCTCGGTTATGGCCGCGGCGCTCGGATGAAGTTCGAGCAAGATGAGGTCACGATGCTGGGCGGTGTCCGCCATGGCGTGACGATGGGTGGGCCTGTTGCTATCGAGGTGGGTAACACCGAGTGGCCCAAGTGGCAGGATGTCATGAACCCGGACCCGGTCGATCCTTCGGTTCTGGAGGGTAAAGCCCGCAACGCGGCCCTGACGCGCCCTCGTCCGGGGCACGCTGATCTAGCCGGTATGCAGAAGTACGGTTACGCAGAGGCCCGCCCGGCACTTGAGCGCGCGAGCGCCCGCGAAACCGCTACACGCGTGGCTTTGGGGGCAGTCGCGTCGAAGTTCTTAGCCAGCCTCGGCATCGAACTCGTTTCGCATACCACCGCGATCGGCGAGGTCGCCTCCCCAGCTGACGCGTTGCTGCCTACCAAAGCCGATGTTGAGGTACTTGATGCTGATCCGTTGCGGTGCTTTGACCCTGAAACTTCCCAGCGGATGGTCGCTGAGGTCGATGCGGCACATTCCGAGGGCGAAACCCTCGGTGGTGTGGTTGAGGTCATCGCTACCGGTTGCCCGGTTGGTTTGGGTTCTTTCGTGCACTGGGATCGTCGGCTGGATTCTCGCCTTGCCGGAGCGCTAATGGGGATCCAAGCGATTAAGGGTGTCGAGGTCGGCGATGGTTTCGAGACCGCTCGCCGCCGCGGGTCCCAGGCCCACGACGAGATTTCCCTCGACGCTGAAGGCCACGCGGTGCGCTTGAGCAATCGCGCTGGTGGTATTGAAGGCGGCATGACCAACGGCGAGCCGGTGCGTGTGCGTGCGGCCATGAAGCCGATCGCCACGGTTCCGCGGGCGCTGAGCACCATCAACGTGGCTACCGGCGAGCCTGCCAAAGCGCATCATCAACGCTCGGATGTGTGCGCAGTTCCAGCAGCCGGTGTGGTTGCCGAAGCGATGGTCGCGTTGGTTCTTGCTGACGCGGTCCTTGAGAAGTTCGGTGGCGACTCTGTTGAAGAGGTCCGCGCCAACATCGAAAACTACCGCGAGACTGCTGATGACATTTCGGCTCGCGCATCTGATCCTGACACATCTGCCGATGACGCAACACACTGAACCACCTGCCGGCGGGCGTAGTGAACCGGTCCTGAACTGCGCAGCTTCTGCGAGTTCACAGCCTGCAGCCCTTTCCCGGCATATCGTCTTGATCGGTCCGATGTGTTCGGGTAAGTCCGCGGCGGCGCGGTCCTTCGCTGAGCTACTGGGCTGCGCTTGGACGGATCTGGATGATGAGTTCGTCACAGAGCACGGCCCGATCCCGGCATACATTGAACAACACGGGATGGACGCGTTTCGTGTAGCGGAATCAGTGATTTTCGCGCGTGCTTTGGCACGCAAGAAGCCACAGATTATCGCGACCGGCGGCGGTGTGGTGCTCGCCGCGAAGAACCGTGAACTCCTGCAAGATCAGGTGACTTTCTGGCTCGATGTTTCCCCGCACGTCGCCCTCAGCCGTATGCGCGGGGGAACCGGAAGACCCCTTCTGGCAGGGGATGACCCGTTCGCGCGCTGGCAAGCAATTAGAACCGAACGCGAACCGCTGTATCGCGAATGCGGCATCGGCCCGATCGACACTTCCACAATGCGTCCGGGAGAAGTCGCGCAAACCCTGCAAGGTATGCTCGATGCCGCATCCAGCACTCATTCCGTATCCACCCGCAATCCTTAGAGGAGTACACCGCTATGACTGAGCGCGTGAGCACCGTCCGCGTCGACCATTCGGATGGAACTGGTTACGACGTGGTGATTGGCCGTGGCCTCTTAAACCGTTTGCGTCCCATGTTGGGTGAGAAGGTCCAGAAGGTCCTCATCATCCATCCGCGTGCTTTGCGCGCCACAGGCGAAGCCGTACGTGAGTTCTTGCTTCAAGACAACGTCGAAGCCCTTTCGGCTGAGATCCCCGATGCGGAAGAAGGCAAACGGGTCGAGGTTGCGTCTTTCTGCTGGCAGGTCATGGGGCAGGCGGATTTCACACGCACCGACGCGGTGGTATCGGTCGGTGGAGGCGCGGTGACTGACCTGGCTGGTTTCGTTGCCGCAACCTGGTTGCGTGGTGTCCGTATTGTACACATCCCAACCACATACTTGGGCATGGTGGATGCTGCGGTGGGCGGCAAAACCGGTATCAACACCGCTGAAGGCAAGAACCTCGTGGGTGCTTTCCACCCGCCGGCAGGCGTTCTTGCGGACCTCGATGCGTTGCATACCTTGCCGCGAAACGAGCTCGTGACCGGAATGGCTGAAACCGTGAAATCTGGTTTCATTGCCGACCCTCGGATTCTGGAGCTCATCGAAGAAGACGTTGACGAAGCCACCGATCCGGCAAGTGAACGCCTCTTCGAACTGATTGAGCGCACCATCAAGGTCAAAGCGGACATCGTGTCTCAGGACCTCAAGGAAGCGGGCCGTCGTGAGTTCCTCAACTACGGCCATACGCTCGGGCACTCGATCGAGCATGCCGAGCGTTATCAGTGGCGCCACGGAGCGGCGGTGTCCGTGGGGCTTGTCTTCGCCGCGGAACTGGGCCGGCTCGTCGGCCGGCTCGATGATGCGACAGCGGACCGCCACCGCGAAATCCTCACTTCGTTGGGGTTACCTGTAAACTACCGGGGAGACCGCTGGCAAAGCTTGTTAGAAACCATGCGACGTGATAAAAAAGCGCGCGGTCGCTTGCTGCGCTTCGTCGTGCTGGACGGTCTTGCGCGACCGGGCATCCTTGAAGGCCCGGAGGATCACCTATTGTTTACAGCATTCCAGGAGGTTGCTGCGTGAGGAAGACGGAAAGCATTAGCACGGGCATCCCGGGTGTTGAGTTCCGCCTACCCGACTTGCGGCCCATCGTCGTGGACGAGCAGCTGGCTCAAGAGACCGCGCAGAACGGGGAGGCCGGAGACCGCGTTGTGGCTTTGATCGCTCAAGGCCGATTGGCAGCTGCATCCGAACTTGTTGCCGATGCCCGCCTCATGGACCCACGCAATATCCGCTTACGACTGCTGGACACGGAAGTGACCCGCTGGAGCGGAGACCCGGAGCGAGCGATCTACCGGCTGCAGCAGCTACGCAAGGAGTTCGACGGCACGGTTGACGAAGTCGATATCGTCCAGAACCTCGGCGCGTGCTTCTACAGCATCGGTGACATGCTCGCAGCGACTTCACGGTATAAGTCAGCGTTAGAAGGCCGGGAGCAGTTCAACGCATCCGAAGTTCTGCGCAACGCTTCCCGTGCCGCCTATGAGTCGCTGCTGAACGAAGTGAACGCCCCGGACGAGGCCGTCCAAGTTTCGGTATTGCCGGACACCTCCAACGCATAGGCTGGCGAAAGCGTAAACTAGGCCTGAGTGTTTCGCGACCAGATCAGTGTTGCGCAACGAATTCACCATGTACTGCTGTAACTAATTTTGAAGGAGCCAACGTGGCAACCAGCAATGACATCAAGAACGGTAGCGTTCTTCGGATTGACGGCCAACTGTGGAGCGTGGTCGAGTTCCAGCACGTCAAGCCGGGTAAAGGTGGCGCGTTCGTGCGCACCAAGTTGCGTAACGTCGTCTCCGGTAAGACTGTCGATAAGACCTACAACGCTGGCGCCAAAGTTGAGATGGCTACCGTTGACCGCCGCGACTACCAGTACCTCTACCAAGACGGCGCTGACTACGTCTTCATGGATTTGGAAGACTACGATCAGCTGACCGTACCCGGCGAAACTATGGGGGACGCCGCCAACTTCTTGCTGGAGAATCAGAACGTTCAGATCGCGCTGAATGACGGCCAGGTCCTCTACATCGAAATGCCGCCGTCGGTGATCCTTGAGATCACCTACACCGAGCCAGGTCTGCAGGGGGATCGTTCCAACGCCGGCACCAAGCCAGCAACCCTGGAAACCGGCCACGAGATCCAGGTTCCGCTCTTTGTCGAGCAGAACACCAAGGTCAAGGTTGACACCCGCACCGGCGAATACTTGGGCCGCGTTACAGAGTGACCAGGCAAGGGGAGAGCACCCGCTCGAAAGCACGCCGCCGCGCACTCGAGATCCTCTTCGAAGCCGAGCAGCGTGGGATCGAGGCGGCAGACGTGTTGCAGCGCCGCGACGAAGACGGCGCTGCCGTCAACCCGTACACTCGTGAGCTCGTCGGTGGAGTGAGCACGCACACGACCCAACTCGATGAGGTCCTCACGACCTACGCACAGGGGTGGACGCTGGATCGGATGCCCGCAGTAGACCGTGCCGCATTACGGATTGGTCTCTGGGAGTTGCTATATAACGACGAGATCCCGGACGCGGTTGCAGTCGATGAGGCTGTACGGCTCGTGCGTGAGATGTCCACCTCGGAGTCACCGGACTTCGTCAACGGATTACTTGGCCGCCTGCAACGCATCAAGCCCACACTGATCCTCTAGCGGCACTGCAACTGAGATCACACGTGCGCGTGGGTAACGAAGCCCGGCGCTAGCCGATGCGACTGGTAGATTAGAGAACCGGAGAAGACAGCCTTTAACAACCGTCCAGTGAGGCGGGGAAGGAGGTCGGCGCATGGGTAACACCTCAGCTGAAATCGCTGAAGTGATGAATGCATCCGACATTGATCGCGCCCTCACGCGGATCGCTCACGAGATCGTTGAGAAAAACCGCGGCGGAGATGATCTTGTGGTCCTGGGGATCCCTTCTCGTGGAGTCCCTTTGGCGCAACGGCTCGCTGAGAAACTTGAGCGCATCATCAACCGTCCAGCCGCTTCTTTCTGCGGCTCGCTTGACATCACGATGCACCGCGATGACGTCCGCCGCCGCGCTCCGCGCGTACCCGCGCCAACACGCTTGCCGGACACCGGGGTCGATGACCAAACCGTGGTCTTGGTCGATGACGTCCTCTTTTCAGGCCGCACGATCCGCGCGGCCCTTGATGCGCTCGTTGACTGTGGCCGCCCGCAAGCGGTGCGTCTTGCAGTCTTAGTGGACCGCGGGCACCGTGAACTTCCGATCCGTGCCGACCACGTAGGCAAAAACATCCCCACCTCACGCACCGAATCTGTGCGTGTAGAACTCACAGAGATCGATAGCGCTGACCGTGTGATCATCGAACGTCCTGCCGCGTCCCAACCTGACACAGACGACACCGCGCAAGCTGAGTCTGCAACGGGGAAGGCCGATAACTGATGCGCCACCTCCTGGACACTAAAGACCTCAGCCGTGAAGAAGCGATCCGGATCTTAGATATCGCTGAATCCATGACGGATTCCACAGGTAAGGAAATCAAGAAGTTCCCAACCCTGCGCGGCCTGACTGTTGCAAACCTCTTCTTTGAAGACTCAACCCGCACGCGCATCTCGTTCGAAGCTGCCGCGAAAAGGCTTTCAGCCGACGTGATCACGTTCAGCGCGAAAGGCTCGTCCGTCTCCAAGGGGGAATCCCTCAAAGACACCGCCCAGACACTCGAAGCGATCGGTGCTGACGCGATCGTCATCCGCCACAGCTCCTCAGGTGCGGCTTACCGCCTCGCTGAAACCGACTGGATCGACGCCGCAATCGTCAACGCAGGCGATGGAACCCACGCACACCCAACACAGGCGCTTCTGGACGCATTCACGTTACGCCGCGAACGTGCAGCCCTGAAGGGTGAACCCTCGCTCGGGCAGGGCCTCGATGGCGCGCGCGTTGTGATCGTCGGCGATATTCTGCACTCGCGTGTGGCCCGCTCCAACGTGTGGCTGCTGAACACCTTGGGTGCCGAGGTCACACTGGTTGCCCCTCCAACACTGATGCCGCACAGCGTCGGTGATTGGCCGGTGAGAGTGACCCACGACTTTGATGAAGCACTCGCGAGCGAACCTGATGCCGTGATGATGTTGCGTGTTCAGGCTGAACGGATGCACGGGGCCTTCTTCCCATCGGCATCTGAGTATTCACGCCGCTGGGGATTGACACCCGCGCGTCACGCATCCATGAAGCAAGGAGCCATCGTGATGCATCCGGGCCCCATGAACCGAGGCCTAGAAATCAGCTCCACAGCAGCGGATGCCCCCAATTCCCGTGTACTCAACCAAGTCTCCGCAGGTGTAGCCGTCCGAATGGCTGTGCTTTACCTGGTTTTGGCTGGAGATTCGACCGACACTCAGAAGGCCTGATCATGACGACCACGTTGATTCAATCCGTCACGCTCCCTAACGGGAACACCGCAGACATCCTGCTGGCCGAAGGGGATATTCGCGATATTGCCGAGGCCGGCAGCATCACCGCACCTTCCGACGCAGAAGTCATCAATGCTGAAGGGCTCATCGCGCTTCCAGGTTTGGTTGACCCTCACACCCACCTGCGTGAGCCAGGCCGCGAGGACGCCGAAACCGTTGAGACCGGAACCCAGGCCGCGGCGGCCGGGGGTTTCGTTGCGGTGTATGCGATGGCGAATTCGATGCCGGTTGCAGACACCGCCGGTGTTGTTGAGTCGGTACGCCAGCTGGGTGAAGAAGCCGGGTGGGCGGAAGTACGCCCGATCGGTGCTGTGACCCAGAGGCTGGCAGGGGAGCGGCTCGCCGAACTCGGCGCTATGGCTGATTCCCACGCCCAGGTCCGTATGTTCTCCGATGACGGCATGTGCGTGTTTGATCCGGTCCTGATGCGCAGGGCTCTTGAATATGTCCGCTCTTTCGACGGTGTGGTGGCCCAGCACGCCCAGGAGCCGCGCCTGACAGAGGGCGCACAGATGAACGAAGGCATCGTCTCCTCAGAGCTTGGACTGACCGGCTGGCCTGCCGTTGCAGAGGAATCGATCATCGCCCGCGATGTGTTGCTGACCCAGCACGTCAACTCGCGTTTGCACGTATGCCACGTCTCAACTAAAGGTAGCGTGGAAATCATCCGTTGGGCAAAGTCCCAGGGGATCGATGTGACCGCCGAGGTAACCCCGCACCACCTACTGCTCACTGAAGAGATGGTTCGCGGCTACGACCCGGTGTTCAAGGTCAACCCACCGCTGCGTACTAAGGAAGACACCCTCGCGCTACGTGAGGCTGTTGCTGACGGCACGATCGACATGATCGGAACCGACCACGCACCTCACACCTCGGAGACCAAGCAGTGCGCTTGGAACGAAGCCGTGATGGGCATGACCGGTTTGGAGACCGCTCTACCAGTGGTGCAGAAGACGCTCGTGGATACGGGCATGATCACGTGGGAAGACGTCGCACGCATCATGTCCACCGCACCAGCCAAGCTCATCAAGGCCACTAACCACGGCCAGCCCCTGGAAGTCGGGTCAGTAGCGAATGTGACGCTGTATGATCCGAGCGCGGTACGCGTCGTGAACCCTGAGGAACACCACACCAAGGGCCGTAACTCCCCGTATAAAGGCCTAGAGTTGCCAGGCAAGGTCATGCACACGTTCTATGCAGGCCACGCCACAGTCGTTGATGGCGAACTCGCTAGCCCACGCAAGGTGATCGCATGACACAGGGAGAGTTCATTGGCCTGATCGTGACCGTCGCGATCTGTGTGATCGCGATCGTATTGATGTTGCTTGGTTGGTCACACCGAAAGAAACGCCAGTCCGGGATCCAGGCGCCCGAACAATTGCCCGCGAGCTTGACCGAGCCCCGCGCCGAAGGCGAAGGCACCTACGTTGTCACGACCTTCGCGGGCCAGCATCTCGAAAGGATCGCGGCACACGAGCTTGGCGTGCGATGCGCGGCAGCACTCTCTATAGGGGATGACGGCGTGTCCGTCTACCGTACGGAAGCAGAGAACTTCTTCATCCCGGCCGCCAATATCGCAGGCATCACCACGGTACGCGGAATGGTGGGTAAGTTCGTTGAAGACGGCGGGATCATCGTGATCCGCCATAAACTTGGCGAAACCAGCGTCGACACCGGATTCCGCGCCGAAACCCGCACCGTACACAGCACACTCTTGGCGGCTTTATACAAGCTCGCCCCAGAAATTCAGACGCATCCGGAAACTGACACCACCGCGGCAGAGCACGCGGGCAACGCTTCCGGGCACCACCCAGAAAGGACGGCATAGGTGGCACACACCGATCACGACAAGGCACTACTTGTCACCGAAGACGGCCGCGTATTCCGCGGGCACGCCTACGGCAAACGTGGCCAAACCCTCGGTGAGCTCGTGTTCACCACAGGCATGACCGGTTATCAGGAAACCTTGACCGACCCGTCCTATGCAGGCCAGATCGTCGTCCAGACCTTCCCCCACATCGGCAACACCGGCGCGAACCCAACCGATAACGAATCGGCACGCATCTGGGTCGCCGGCTATGCAGTCCGCGAACCGTCACGCATCGCATCCAACTGGCGTTCCGAAACAACGCTGGATGACGAGCTTGAACGCGACGGCATCGTCGGGATCGCCGGGATCGACACCCGGGCGGTAACCCGCCACATCCGCTCTGCCGGTGCAATGAAGGCCGGCATCTTCTCCGGCGAAGCCGCAGACAAGCCGGTCGAGGAACTCATCAAGACCATCAAAGACCAGCCGAGCATGCAAGGCCAGCGTCTCTCCGAGGCCGTGACCACCAAGGAAAGCCACTGGGTTGATCCTGCTGAACACGGATGGGAAGGCGAACCGCTAGCGACCGTTGCCGCACTCGACCTCGGTATCAAAGGCATGACCCCGCGCCGCCTAGCAGAACGCGGCGTACGCGTGCGCGTTCTGCCTGCCGCATCGACTTTTGCCGACATCAAGGCAGAGAACTTCGACGGTGTCTTCATCTCCAACGGCCCGGGCGACCCGTCCCAGGCTGACCCGGAAGTGAAGTTCGTACGCGACGTGCTCGATGCCAACATCCCACTGTTCGGGATCTGCTTCGGCAACCAGATCCTCGGCCGGGCGCTAGGCTTCTCGACCTATAAACTGCCGTTTGGCCACCGCGGCATGAACCAGCCAGTGCTTGACAAGGCGACCGGCCGCGTCGAGATCACCTCCCAAAACCACGGCTTCGCGATCGATGTGCCGATCGAGGGCACTGTTGAAGCCCCAGAGTCACGCTTCGGGCGCGTCGAGGTCTCTCACATCGGTCTCAACGACCAGGTCGTCGAAGGTCTCCGTTGCCTCGATATCCCGGCGTTCTCCGTCCAATACCACCCGGAATCCGGTGCGGGCCCGCACGATTCCTCGTACCTTTTCGACCGTTTCATCGAACTCATGCAAGCGCACACCTCGCAGAAGGAAGGCTGAAACCTCCATGCCAAAGCGCACTGACATTTCATCCGTCCTTGTCATCGGATCAGGCCCGATCGTGATCGGCCAGGCCGCCGAATTCGACTACTCAGGAACCCAAGCGCTACGCGTCCTCAAGGAAGAGGGCGTGCGGGTGATCCTGGTGAACTCGAACCCGGCGACCATCATGACCGACCCTGCGATGGCGGATGCGACCTACGTCGAACCGATCACCCCGAACGTAGTCGCCAAGATCATCGAGAAAGAACGCCCGGACGCGCTTCTGCCAACCCTGGGTGGCCAGACCGCACTCAACACCGCGATCGAGCTCGATAAATCCGGCGTGCTCGCTGAATATAACGTTGAGCTGATCGGCGCGAATATCGAAGCCATCGAACTCGGTGAAGACCGCGAGAAGTTCAAAGGAGTTGTGGAACGCTCCGGCGGCGAATCAGCCCGCTCAGCGATCGTTCACACCATGGAACAGGCCTTCGAGGCCGTCGAGGAACTCGGCTATCCGGTCGTGGTCCGCCCGTCCTTCACGATGGGTGGGCTTGGCTCCGGAATGGCCTATAACGAAGAAGACCTACGCCGCATCTGCGGTGCCGGGCTTCAGTATTCACCAACCAGTGAGGTGCTCCTCGAGGAGTCCATCCTCGGTTGGAAGGAATACGAGTTCGAGATGATGCGCGATAAGAACGACAACGTGGTTGTTGTGTGCACCATCGAAAACTTCGATCCGGTGGGTGTCCACACGGGTGACTCGATCACCGTGGCACCAGCTATGACGCTGACCGACGTCGAGTATCAGAAGCTGCGTGACATCTCGATCAACGTGATCCGTGAAGTCGGTGTCGACACGGGCGGTTGCAACATCCAGTTCGCAGTAGACCCAGCAACCGGCCGCGTGGTCGTGATCGAAATGAACCCACGCGTCTCGCGTTCCTCGGCCCTGGCGTCCAAAGCCACCGGCTTCCCGATCGCAAAGATCGCCGCGAAGCTCTCGCTGGGCTATACCCTCGATGAGATCCCGAACGACATCACGCAGAAAACCCCGGCGTCCTTCGAACCGGCTCTTGACTATGTGGTTGTGAAGGTTCCGCGCTTCGCGTTCGAGAAGTTCCCGGCAGCTGATGCCACACTGACCACTACCATGAAGTCGGTCGGTGAAGCGATGGCTCTGGGCCGCAACTTCACCGAAGCGCTGCAGAAAGCGATGCGTTCGCTTGAGCAGAAAGATGCCGAGTTCAGCTTTGAGAAGCCGGACGAAGCCGAGATCGCTCAGCTGCTGGCCAGCTCCGAGCGCGGCTCAACCGAACGCATCTATAACGTTCAGCGCGCCCTGCTAGGTGGTGCGAGCATCGAACGCGTCTACGCCTCTACCGCGATCGACCCGTGGTTCCTCGATCAGTTGCAACTGATCAACGAGGTTGCACAAGAGATCGCAGCTGATCAGGACCTCGCGCCAGAGACCCTGCGTTTGGCTAAACGTCACGGTTTCTCCGATGCCCAGATCGCTAAACTCTCACACCGCCGTGAAGACGTTGTGCGCGGCATCCGGCAAGCACTCGGCATCCGTCCGGTGTATAAAACCGTGGACACGTGCGCCGCTGAGTTCGAGGCGTTCACGCCATACCTGTACTCCTCATATGATGAGGAATGCGAACTCGAACAGCACGATAAGCCATCCGTGATCATCCTCGGCTCCGGGCCTAACCGCATCGGGCAGGGCATCGAGTTTGACTACTCGTGCGTCCATGCGACCATGGCGCTGCGCGATGCCGGCTATGAGACGGTCATGATCAACTGCAACCCGGAGACCGTCTCAACCGACTACGACGTCTCCAACCGTCTGTACTTCGAACCGCTCACGCTTGAAGACGTCTTGGAAATCATTCAGGCGGAGCAGGCTACCGGCGGCGTTCTGGGTGTCTACGTTCAGCTCGGCGGGCAGACCCCGCTCAAGCTCGCCGCAGAACTCGAAGCCGCAGGAGTTCCGATCCTGGGCACGAGCCCAACCGCGATTGATCTTGCCGAGCACCGTGGTGAGTTCCAGCGCGTGCTTGATCGCGCGGGGCTGACCGCGCCGAAGAACGGAACCGCCGTATCCTTCGATCAGGCCAAGAGAATCGCGGACGAAATCGGTTACCCGGTTCTGGTCCGCCCGTCCTACGTTCTGGGTGGCCGCGGCATGGAGATCGTCTATGACGAAGCCCAGCTGGCAACCTACGTTGAGAACGCGACCGAGATCACCGCTGATCATCCGATGCTCGTGGACCGCTTCCTTGAGGACGCGATCGAGATCGACGTTGACGCACTCTTCGATGGTAGCGATCTGTTCATCGGTGGCGTCATGGAGCACATCGAAGAAGCCGGTATCCACTCCGGTGACTCGGCGTGCACCCTGCCGCCAACCACGCTTTCGCAAGAGACCCTCGATCGGGTCTCGGCAGCAACCCGAGCTATCGCCGAAGGCGTTGGCGTGCGCGGCCTGATCAACATCCAGTTCGCTCTCGCCTCCGATGTCCTCTACGTCATCGAAGCGAACCCACGCGCATCCCGCACGGTCCCGTTCGTCTCGAAGGCAACCGGTGTTGAGCTCGCTAAAGCCGCCGCACTCATCGGTGTGGGCGCCACCATCGCCTCGATGCGTGGCGGGATCCTGCCAGCTGAAGGCGACGGCGCGTCCTTACCGATGGGCTCAGCGATCGCCGTCAAGGAGGCAGTCCTGCCGTTCGCCCGCTTCCGGACCGAGGATGGCCGCGCGGTCGACTCTCTGCTCGGCCCGGAGATGAGGTCCACAGGCGAGGTCATGGGTATCGACAAGCACTTCGATACCGCTTTCGCGAAGTCCCAAGCCGCCGCCAACAATCCGTTGCCAACCGAAGGTAAGGTCTTTGTCTCGGTAGCTAACCGCGATAAGCGATCTGTAGTGATGCCGGTCAAGCTCTTGGCGGACCTCGGATTCGAGATCGTCTCCACGGGTGGCACTGCCGATGTGTTGCGCCGCAACGACATCAAGGCGACCGTTGTGAACAAGGTTCACGAGGCTGGGAATGAGCGTTCGATTGTCGACCTCGTCACTGACGGTGAGATCGCGATGATCATGAACACCCCATCCGGTGGTGGGGATTCCCGCTCCGATGGCTACGAGATCCGCGCCGCGGCTACCTCTGTAGGTACCCCGATCATCACAACCGTTGCGGAATTCAGCTCAGCTGTCATGGCGATCGAGGCGCTACGGACCTATCCGTGGGAGGTTGCAAGCCTGCAAGAGCATGCCGTACGTCTCGCCGCGATCCGCGCAGGCGAAGAAGGCTAAGCCATGACAACGGGTAGCACCGAGCCGTTCGGTTGCCGGCTAGCTCACGCCCTTGAGCGCTACGGCAAGCTGTGTGTGGGGATCGACCCGCATCCTTCCACACTCAAGGACTGGGGGCTCGCCGATTCCGCTGACGGCGCGCTCGAGTTCGGTTTGGCCGCAGTGAAAGCCGCGTCCGGCCGAGCCGGGATCATCAAACCGCAGGTCGCCCTGTTTGAGCGGTTCGGTTCTGCGGGCTTCGCGGCTCTTGAACGAGTCCAGGCCGAGGCGAAGGAACAGGGAATCCTTGTTCTAGCGGATGCCAAACGTGGCGACATAGGCTCCACGATGGCCGGCTATGCCCAAGCCTGGCTGGATCCTTCCTCACCATTGGTTGCCGATGCCGTAACGGTCTCCCCATATCTCGGTGTGGGGGCGCTCGGCCCGGTCTTCGATGTGGCCGCCGAATTCGGCGGCGGTGTATTCGTGCTTGGGTTGACGTCCAATCCGGAAGGCGCACGCGTTCAACACGCCGGCGGAAGCGACTCCGCGGCACGCCGCGTCATTACCGATGTCGCGGACATCAACGAACGGATGCGCAAGGCTCAGACTCGGACGCAGGCCGAGACAGTAGCACCCACTCTTGGTGACGTTGGCCTCGTTGTTGGCGCAACGACAGGCGATGCAGCACGCAACCTCGGCATCGACCTCGCTACCGGTAAGCCGCCGCTTCTGACCCCAGGCTATGGGGCGCAAGGTGCCACCGCATCGGACCTCGCAGCAGCCTTCGGGGATGTGTGGGACCAAGTGGTCGTTCCGGCGTCACGATCATTGGCCAAACCATATGCGATGGAAGCCGCGATCGAATCCGCACAAGAGGACCTCGCTACAGCAATCAACTAAAATCAGTGGGGCTAAGGCCCTACGATTCCCTTGCAACGGAGGAATGTCTATGGCACAGGCTGAAACCCAAACGAACCCTACGCGGGTCACGGTGCTGGCTGGACCGACCGCGGTGGGGAAGGGAACCGTCTCGACCTTCATCCGGGAGAACTATCCTGAGGTGTGGCTTTCGGTGTCTGCGACAACTCGGCAACCGCGCCCAGGCGAAATCGATGGGGTGCATTACCAGTTTGTATCCCCTGAAGAGTTCCGCCGCATGATCGATGCCGGCGAGATGCTCGAATACGCGATCGTGCACGGGCAGAACACCTACGGTACTCCGCGGGCATCGGTTGATGCTGCTGTTGCCGAGGGTAAGCACGTTCTTTTGGAAATCGATCTACAGGGTGCCCGGCAGATCCGCGAAACCCTGCCTCAAGCGCGTTTCGTGTTCCTCGCCCCTCCATCCTGGGATGAGCTAGTCGCCCGGCTGATTGGCCGCGGTACAGAAAGCGAAGAAGAACAGAACCGTCGGCTTGAAACCGCCAAGAAGGAACTTGCGGCTGAAGCCGAATTCGACCACACGATCATCAACAACGAGGTCGAGCGCGCGGCAGCCGAACTCGTGCAGATCATGGAGATCGAGCCCACTCATTGACGTTTGCGTTGCCGCGAAGTCTGAAGCCGCGGCCGCAAGGTTGTAGAATTATAGTTTGCACCTCACGGTGCTCTCGAGAAGAGACGGCGCTGTTGACAAGGCCTGTCAATATCAATTCAAGGAGACTTTGTGTCTGAAGAACTGCCAGGTATCACCGACCCTTCGATCGATGAACTGCTGACCCACGTTGATTCCAAGTACGCGCTGGTGATCAATGCCGCCAAGCGTGCCCGCCAGATCAACGCATACTACTCGCAGTTGCACGAGGGACTGTTCGAATACGTTGGCCCGCTCGTTGATACCCAGCCGAACGAGAAACCGCTTTCGATCGCGTTGCGCGAATACAACGACGGCCTCCTGGATGTGAAGCCTCTCAACGAGTCGCAGCAAGCCGCTGAATAAAGCCCTGCGCTCAGTGGCGTAGATAGCGTACCGGTTGAGCGAGATAGGGGATTGGTATGGCTCGGATTGTCGTAGGCGTTGGCGGTGGTATCGCCGCATATAAAGTCCCGGGCTTGGTGCGTGAGTTCACCGAGGCCGGTCATCACGTTGATGTGATCCCAACCGAGTCCGCCCTGAACTTTGTTGGTGCCGCAACCTGGGAAGCGTTGTCTCACAATCCGGTGAGGACCTCAGTGTTTGAAGCCGTCGATGCGGTCAACCACGTACGCCTAGGCCAAGAAGCTGACCTCGTGGTGGTAGCGCCTGCCACCGCAGACCTTCTAGCCCGTGTGGCTGCAGGTCGCGCCGATGACCTGCTGACTGCCACCATCCTAACCACAACATCACCGGTGTACATGGCCCCGGCCATGCACACGGAAATGTGGCTTAACCCCGCAACGCAAGCGAACGTATCGACTCTGCGTAGCCGCGGAATTGCCGTGCCTGACCCAGCGGTAGGCCGGCTCACGGGCAAAGACTCCGGGCCGGGCCGTCTCGAAGAAATCCCGGTCATCGCGCAAGAGGCACTCGCGTTGCTCGATAGCGCCACCCCACACGCCGGCGAGGCACCTCTTGCGGGCGTCCGGGCGCTTGTGAGCGCAGGTGGCACGCGTGAACCGTTGGATCCGGTGCGTTTCCTCGGCAACCGTTCTACCGGCCGTCAAGGGGTCGCCGTGGCGGAGGCTTTGCGCGATGCCGGCGCCGAGGTCGAGCTCGTCGCAGCTAACATCGAAGTTCCGGCACCCGATGGGGTAGAGGTCACCTCTGTGACCACGGCAGCCGAGCTGGAACAAGCGATGCGTGCATCTGCTAGCGAGGTTCACATCGTTGTCATGGCTGCTGCAGTAGCTGACTTCAGGCCTAAAGAATATGTGGGCAGCAAGATCAAGAAGAACCCGGAAGACGATTCCGCGCCCGTGATCGAGCTGGTCCGCAATCCGGACATCCTGAAAGGGCTGGTGGAGGACCGGCGCTCACGGGCTAAGGACCGGCGCGTGCCGGAGCAGGGTGGTCAGGAACCCAGCGCTTCAGAGGATGCGGACGTCCTGCCGCGCCTCATCGTTGGTTTCGCCGCGGAGACCGGTGATGAGAACGCAAGCGTTCTGGAATACGGCAGAGCCAAACTTCAACGCAAGGGTGCGGATCTTCTCGTCGTGAACGAGGTCTCGGAAACGCGTGGGTTCGGCACACCAAACAATACGGTCGCCGTGCTTGCCGCCGACGGCAAGGACGCCGGTGAGATTTCCGGCTCGAAACGTTATGTTTCTGAATTTATCGTGGATGCGATTGTAAAGCGCTTGGCGCGCTAAAGTCCTGGGTAGATCGCTGAAGCACTAAAGAATCGATAATTGTTATGTTTACTTCTGATAGTTTGCGGCTTTTCACCTCGGAATCCGTGACGGAAGGTCACCCGGACAAGATCTGTGACCAGATTTCCGACGCGATCCTGGATGCGCTCTTGGATAAAGACCCTGAGTCTCGTGTTGCTGTTGAGACTTTGACGACCACGGGGTTGGTTCAGGTTGCCGGTGAGGTCACGACTGACGCCTACGTTGAGATCCCCCAACTTGTGCGCGACACGATCCTGGATTTGGGTTATGACTCCTCCGCGAACGGTTTTGATGGCGCCCGCTGCGGGGTGAATATCTCTATTGGGCAGCAGTCCCAAGAGATCGCTTCTGGCGTGTTCTCGTCTCTAGAAGAACGGCTTGGCAAAGCCAAAGATCCACGTGATGCTCAGGGCGCTGGTGATCAGGGCATCATGTTCGGTTATGCGACCAACGAGAATGACTCTTTCATGCCGACCCCGATCCATTTGGCGCATCGGCTCTCGCAGCAGTTGACGCGTGTGCGCCGCGACGGGGTGTTGCCGGGCCTTCGCCCAGACGGTAAAACGCAGGTCACGATCGGCTATGACGGGGACAAGCCTGTCTCTATTGAGTCTGTGGTGGTCTCAAGCCAGCATGCCGAGGACTATGACTTGGTTTCGGTTCAGTCTGATCTGCATGATTTTGTGGTCAAGCCGGTTCTTGCGACCGAACCGTTGGATTCATCCAATGCCGAGGTTCTGTTGAACCCTTCGGGTAAGTTCATCATCGGTGGCCCGGTGGGCGATGCGGGTCTGACTGGCCGCAAGATCATCGTTGACACCTATGGCGGTTTCGCTCGCCATGGTGGTGGCGCGTTCTCTGGTAAGGACCCATCGAAGGTTGACCGTTCGGCGGCTTACGCTGCACGTTGGGTAGCTAAGAATGTTGTTGCGGCTGGCTTGGCTGATCGAGCTGAGATTCAGGTTGCGTATGCGATTGGGCAGGCCGCCCCGGTTGGTCTCTATGTTGAAACGTTCGGTACCTCCCAGGAGGATCCGGTCAAGATCGCTAGCGCGATCCGTGAGGTTTTCGATCTGCGTCCACTCGGTATCATCGAGGACCTCAACTTGAAGCGTCCGATCTATCGGAAGACGGCCGCGCACGGCCATTTCGGTCGCCCGGACCCTGATTTCACGTGGGAGAACCTGGACCGGGTTGATGCGCTCAAGTCGTATTTCAACCTCTGATTCCCCCATCTAGATCGTGTTGAGCTGGGAGGCCTGTTGACTGAATCGCCAGACGGCGTTTTGTTCGACGCCTCCCAGTTCCGTACTCCGGCTGGTGTCACAGACGCGAAGCCGAAGAAGCCCTCTCAGAAGAAGCCTCGTATTGGCGCTGATCAGTACGCTGAGCATCTCCCGTATGCTCGGGTTCTGGTGGATACCCCGGTTCCGCATCTTGACCGCTTATTCGATTATGCGGTGCTGAAGGAGCAGGATTCCGATGCGGTTGCCGGTGCGCGTGTGCGGGTGGTTTTCGGTGGGCGCAGGGTTAACGGTTACATCGTGGAACGGGTTGCCCAGTGTGATCCTGAGGTCACCCCTAGGCCGCTCACGACGGTTTTCTCACCGCTACCTGTTTTCTCTTCTGAGGTGCGTTCGCTGTGTGAGGCGGTCGCTGACCGGTATGCCGGTACGGTGGCCGATGTTGCGAAGTCTGCTGTGGTTCCTCGTGTTGCCAGGATAGAGAAGGAGCCTTGGGATGGCCCGGTTGAGCTTCCGCTCGCTTGCCCTGATACAGCTCGGTGGGCTAAGGCGTGGGAGGCAGAGGACCCCGAGGCGTGGTTGCTCACTGAGTTGTTGGCAGGTGAGGCTCCCCGGGCTGTTGTAGCGGTCACCCCAGGGGAAGCAACGGCGGAAGCCACGGCGGAAACCTCGGCGCAGACCACGGCGGATGCTGCCCGGCACAACCAGTCGAGTGATACACCGCATCACATCGAGGGCTGGGCGGTGCGCTTGGCAACAGCTGCGGCGGCAACGCTGGCTTCGGGTCGAGGCAGTGTTCTGGTGGTCCCGGATGCCCGAGATCTTGATGCTGTGACGCGTGCGCTGGATGCTGTGGTGGGTGCGGATGCTTATGCGAGGTTATCGGCTGAGGACGGCCCGAGCGCTCGCTACCGGTCCTTTCTTGAGGTGGTGACGGGGCAGAGGAGGATTGCTGTGGGTACGCGGTCTGCGGCTTTCGCTCCGGTGTGGAACCTGGGTTTGGTTGCTATGTGGGATGACCATGATCAAACCCATGTTGAGCAGCGCGCCCCGTATCATCATGCCCGCGAGGTCCTTTTGTTGCGTGCTCAACACAGCGGTTGTGCAGCTGTCTTCGCGTCCTTTGCTCGTAGCTCTGAAGCGCAGCGGCTTGTTGAGACCGGTTGGGCCAAACCATTAAGTGCCGCTCGCCCTGTGTTGCGGGACCGTACCCCATGGGTCAGGGCGACCTCGGATAGTTATGAGTCGGAACGGGACCCTATTTTCCATTCGGTCAGGCTCCCTCGTTTAGCTTTCGAGGTTGCCCGTGCCGGGCTTGAGTCCGGGCCTGTTCTGGTTCAAGTGGCACGCACCGGGTTCATCCCCTTGTTGCGGTGTCAACGCTGCAGAATGCCTGCCCGCTGCCGGCAGTGTCAGGGCCCGCTGCAGTTTTTGGGAGCGAATGATCCTGCGCCGACGTGTGGCTGGTGCGGCTTGATCGAGCGCGCTTTCGCGTGTGAGGAGTGTGGTGGCCGGAGTTTGCGTGCAGGCCATGTTGGGGCACAGCGAACGGTTGAGGAGTTCGGTCGGGCATTCCCGGGAGTACCTGTGGTGCGTGCGACTGGTGCGGATGCACTCCATCACGTGGATGCTAAGCCTCAGTTGGTGATCGCAACACCGGGTGCTGAGCCTCTCGTGGATGGTGGCTATGCGGCCGCGTTGCTCTTGGATGCCGATGCGATGCTTGCCTCCGGTGGGTTGCGTTCGGGGGAGGACGTGGCGCATCGGTGGTTTGCTGCTGCAGCTTTGGTGCGTGGGCGCGAGGCAGGCGGCCAGGTTGTTCTAACGGGCCACCCTTCGCCTCAGGGTAGGGCTTTAGTCCGGTGGGATCCGGCTGGGCTGGCCGCCCAGGAGCTCGCGGAGCGGGCTGAGGTGGGTTTGCCTCCAGCGGTGCGCACGGCGTCGTTGTCTGGGCCGCGTGAGGCCGCGCAGCAGTTCTGCCTCGACATCCAGGCCGTGGATGGAGTGCGCGCTGTAGGGCCAACGCCGGTACAGGGCAGCTCCGAAGGCGGCGTTACGGATACTGCCGAGCAACGGTGGCTGTTGTTCTTCGACTACGCGGCCGGACCCACCGTAACGCACGCGCTACGGCGACGTAAGGCACTAGGGTCGCTGCGGCGCGACCCCAAAGTCACGGTCCGGGTCGACGACCCAACCGAGCTCTAGCCTCACCTATTCGGGCCTGCCGAGCCACGCGCGTATCGCTCTTGCCGCGGCACGTGGGGTTTCATAGTGAATCAGGTGACCCACCTGCGGAATCATCACGAGCCGCGCGTTGGGAAACAGTGCTTCGAGCGCTGTCTGGCTTGCCACCGTGCCGAGCGGATCCCCGGCCCCTGCGATCAGCAGTGTCGGCGCATCGACCTCGGCGGCGGCATCGAGCACCGTGGTGTGCACCGAGGATTCATAGGTTTCCAGTAGCACTTCGGGGCTTGCGAAGCCGCTCATATATGCCCGATGCTGATGCCTGACATACTCCCTCGTGGCCTGATCACGGCTTGTGGTCATGGTGAGGCTCGCCCCGTCAACGAGTGCAGTGGAGCTCAATACCGCGGTGCGCCAGCGCGCTGGAACCCGGGTCCCGAGCTCATAAAGCAAGCGGGTTGCCTGGGTCAACACGATGTGGCGGCCTGCCAGCGGCGGCTCGGAGATCGGGTTGATCAGGATGAGCTGCCCGAAACGCCCCGGATTGGCGGCCATATAGGTTGAGGCGACGACCGAGCCGAACGAGTGGCCGAGCAGGACCGTCTCAGCATCCAGCTCGAGGGCATCGATGAGGGCGTCGATGACTTCGTGAAAGCCTATAGCGCTGTGGCGTGCCTGTTGGGTATCAAACGCGCTAGAGACCCCGTAGCCGGGTAGATCCGGGACAATCCAGGTGTGCTCAGGCATTGCGTTGATGAGGCGGCGTAGGCCGTGATGGTCCCCGCGGAAACCATGGATCGCAAGCACCACACGAGATCCCGCAGCGCCTTGTTCACCTGATGCATTCTGCTGCGCTGGATACACCCACGTGCGCATGCGTGAACCGCATACCGTGAGGTCGAAATACAGCGAGTCCCGGTCATCGTCTAAAGGGCTTGCGGCGAGCGCGAGAGAGTCGGGGTATGGGTGTTTGGTGATGCTGGGTTTACTCACGTTTTAACCTTATGTGTCCAGTAGGTGTTATTGCGGTTTTCGTCTGAGGTTGCGCTTGTTGCCTGAAGTTCATCCGGGCAAGATGGTCGGTATGCATTCCAAGGACCACCACGCCGATACTGATCCAGCCGGCTCTGCTCCAGCCTGCTCCGCTCCACTTACTTCATCTGGGCTCGGCTCTGCTCCGGTAGATCCATCATCCTCGCTTGCTCCACCATTGAATCTAGCAAGGGGTAGGCATGCGGCGGGGACAGCGCCGGTGCGGGCCTCGGTCCAGCGGATCGCGCAGCGTCCGGAAACCGATGTTTTGATCCTTGGTGGCGGTATCAACGGCGCGGCAGCGGCGCGTGAGTTGGCGTTGCAGGGCATCGACGTTGTGCTAGCGGAAGCTCATGACTTCGCATACGGGGCAAGTGGCGCATCCAGCCATATGATTCACGGCGGTATCCGTTACTTGGAGTATGGCGAGTTCCGGCTAGTGAAGGAGTCGGTCCAGGAACGTAACCGTCTTTTGCGTCATGCCGGGCATCGGGTGCGCCCGTTGCCCACGTTCATTCCTTTGCGTACAACCCTCACGGGTCTTTTGAATGCTCCGCTACGTTTTCTCTTCAAGGACTATCGCGGCGTCCCGGCTGAACGCGGGGCGTTGATGATCAAGGCCGGGCTTGTGCTCTATGACACATACTCCCGTGCGAGTAGGAAAGCGGCAGGCCTTAAACGGCATTCCTTCTTGCTGGGGCGTCAAGCTGTACGGCGCGCGTTCCCTGATCTGCGCCCAGATACTCGCTTTGTCGCACAGTATCAAGACGCTCAGGTCGAAAGCCCTGAGCGTCTCATTATCGATCTGCTGAGTGAGGCCGAAGATCACGGGGCCCGCATCGCAAATCAGCTGGCGTTGACCGGCACCACAGCAAGCACTATCGATGCATCCGATGGGATCACGTTGACTGACCAGCTCACTGGCCACCACATCCAGGTTCGGCCCCGCGTCATCATCAATGCCACCGGTAACTGGGTTGACCTCACTAACCGTGCTTTGGGGCATGAAACCTCGTTCATGGGTGGAACCAAAGGTGCACACTTGGTTCTGGATCACCCTCAACTACTTGAAGCATGCCGCGGCGGCGAGATTTTCTTTGAACATCAAGACGGTCGCATCGTGTTGATCTGCCCGCTGGGCGAACGCGTACTCGTCGGAACAACCGACTTACCCGCGGACCCCGGGGAAGTACCCGAATGCTCCGATGAGGAATACGAATATCTGCTTGAGCTCGTCCAGGACATGTTCCCGACGATCCCGATCAGTGACGAGCACGTGGTCCACACTTTCGCTGGGGTGCGGCCGCTACCGCGATCAAACGCTGACGCGACAGGCGCCATCACGCGTGACCACCACATCGTGCACCTGAGCCACAGCATGCGAGGGACCCGCAACGGCCGGGTAAAGAGCATCGAGATCCCGCTGTTGTGCCTTGTGGGTGGAAAGCTCACTACGTTCCGTGCGGTCGGGGAGCAGCTCACCGATCAGGTTTTGGATCAGCTTGACCGCGACCGCATCAGAACCACGCGCGGTCGCGACATCAAAGGGATGATCCGTGGTGATGACCCCACGAAGGACTGCGAAGCAGTGGTTGGTTCCACCTACGCCCGCGCTCTCGTTAAGCGCTACGGTTCGTATGCGAACGAGGTCGCGGACTTCATCGCACACCTCATCGACTCAGGAACAGATCCCGACGCTGCACACCCTCTTGCGCACACGCGGGAGTTGCTGAGAGGCGAGGTCGCGTGGATGGCGGAGCGCGAACACGCCACGAACGCCGAAGACATCCTCAGGCGCCGCACGAACCTGCGTTTCAATGGGATCGTGAGACAGGACACAGCCCTCAGCGTTGAAGCCGGTAAAGATACTGCGGCTCAAGGCGATGTGGGGGAAGATGCACTCGTGCGTGAGATCGAGGAGATCTTGGAGGCCAGTACGGCGCGGGCGTGAGGCCCCTTTGGCTTCACCGCCGAACTGGCACGAGCGTGACCGGCAGGGTCCCCGCTTAGGGTGACTCAAGCGTGTAAAGCCTCGGCGGCCTGTGTTTGGTGCCCTCCAGGAATTCTGAGGTGGCTTTGATCCGAGGCTGGTTTTTGATGCTGCGTTGAAAGTTCCCAGGGTCCAGCTGTTGCCCCTGGATGGTTTCGACGAGTTCACGTAAGTCAGCGAGGATGAACTTCGATGGCAGGCTCGCGTGAGCGAGCTCGTCCAATTCGATTTCGCGCAAGGCTTGCCGGGCTTGAGCGAAGATGTGGCCGTGATCGAAGGCCAGAGGCGGCAAGTCATCGATGTCCCACCAACTCAGCCGTGGGTCCGCTTCAGCGACTTGATACGCGGCATCAACGTCATCCAGGCGCACCATGGACCAGTATGCAACCGTGACCACCCGCAAGCTGCCCACATGCCAGGAATCCTCTGAGATGTCGGGTGAGAGCCCATCTTGCCCAGAGGTGCGGCGCTGGCAAGCGGCGCGATACAGGCCGCCGAACGTGTGTAGCTGTTGCGGCTGATAACCGTTCAAACCGGTGACGCGGGTGAAGATCTCCGCTGCAGAATCATCGAGGGAAAGCGCAGCTTGAACCGGTGCCCCGGGGATCGCGTAGCGGCCGCGGAAGGGCTCACGTACCCGTTCTATGAGCGGAACCTGAATGCGATAGGGCAGTGCTTCAGAGTGGTTTTTGAGCTGAGAACTATCGGTGTTGCTGGAGTCTGCCGGCTTCTTGAAGAAAGCGAAAACGATCACCGAAACCGCCAGTTCGGGCTGGAGGTTACGGCGTTCAGTGACATTAGCCCAGGAGTGCATGCAAGCAACTCTACCTACATATTGTCATGCAAACAATTACATATTGCCGCCACAGCAGGTACTTAGTGTCACTCGCACAATTAGTTATTGCCACCTATACAATTAGTTCCGGTCAGATACACAATAAGTTGTTGTCGCGGCGACAGTAAGCGAATGTCACCCGGACAATTACTTATTGTCACTGCCGCAATAGGCAGGTTTCACCTTGCCTCGAAGCATGGCTGACGTCGCGCTCACCTCGCGCGCTCGCTACGATGCTTTGAGACTCTTAACAACCCACGCACATCATCGAGGGCTTCATGACACAAAAACTTATTGTGGCGATCGATCAAGGCACCACATCCTCCCGGGCTATCGCCTTCGATGAACGCGGTCAGCAGCAAGCAGTGGCCCAACGTGAACATCAACAGCACTTCCCCCTGCCAGGCTGGGTCGAACATGATGCGACCGAAATTCGGGACAATGTCACAGCCGTATTAGCCGAACTGTTGGATACCCTCGGGGAGAGGGCCAGCGCCGTCCAGGGAATCGGCATCACGAATCAACGCGAAACCATCCTTGTATGGGACGCCGCAACCGGCGAGCCCGTAACCCCAGCCATCGTGTGGCAAGATGCACGCACCCAACGCATCGTCGATGAGATGGAAGAAGACGGTGGGCTCGACCGCTACCGCGAAGTCACAGGCCTGCCGCTAGCAACATACTTCTCCGCAACCAAGCTGCGCTGGATCCTCGATACAGACCCGCAACTGCAGAAACGCGCAGAAGCCGGGGAACTCCTTGCAGGAACCATGGACACCTGGGTCATCTGGAATCTCACAGGCGGCCCAGACGGAGGCCTGCACGTGACCGACGTGACCAACGCGTCTCGAACCATGCTCATGAACCTGCGCAAACAAGCATGGGAACCCAGCATCCTCAACGACTTCAACATCCCTGAAGCGATGCTGCCCCGCATCGTGACATCATCCGGGCACATCGGGCACATCAGTAGCGGCAACCCCGGGGCAGGCCTTCCCATCGCAGGAATCCTCGGTGACCAACAAGCAGCCCTCTTCGGACAAGCAGCGTTCAAACCAGGCCAAGCCAAAAACACTTACGGAACCGGCTGCTTCGTTATGTACAACACCGGAACCACACCGGCACGCAGCACCAAAGGCCTCTTGACAACGATCGCCTATCAGCTCGACGGTCAAGAACCCGTCTACGCCTTGGAAGGTTCCATCGCAGTAGCAGGCTCGCTGGTTCAATGGCTACGCGACAACCTCAAGATGTTCGAACACGCCCCACAGATCGAAGAGCTAGCGAGCGAAGTTGAAGACTCCGGCGGCTGCTACATCGTCCCGGCCTTCTCCGGACTCTACGCTCCGTGGTGGCAGCCCGAAGCCCGCGGTGTCATGACTGGGCTCACCCGGTACGTGACCCGCGAACACATCGCACGCGCCGTACTGGAAGCGACAGCCTTCCAAACCGCTGACGTTTTCGACGCCGCCGAAGAAGACGTTGACGGCAAACTCACCGAACTGCGAGTGGACGGCGGCATGGTCACCAATAACGTCCTGATGCAGTTCCAAGCCGACCTGCTCGGTGTCGATGTTCTACGGCCGGCCGTCACCGAAACCACGGCACTCGGTGCCGCTTACGCCGCCGGGCTCGCCGTTGGCGTCTGGAATTCACTGGACGAAATCGAGGAGAACTGGCAATTGGAGCGCACCTTCAGCCGTTCCAAGGACCAACAAAGAGTCGAGCGGAAGAAACGCATCTGGCGCAAAGCCGTCCACCGCAGCTTCGACTGGGTTGATGAAGACGTCCAAGCCGATTCAGGAACCTGATACAGCCGTTATGTGACGTGCACTAAACATGCAGAAACCCGTTTGACACGTAGAATAGGGAACTGCTTTGACTCCTGCCACACGCGCACGAGTTGTCTACGCACAAGCTGACCCACACAGAAGAGGAATACCAGTTGGCTCAGGCCCCTACGCCACAAGAGAACGCCACCTACGATGCGCACGCCATCGAGAAGCGCTGGGCGGGTTATTGGGAAGAAAACAACGTTTTCACACCAACGGATGACGGCTCCCGCGAACGTAAATACGTCCTCGACATGTTCCCTTACCCGTCGGGGGACCTTCACATGGGTCACGCTGAGGCCTTCGCCATCGGTGACGTCGTAGCACGCCACTGGCTACACCAAGGCTACGACGTCTTCCACCCGATCGGTTGGGACTCTTTCGGCCTGCCAGCTGAGAACGCCGCGATCAAAAACGATCAGCATCCGGCCGAATGGACATATAAGAACATCGACACCCAGGCGGAATCGTTCAAACGGTATGCGATTTCCGCAGACTGGAACTCACGCCTTCACACCTCCGACCCGGAGTATTACCGCTGGACCCAGTGGCTATTCCTCGAGCTGTTCAAGCACGGGTTGGCCTATCGGAAGAACTCGCCAGTCAACTGGTGCCCTAAAGACCAGACCGTGCTCGCCAACGAGCAGGTAGTCGATGGCGCATGCGAGCGATGCAAAACCCCAGTCACTAAGAAGTCGCTGAACCAGTGGTACTTCAAGATCACCGATTTCGCTGACCGTTTGCTCGACGAGATGCCTGCGCTGGAAGGGAAGTGGCCCGAGCGTGTGCTTGCGATGCAGCGCAACTGGATCGGCCGGTCCCACGGCGCCAACGTGAACTTCGTGATCGAAGCCAACGCCGGTAAAGACGAACACACCATCGAAGTGTTCACAACCCGCCCCGACACCCTCTACGGCTCAACGTTCATGGTCGTTGCCGTGGACGCCGACCTCGCAGACCAACTGGTCACAGACGAACACCGTGCAGCGTTCGAAGAGTATCGGGAATCAGTCAAAGCCGCCTCCGACATCGAACGCCAATCAACAGAGCGCAAAAAGACCGGCGTGTTCCTGGGCCGCTACGCAACCAACCCGGTATCCGGCGCTTCTGTACCGGTGTGGGCCTCCGATTACGTGCTGGCTGACTACGGAACCGGGGCGATCATGGCCGTGCCGGCCCACGATCAACGCGACCTCGAATTCGCGCTCGCCTTCGATTTGCCAGTGCGCACCGTTGTCGACACGGGGGAGGAAGACCCAGCCGTCAGCGGTGTCGCCACCGTTGGCGACGGCACCCTCATCAACTCCGGCCCGCTCGATGGGCTGAGCAAGCAAGATGCGATAGCTCAAGCCATCGACATCGTCGAGAAGGCCGGTACCGGGCATGAGGCCATCACCTACCGTTTGCGTGACTGGCTCGTTTCCCGCCAACGTTTCTGGGGTGCACCGATCCCGATCATCCACTGCGCATCATGCGGTGAGGTCCCGGTCCCCGAAGACGAACTGCCGGTGCGCCTGCCAGAGGATCTTCGCGGTGAACAGCTTGCGCTCAAGGGCCGTTCGCCGCTTGCTGGGGCCGAAGACTGGGTCAACGTGACCTGTCCTGAATGCGGTGGTCCGGCTCTGCGCGATACCGATACGATGGACACGTTCGTGGACTCCTCGTGGTACTACTTGCGTTTTGCCTCGCCGCAGAATGACCAGGCGGCTTTCGACACCGAGGCCGTCAAACGCTGGTTGCCGGTTGATCAATACGTCGGCGGTGTTGAGCATGCGATCCTGCACTTGCTGTATTCACGCTTCATCACCAAGGCACTACAGAGCTTCGGCTACCTCGATTTCAGCGAGCCGTTCAGAGCGTTGCTGAACCAGGGCCAGGTTTTGAACCAGGGCAAGGCGATGTCCAAGTCGCTCGGCAACGGCGTGAACCTGGGCGAACAGCTCGATCAGTTCGGTGTGGATGCCGTCCGTTTGACCATGGTTTTCGCATCCCCTCCCGAAGACGATGTCGACTGGGCGAATGTTTCGCCATCAGGTGCTACCAAGTTCCTGGCACGTGCCTGGCGTATTGCCCAAGACGTGAGCAGCGCGGCAGGAACGGACCCGGCTGGTGGAGATCAAGACCTGCGTTCGGTAACGCACAAGATCCTCGCCGAATCGCTCGAGAACCTTGAGAACGGGAAGTTCAATGTTGTTGTGGCTCACGCGATGGAGCTCACCAACGCAACCCGTAAGGCCATCGATTCCGGTGCTGGCCCAGCGGATCCGGCTGTGCGCGAGGCAGCTGAGGTCATCGCATTGCTTCTGAGCCTCGTCTCCCCATACACCGCTGAGGACATGTGGCACATGCTCGGCCATAGCCAGCCGATTGCCCGCGTACCATACCCAGCGGTGGATGAATCCCTGCTCAAGGAAGAGACCATCACCGCCGTGGTTCAGGTCAAGGGTAAAGTCCGCGGCAAACTCGAGGTCCCGGTGGACATCTCTGAAGAGGACCTGCAGGCCCGCGCGCTCGCCAACCCAGATGTCCAGCGTTTCATTGGCGATCAAGAGATCCGCAAGGTCATCGTGCGCGCACCTAAGCTGGTTTCGATTGTCGTCTGATGTCTGACCGTTTATCGTCTCTCGCGCGCCGGTTGCCCTCCTCTTTGGAGCGGCATCCGGCGCGTGGGCAACCACGCTTGGGCCACCGCATCGCTGCGCTAGCTCGGGCGTATTCTGGCCGCCGCCCGCGTACGTGGATCATCACTGACTCTGCAGCAGGTCTGAGCGATGAAGTGGTTGCGAGCTACCGCGGCTATCTCTCGGTTGTCCCGATGCACGTGACCGTTGGCGGGCAGGTCTATAACGATGGCGACCCGGACTTGCAGCGTGCTCTTGCAATGGGTTTTGCGCTTGGCCAGTCGGTTTCAACGTCCAGGCCCGCACCAGGGAAATTCCGCGAGGCTTACGATCATGCGGTAGAGAACGGTGCGGAGCGGATCATCGTGATCACGATGGCCGGCAGGCTCTCTAATACAGCCGATTCGGCGCGCCTTGCGGCAGAACAATGCAGGGTTGAGGTCGATGTGATCGATTCCTGCAGCGCCGGCTTCGGTCAGGCACTGGCTGTGGTTTCCGCGGCCGATGCCGCGATGACGGGGCGTGATCCTGTCGAAGCCGCGCAGCATGCGATGGGTTCACACATCTGGCTGACGGTCCCGTCGCTAGACGCGCTGCGAAAGGGTGGGCGCGTCACGATCGCGGCGTCTGTCCTGGGTAATTTACTAAGCATCCGGCCCATCTTGCGGTTCGACGATGCCGGAAGCATCAGCGTGTTGGAGCGCGTGAGGCACACCGACCGCGCGTTGCAGCGGCTCGCTGAGCTGGGCATTGCGCACGCGGGTGAGGCCGAGCCGGGCGACGTTCAGGTCGCCGTTCAGCATTTCGCCGCGGAAGAAGCGGCGATCGAGGTTGCCGATGCTCTCGAGCCTCATACGTCCTGGCCTGTCACCATCTCACCGCTACCGTCGGTTCTGGCCGCTCATTGCGGGCCAGGCGCGATAGGCCTGGTCGTGCACAGAGTCATGCAGAGCAAGGCTGACGACTAAGGGTTATCACCGGAACCCTCATCGAGCGGATCGCCGTCGACTGCTGTGTAGTCAGCGAGACGCCCCCGGACACGGCGCCGCCCCGCTGGCGCTTCAACATGCGCGACAGGGTCATCGCAGCACTCGCGAGCGCAGTGGTCATCCCTGAAGCCGGAGTGCGCTCCGGCGCGCTCTCGGTCGCGCAGCTCGCGCACGGCATGGCTCGGCCTGTTGGTGTAGTGCCGGGGGTCGGTCACAAGCGCAGCGAGCGCGGGTTGCCACATGCTCGTGCAGCAGGGCACAGCGCGGCTCGTGGGAGACGGCGCTGACGTACTGGGGTTACTTGGACGAGGCGCAAAGAAGCAGGACACAGCATGAGGTCCCAGGATGACGGCCTCGCCGTCCACGTCAGGGCGCGCAGCCTGGTGATCGACCGCGGAGGCGCAGTCGTGATACCGCTCCACACGGCTCCTGACTTCGCGACGAGGGCAGCTGAGCTCGCTCTCGGCGGCGCAGTTCGCTTCGCTGGGTTCAATCAGCTCGGGCACGCCGTGTACCGATTAGAGAAAGAAGTGAACCGACGATGACATGGGCAATGCACCGCGAAGCGGTATCTCTCCGGCTTAGCGATATCGAGCTGGAGGGAGAGTTCCACTACGACTCTGTAGAGAGCAGCCTGTATCTTGTAGACCCCGAGCCTGGCGAGGATGAAGTCCTCACAGTGAGCTTGCTCCGGGACGGCTATTTCGCGTTCCCCGGCGAGATATCCGTCCGCGACTACAGCGAGCACTTCGGCCTGCCGGCGGCTCTCGTGGCCGCTGGCATCTGCGGGGAAGTCGAGGAAATCAGCATCGGGCCATTCGGCTCGTGCGTGGTGAGGATGAGGGTGATCGTCTGAGCCCCAGCAGGCGCACACGCGAAAGCAAAGACCCCGAGGCGTGACGCCTCGGGGTCTTTGCTTTAAGCATCGTTCCACACCTCGCGGAGAGTGTCCTCCGCTGAGGGCATCACCTGCTGCATCGGTGATGTTGCCCAGGTGGAAGATACCGGGTCATCGGGAAACTCGTATCTCCCGCTGGTGAGAAATCACTAAACGAATGGCGCTGCTTCCTCCCGGGTGTGGGCAACCGAGCATCTGAGCGTGCCGCATCCGTAGGTATGAACCGCGCCCCAGCACGAGGAAGGCCACGACCATCGCATCGAAGCCGGCAAACCTTCGCCGTTTCCGACAGGAGCTGCCCACGCTCGATGCATCCGAGTGGCTCACGGTCTAACCCAAGTTCCGAGTGAGCCGCCCGTCCTGGTCTACCACCCGACCATTCTTGACAGCTCGGTCGATCGCCTGGTTCAGGCGCGCATCGAGGATCGAGCCGTTCCTGTTCCAGCCGTAAAGCCTCGCGATCTGCACCGCGACCTCCGAGCGGGAGGCCCCGCCGACGTCTTGGACTAGGAGCTCGACGGCCCTCGCGAACTCGTCGATATGGACTTGCGCCGGCTTGCGCTGATTGCCCTTGCTTCGGACCTTCGTGACCGGTCGGCCCGGGAGGTCGATGAAGTCGCCGTCGCGTACGACATCGGCCATCTCGATCGCCAGGTCGATGTTCTCCTTCATCCTCTGGGAGATCCTGCCGATGTACCACCAATCTCTGATCCGCTCAAGGACCAGCGCCATGTGGACCGGCCCTTCGGTCCTCGCGAGGTTGAACAGCGGCTCGATCAGGTACACGTGGCTGCCGGGCTCGCCCGCGTCGGCCCATAGCGGCAGGTCCTGTTCCGCAACCTTCTTGTAACTCACGGCCCAGTCCTGGGACGCCTCCGACTGCGCGGGCACAGTCTCGACGTCCGGGCGCACCAGCTCGGGACGGCTCCGCCTCATTGCTGAGGTCGTGCCTGCGATGGCGTCCTCGATCGCGGTCCGGAGACGCTGCTCCTCCGAGGCCCTATCCCGATACCAGGATGTGCCCCAGATCCGGTGTAAGGTCCATCCGAGCCCCTCGAGTACTTGGTCGCGCAGGCGGTCACGGTCGCGCGCTGTGGGCGACGAGTGGTACTGGTAGCCGTCGCACTCGACCCCGATCGCGAATACGCCGGGCTTCGCGGGGTGCCGAACGGCGAGGTCGATACGGAAGCCCGCAGCGCCGACCTGGGGCTCCACTTTGTACCCCCACGACTCGATCGTGCGGATCACCGACTCTTCGAACGGCGACTCCGGCATGAGCCCCGTCGCTGAGGACTGGGTACCAAGCACCTCGATGCCGCGCTTCGCAAAGTCGAGGTAGGCCCGCAGCGCCTCGACGTTCTCGTTCTGCGAGGCGGGGATGTCGTGCGCCTCCATCGAAGACACGACCTCGATGCGCTGCCTCGCTCGCGTGATGCCGACGTTCAGTCGCCGCCATCCTTTCTCCTTGTTGAGTACGCCGAAGTTTGTCGAGACCTTTCCTGCCTCGTCGGGGCCGTAGCCCACCGAGAAAATGATCACGTCACGCTCGTCGCCTTGCACTGACTCAAGCGACCGGACGAAGAAGCCGTCGAGGCGGTCGCTCTTGTCGAAGTGCTCGTCGAGGTCGCGGTGCGACTCCCTGAGCTTGTCGACGGCCGCGATCACCGCCGAGGCCTGCGCCACAGAGAACGTGACCACCCCGAGCGAGGCTCCGGGCCTCGTCCGATAGTGATGGATTACTCGCTCGGCGACGACTTTGGCCTCACGCGGGTTGTCTGCGCCGCCGCCTCGCCTGTACAGGCCGTCCGCCAGGAAGAACTCCACACCGACGTCCGGGCCATCCTCTTGCGCCGAGGGGTAAGTTACCAGATTACCCTCGTAGAAACGGTAGTTCGAGAATGCGATCAGCGCCTCGTGGCGGGACCTGTAGTGCCATCGCAGACCGAGGTTCCGGAACGCACCGGCCGACTTCGCCAGCTCCAGGATGGACTGGAAGTCCTGCACGTCGGAGTCGAGCTCCACATCCTCGTCTGTCTCCGTTGCACGATCAAAGAACGACGTCGGAGGCAGCTGCTTGTCGTCGCCTGCAAGTATGAATGCGCGTCCACGGTAGATGCAGTTGATCGAGTCCCCGGGGGTAACCTGCGAGGCTTCGTCGAAGATCACCACGTCAAACTTCATGTCGGACGGCAGATACTGAGACACAGCGAGCGGCGACATCATGAATACGGGTTTTATCGCCTGGACAGCGTTTCTGGCCTCCGAGATCAGGGACTTCACGGACATGTGCCGACGCTGCTTCATCCCTTCCCTCCGGAGGAGAGCTGGTTCTCCCAGCGACGTGTTCGATGGACGGCGCGCATTCGCCGCCCGGACAATGTCGCCGGTGGCGGCAGCTATGACCTCGAGGTCCAGTGCCTTGAACTCGTCGACGAGCGCCTCCCTGTCCGTCGCCAGGAGCGGGTGTAGCCGCTCGTCGTCCCGGATCTGTGCGTCGGCCCATGCCCTGAGGAGCGCCCGCTCCACAACCCGCGGCACGTCCGATGCCGGGACCCGCATCTCGATGCAGAACTCGATGGTCGAGTCCAGGTCGTGCATCCTCAGGTACTCGCGGATCTCCGTGTAGTCGAACCATTCTTGCTGCCCGACCGTGTCAGAGCCGAGCTCCTCTATGAGACCCGCGGCGCCGTCGAACTCCGCGAACTCTTCGAGAAGTTCCTCCCTGCGCGAGGGCGCGAAAGCTCCGATCACTGCGTCGCGATCGCCTTCCCACTTCGCGAGTGACCCAGGCAGAGCTGAGACGGGGGTGGACGAGACTAAAGCGGTCAGCTGCTCCGGCGTCAGTGCACCCGTCGGAGCCGCGCTCCGGATGCGCTTGGCCCACGAGATCACCGAATCGATGCGGTCAAGGTCCGTCGCAGATCCCTGGAACAGCGCCCCGAAGCGCTCCTCGTACTCCAATCTGGAGGCGTCCAGGCCCGCCGCGACGTCGCGGGCGTCCTTGCAAGAGCGGAGGATCGTGACCGATTGGTCGACTGTGTGGTCGCAGCCGGTCACCGCGTTCACCGCTTCGACCACCGAGAGCGCGTCCGCGTTGGGTTCCTGGTGCGCCTCGATCCAGTCCAGTGATGCCTGCATCGGCAACGTAAGCAGCTCCTGCCGACCCGTGAGAGCCGGAGCAGGTCCGAGAGAGCTCCGCCAGGAACCGAGCGCCGCGGAAGCGGCCGCGGCCATCTCCTGGTGAGCGGGCTCAGGAACCCCAGCAGTGAAGTACTCCACGGTCTTCGGCTGCACGGTACCGCCCGACAACGCGATCACCTCGTCGGCGACACCAAACAACCGGTCCAGGCCTTCCCAATCGGTGTCGCGGCCCTGCCAGTGTCTGCCAAGTGCCTGCGAGTGCACTACGCCAACGCTCTCAAATGCTTCAGTGGCTTCGGACCACGCGATGGCCTCGGAGAGCCGTGAGATACCCGACTTCACTTGGGAAGCATCCGCCAGGAGAGCTGCCACAGCCTTCTTGTCGGTGCGATATGCCCCTGAGAGCTTCCGCAGCCCAGTATGCAGATTGCTGAATCTGTCCTGAAGCTCCCGCAGCGGGGCACCAAGTGCTTCAGCCGTGTACAACGAATGCGCGCGCCCTTCGGCCCTGTCGAGCTCCATCGCCTTCAGTCGAATCTCTGCAGCGGCGCTTCTCGCGGCTTGAAGGCCTGCAGGCGTCAGCCAGGTAGTCTCCAGCAAAGCTCCATTAGCCCTCAGATCGATCATCCGCACCACGCGGTCTGCCTCGGAGTACGAGCTCGGCTCAGGGAGGCCAGCTATCTGTGCGAGCCCTCGTAGCGACGTTACGGCCGAGGCCAGACCCGCAGCATGGTGTGACAAGTATTTTCCGAAGACACGTAGCTGCTCAGCATTCTGGGATCCGAGCTCGATGCTGCCTGCAACAGCGGGCTGGACAACCTCGGAGGGCGCGTTCTGAGGAAAAGAGCTGTATGGAACCCCGCTCAGTTCCTTCACCGCGGTGGCTTTTGCCTGGTAATCCTCGAGCAGGGAACCAAGCTCGGCTCGGCTCGCCTCAATGGGGGCGAGGTCGGCGGCAATCAGCCAACGGTCATCGGCCGATGCCGGGCGCTCGGAATGCTGCAAATCCAGCAACTCAATCAGCTGTTTAGCTCGGTCCGGCCGGTCCAGATCAAAGGACCTAACCAGCTCGAAGTTGACCTGCATCGTGCCGCGGAGCTCCTGTAGCGCCCGTTCGGCGGCCCACAGGCGTGCCTCGAGCGAGGTCTCGTCGACGATATCCCTCCAAAGGAACGACCTGCCCTGGGCTGCGGGCCTCCAGTTTCGTTCTAACCTGCGGAGCGCATCGCGGAGGTCAGAAAGCCCGGCCTGGTCGAGCCCCAGCGGCGAGCGCTCCGGGACCGGAGCAGCAGGCACATCGACGAGACCCGCAAGTAGCCCAAGGACGTCGTGCAACGACAGTTCAAGTGGCGACCGGTTCTCGTTCATCGCTGACGCGTAAGCGTTCAGCCGCTTTCGCTTGTCGACCAGCGAGGCCCGCGACGGCGCCGACATCCCGCTCGGCGGCTGCGCCACGTTCTCCAGCGTCTGAAGCAGTTCGGCCGCGACCTCGCGCCTGTTGGCCTTGTGCGAGTGTAGCTCCAGAAGGTAGCTTCCGAGCCCGGCATCTTTCAACCTGTTCCGCACGACGTCGAGCGCGGCGATCTTCTCCGATACGAACAGCACGGACTTCCCCGAGTGCATCAGCGCGCCGATCATGTTCGCGATCGTCTGTGACTTTCCCGTGCCCGGAGGACCGTCCATGACGAAGCTGCGCCCGGCGAGAGCCGCGGCCACCGCTGCGCGCTGCGAAGAGTCCGCGTCGAGCACGAACGGCGTCTTCTCCGGTGGAGCGCTCTCGTCGATGTCCGCGGGATCGATCGGATCGAACTGGAACTCGTCAGTCTGGCTTGTTGGGTCACCATTGGCGAGTGCCTGCACGACCGGGTGGTCTGAGATGACCTCCTGATTGTCAAGCAGGTCTTTGTACATCGCCTCCTTAGTGAAAGAAAAGGTTGCGAGGTGAGCCTCTGGACGGAGCTCCCAGCCTTTGAGATCCGGAGCCGCTGACAGACGCTTCCTGAACAACTCGAGGATCTCCGAAACTCGAAGATCCTCTACTTCCTCGAGCAAAGGACAGACCACCCCGAACTCGGCTAGCCTCAACGGCAGTGCCGAGTTGAGAACGGCATCGTCATCGCTGCCCACGAGCTTCGGAGTCGCACGCGGACCCTCGGGTATGAGCTCAACAGGGACCAGGTACAGGGGGCTCGCCATGTCCGAGCCGTCGACGTCCTTCCAGCGGAGCATACCGAATGCGATGTAGAGAACCGAAAGTCCGCGGTCGAGGAACTCCTGATTCGCCTTGCGCATCAGAGTGCGCGCAATAGTTCCGATGTCGCTGTCCGGTCTGGGGATATGGAGCGCATTGCGACCGAGCGGAGGTCTGACGAGTCGCTCCTCTCCGTCCTCGTCAACTTCGAGTTGGTCGCCCTGTAACACGAGCGGTTTTCCGGAGGCAACGAGGCCCTGCAGCCCGTCCAGATCCGGTGTGTCGAAGGTGAGTGACGACCTCTTCGGGGGATTGAACCTGATCAACCGACTACGGCGATCGAGACCCACCAGACTCTCTCGCCACACTTTCAACGCTTCCAGCGTCGCTCGCTTCCCCGCCACTGATCACCCTCGATTCCTGTGTGCTCATAGGCCCATCCGGTAACGCCGAGATGAACCAATTAGCTTCACTTTAGTAGAGCCCGACGACATCGAAAACTCCGAAAGAACACTGACCGGTGCTCGGAGCAGCAATTTGCGGTGGTGCTAGTCAGCGGACTCCTCAGCGAGCACCGCGTGCACGCTAGCCACCGAGACGTCGAGCACCCGGGCGATCACCCTTATCGACTCGCCCTTCTCGCGGCGTGACAGGATGATCGCGCGCTTGTCATCGTCGATCACCCGTGGCCGCCCGCCGACCTTGCCACGCTTGCGCGCGGCTTCGAGACCGTTCTTCGTCTTGCAGCTGATGTCGCGCCGGCGGTCCTCCGCCAGTGCGAGCGCCAGATCGAGGATCAACGACCGCTCAGCGTGTTGGAGCGCGTGAGGCACACCGACCGCGCGTTGCAGCGGCTCGCTGAGCTGGGCATTGCGCACGCGGGTGAGGCCGAGCCGGGCGACGTTCAGGTCGCCGTTCAGCATTTCGCAGCCGAAGAAGCCGCCATCGAAGTCGCCGATGCGCTTGAGCCCCATACGTCATGGCCCGTGACAATTTCGCCACTGCCATCGGTTCTGGCCGCCCACTGTGGGCCAGGCGCAATCGGCTTAGTAGTGCACCGAGTTGTGCACGAATCCAACCCAGGGAACCAGAATCTGGACAACTGAGGCACTGCGCTGAACGCCTCACCTGGAGTTCAGGGGTCAAGTCCTTGCCGACAAGTCCTGCCCTAGAGCCCTGGGCTTGAGGTTTGCTGTTAGCACTCTTACTGTTGGCGGCCGATCCACTATCCCCAGCGCTAGTGGCACCGGGGCCTCATCCACAGCCGCCGCATCGGGCTTGTGATTCTTCTTAGCCTGAGGGCATGAGCCCGCAACATCTACGCCAACCGAATGAGACAGATTCCTATGACGATTACGCATGGCTAGACGAACCACCTCGCCGCCCACTCCTTGGACGCTGGGGGATCGGCGCGCTCGCACTCGCTCTGTGTGTTCTGCTGGCTGTGCTTGGCTACCGCTTCTTCATTGCCAACAACGGTGCGCTCACATCAGCCGGCGTGGTCGCAGCCAACGGGCAAGCACCTGCACAGCCTGAAGCTGATTCTCGCTCGACACCTCGAGACGCCAGTTCCGGGCCGGGTAGTACAGATAGTCCTGACCACGCCCCCAAACAGGGGCCAGCTCAACAGGCCGCTGGCGGGCTTCTGCGGGTCCATGTTGTGGGTGCAGTGAAGAAGCCTGGCCTCTATGAACTGGATCAAGGTGCAATCACTGCAGACGCAATCAAGCAGGCGGGTGGGATGACCCGGGCGGCCGATCAAGCCGGCATCAACTTGGCGGCACCGGTCAACGATGGCGAACAAATTCGGGTGCCACGCAAAGGTGAACACGCCAGCAACGGGCCTGTTAGCGGCGGTGGCGGGAGTGACGGTAGCGGCAAGACCGGCCGGCTCAACACCGGCGGGGGCTCCTCCGGACCAGGCGCCGGCGGGAAAATCATTGTGCGCATCAACTCGGCCAGCTCTGAAGAGCTTCAACAACTGCCAGGCGTTGGGCCAGCGCTCGCCCAAAGAATCCTCGACTTCAAGGCTCAACACGGACCGTTCCGTGGACCAGCAGATCTTGATGCGGTCTCCGGTATCGGGCCAGCGATCTTGAGCAAGATCGAGCCGATGGTCTCCTATGACTAGCGAACCACCTGCCCGATTAGGCGGCTATGCCGAACGCGCCGCCGTATCCTCAACCTCTCTCCATCCTCTAAAGCCATACCCTCAACGATCCCTCCAACCGTTAGCGCCAGCGCTTTTATCCGGTACTGCCGCATGCGTTGCGGTGTGCTGGGTCTATACGGTGCACGGCTTCCCACCCGGATTCGCTTGGGGAGCAGCCCTAACGTGTGCGGTGCTGGCCGGTGTCCTGTTCTTTGTGCTGCGCATGAGAACACATTCGGCGCATAGCCATCGCAGGCAACAGCGCCCGCGGCACCCTAGCTTTCGGGGCTCACATGCACTTTCTCATGCGATCCTGGCGTTGATTATGCTGAGCGCAACTTTCTCATCCTGCGCACTCGATGCTCAAGGCCGGCTGAACGCGCAAGCGTTCATATCGGATGCCCCGTTACAAGCCCGGCTCGAAGTCACGGAGGCCCCGCGGGATATTGGGCCATCAATGCTGACGCATGTTTCTGTAACGCCGTTAGTTCAGGCTGGCCCGAGCCTCAGAGAGGAAAGCAAGCCCCGCCACAATACGCCGAGATTCGAGGCCGTGATCTTTACGCCGAGCTCGCAGATTCCCGAGAACGCAGCGGTGGGTACACAGTGGACGGCGTGGATACGTGTGAAGGCTCACCGTGAACGTGCATCCGAACCCGTGTCCGTGGCTGTACTCTCGCCTCCGGTGGATGAGGCGTCCGCTCCCGCGGGGTTTAGCGCGTGGGTCAGAGCGAATCTGCAGAAGCTAGGGCAACGGTGGGGAGGCGAAACCGGCGCACTCATCCCAGGCCTGATTGTGGGGGATCGCTCCAGCCAGTCTGTAGAGCTGTCTGCTTCCATGGTCGTATCTGGGCTGAGTCATCTCACCGCGGTATCCGGGGCGAACGTTGCGGCGATGGTCCTCGTCGTGACCTCACTGTGTCGGCTTGTGCGGCTACGAGGCATAGCCCGCTATGCGGTGATCCTTGCGGTGATCATCACCTTCGCGCACATCGTGGGCCCTGATCCATCGGTCCTTCGAGCATGCATCATGGGCGCGGTGGGCGCCTTCGCAGTCACTGTTGGCAGACCAGCCGCCGCAATCGCTCTGCTAGCTCTGGCAGCAACAGTGCTTCTACTACTAGACCCCTGGATGCTGGTTGCACCCGCGTTCCAGCTCTCCGTCCTAGCGACGTTCGGGATCTTGATCGGATCCCATCCACTTGCACAACTGTTGCAAGGCCTCAAGTTTCCACGGCTCTTCGCCGAAGTCACCGCCGTCTCAGCTGCCGCAACCATCGCATGCACACCGGTCCTCGTGGCGATGGACCCTGCTCAATCCTTGTGGGTCGTCCCTATCAACGTTCTAGCGAGTCCCGCTGCCGCACTCGTTGGGCTCGCGGCTCCAAGTGTCATGTTGCTCGGCTGGATTCCCTGGCCGTGGGGCTGGCCATTAACTGCATGTGTGGGGCTGCCGGCACACGTCATCACAATGCTGGCACGGTTCTCAGCCGAACACGCACCCATGCATCACTGGCCGGAAATGCCGTGGGGTTTCTTGCTTGCGGCCATAACGTGTTGGGTTCTGCCCGCAACACTGCTGGTTCTTGCGCAACGCGCGCGGCCCGATGTTCTTCGGGCGTGGCTTTCGCACGTGCGTCTTGACCTCCAGGCCCGCCGCTCAGCGTCCACGATCGCAGCGGCCCCATCACCATATACAGGGCACCGTCAACCCGGGGTTGGCCACAGCCAGCGAGGGTTTAAACAAGGCCCACCCAAGTTTGGGCGGCGCCCTGCTGCGATCCTTCTCTCGGCTTCGGTCATCGTTTCTTTCGTGTTTGTTCTGGCGAGCTTCATCCGAGCACCTGACCCAGCCCTGAGCCGCGCTCAGGCTGGGGACATCCTGTTTTGCGATGTCGGGCAAGGGGATGCGCTCGCGGTGATAGGGGATGAGAACAACGCGCTACTGATCGATGCAGGGCCAGACCCAACACACATCGATGCCTGCTTGAGCCGAGCCGGCATCACCAAACTCTGCGGCGTGGTGATAACCCACCTGGACCTTGACCACGTGGGTGGGCTTGACGGCGCTCTCAACACGCGAGAACTCAGTGGGGAGGTCATCTATGGGACAGCTAAGAGGCGTCCTCCCGTCGAGCAGGCCCGGCGAGCGCTGGAAGGGGAGCAGATGACGTGCGGTCCGTGGAGCGTCGATGTGCTGTGGGCACCGCAGCAGGCCAGCAGTGAGAATGGTGCATCTGTCGTGACGCGTGCCCGCATGATTCACGGTGATGGTTTGGGGGTCGAATTGATCAACACGGGTGATCTGGAGTCCGAGCAAGCTCAGCTGATGTTGCGATCGCATAAGTTGGAACGATCTACCGGTGACCTGCGTGTTCTGAAGGTGGCCCACCATGGTTCGGCTACGGGTGGAACTGAGCTCATTGAAGAGTTTCAGCCTGACCTCGCGCTGATCGGTGTAGGCGCTGATAACGATTACGGCCATCCCCGCCAAGTCATTCTTGAGGCGCTGTATCGGGCGAATGTGAGCGTTCATAGAACTGATCAGGAAGGCACCATTATCGTCAGGCCTGTCTCAGGAACGGAAGAAGCTGATAACCGTGTGGGCGCGCAGGTGCTTCACGAGCGCTCCCCAGCAGGTAGCATTCGATAGGTAGAATCCGCGCTTTAGCGTTGCTCTATTCCGTTGAGGAGACACGATGACACCACCTGCCCGCTCGAAACGAGCCACCAGGTCCGCTGGTGGGCAGCGTGGTCCTAACTTCCGGTCAGCTGAACCGGCCCCGCTGGTGTTTCTTGACGGTGCCGATGATTATCAAGCCGCACGCGCTTTTGAAGTCGTCCGTTCCAAGGCCCGGGCTGCGGACCCGTCCATCGAGGTGACCCGGATCGACGGTGAGTCCTACGAACCTTCCCAGCTCATTCTCGCTTCGAGTCCGTCACTGTTTGGCGGTTCTCCGCTGATTGAAATCCACGGCTTGGAGAAGATGAACGAGGCCCTCCAGAAGGATTTGCTCAGCTATATTGAAGCGCCGCAGGAGGACGCTGTCCTTGTGTTGCATCATAGTGGTGGGCAACGCGGAAAAACGCTAGTCAACGTGTTGAAGAAACGCGCTAGTGTGATCGATGTTTCCCCTCTCAAGAAGGACCAAGAACGTCAAGACTTCGTGCTGGGGGAGTTCAAGAGTCTGCGCCGTAAGGTGGATCCTGAAGCGGTGAGGGCTTTAGTGGATTCGGTAGGTAGCGATGTAGCCGAACTGGGAGCCGCCGTGTCCCAGTTGGCTTCCGATATCGACGGACCCATTACCGTGGATGCGGTCACCACGTATTTTGGTGGCCGGTTAGAGACCACAGGCTTTGCGGTGGCCGATGCCGCTGTGGCAGGTAGGGGAGCCGAAGCAGTCAGTCTCTTGCGTTATGCGTTAGCTAGCGGACTTGACCCTGTTCCGCTGCTTGGCGCGATTGGCGGTAAGGTCCGGCAGATCGCGAAGGTAGCCGGCAGCTCCGCACCCGCAGGACAGTTGGCATCCGAACTTAAGATGGCGCCGTGGATGGTCAAGCAAGCGCAGGCTTCGGCGAGGCGGTTCTCTGCTTTCAATATCGCCAAAGCCGTTCAGTTGATCGCTGCAACAGACCACATGCTCAAAGGCGCTTCACGCAACCCCGAGTATGCGTTGGAACGCTGCGTTATTGCTATCTCCCGGATGGCGGCGGCCGGGCCGCGCGCTTCCTAAACCTCGCCACCCAGGTGAAGGGAGTGCGGCCGGGCTAGTGAATACCGAGCATTTTCGCCCGCAACACAAACCAGGGGCCCATCCGAGTGGATGGGCCCCTGGTCACGAATCCGGTGTTCTCACCGGTTACTCAAGGTTGATCGTTTAGAGACCGTTGACGGCCTGAGCGAGCTTCGACTTACGGTTTGCAGCCTGGTTCTTGTGAATAACCTTCTTGGTTGCTGCCTTGTCGAGCTTGCGGCTTGCAGCCTGAAGAGCTGGGATGGCGGCGTCCTTATCGCCGGCCTCAACTGCAGCGCGGACCTTCTTCTCGAAAGTGCGCAGTTCAGACTTGACCGCCTGATTGCGCTGGCGCGCCTTCTCGTTGGTAATGATGCGCTTCTTCTGCGACTTGATGTTCGCCACGTTGTTCCTTCGTGTTGAAGATGAATTGGGTCTGAGGGTTCCGTAGCTACCACGACTGAGAGAGTGGGGAACTGGGTCCGGTAGCTACGAGTGCCCGTCGACCACGCGCGGACACACTAGCGACCATCCTAACATTCATTGACTGTTCATGCCGCATGAGCCGCACCACAGTGACCCACGTTCGCCTACGCTTGAGCCGTGGCTTGGGGATCGGGCCTACCCCTCTCCAGTGACTCTCCAGTGACGCGCCCTTTTAATGGTGGCGGTTGTACTCGCTGATCACCAGGTCAAAGCGGCTTTTATCGAGAATCGCGCCAACACGACGGACCGAGTCAGGGTTGATGCGGATCACCCGTGAGATCCGCGCTTCGCTTGGTCTGCGTTCTTTATCCCACGCGCCTGAGCCGATGTCGACGAACTCGGCGTGATCGCGGCGGTCATCGTGGTCTTTCGAGGTCAGCATGAAACCGAGCATCCACGGACCATCCCAACCGGCAAGCAGAACGGGCCGGTCCTTGCCTTGACTGTGGTCCTCTTCATACGGGACCCAGGCCCACACGACCTCGCCCGGGTCAGGGTTGCCATCGGGATGCGGATCATAGACCGCGGTGAGACGGCCCGTATAGTCGCCCGGATACGCCCCTGCAGTAACGGGTGCCTTATGAGCAGAGGCGTTGCGGCTCGAGCTCGACTGGCGCTGAGGCTGTTGCGAACTCTGAGGCTGTTTCGAACTCTGCTGCTGGTGTGAACGGGAAGGACGCGGGGAGGATGACGGACGCGGACCACGCGTTGATGTTTGGTCACCGCTTTGGGATGAGAGGAAACGTTTGATGAGCGGGCGCGCCACGCGTAGAAGCTGGGTGAAGAATCGGCCTTGTGAAGACATGCCCACTATTTTATGTCCACAGCCGCCCTCTTGATACTCAACTGATACTCAACGGCTCCGGTAGCCCCTTGCAGCCGAGGCGTGCATCGTGAGCTAGCTTCGTCTCAGGCTCTAGGCCTTAGAGATGCTACTGAAGCTCATGAGATACTAAGGGAGTTCGAGTTTCGCAGTGTGAAGTGAGGCCCTCTCCGTGTCCCCTCAGGCCGTTACGCCGCAGGTCCCTTCGAAGACTCCTATGGACGTCATTCGGAATTTTTGCATCATCGCCCATATCGACCACGGTAAGTCGACGCTGGCTGACCGTATGTTGCAGGCGACTGGTGTTGTTGAACCTCGCGAAATGCGCGCCCAGTACTTGGACAACATGGATATTGAGCGTGAGCGCGGCATCACCATCAAGTCGCAGGCAGTGCGTATGCCGTGGGAACTGGATGGTAAGACATTCGCTCTGAACATGATCGACACGCCGGGTCACGTGGACTTCACGTATGAGGTTTCGCGTTCATTGGCCGCGTGCGAGGGCGCCATTCTTTTGGTTGATGCTGCCCAAGGCATCGAGGCGCAGACGCTAGCGAACCTGTATCTGGCGATGGAGCATGAGCTCACGATCATCCCAGTTCTGAACAAGATCGACCTTCCGAATGCCCAACCTGATTTCTTTGCTGTAGAGCTTGCGAACCTGATCGGTTGTGAACCGGATGATGTCTTGCGGGTTTCGGGTAAAACCGGTGAGGGTGTCGAGGCATTGTTGGAGAAGATCGTCCGCGATGTTCCGGCTCCTGAAGGCACGCTTGACGCGCCGGCCCGCGCCATGATTTTTGACTCTGTGTATGACGTCTACCGTGGCGTGGTCACCTACGTCCGTGTTGTCGATGGCCGGCTCAAGCCGCGCGAGAAGGTCAAGATGATGTCTTCTGGCGTGAGCTATGAGCTGTTGGAGATCGGTGTTTCTTCGCCAGGCCCTATTCCGACTGATGGCCTGGCAGCTGGTGAGGTGGGCTACCTCATCACGGGTGTTAAGGATGTCCGCCAGTCGAAGGTCGGTGACACGGTCACGAACTTCACAAACCCCGCATCCGAGCATTTGGCGGGCTATGACGAGCCTCAGCCGATGGTTTTCTCAGGATTGTTCCCGATCGATGGCTCGGATTTCCCGGTATTGCGTGATGCATTGGATAAGTTGCGTCTCAACGACGCCGCGCTCGTGTACGAACCGGAGACCTCCGCTGCGTTGGGCTTCGGTTTCCGCGTTGGTTTCCTCGGCCTGTTGCACCTTGAGATCATTCGCGAGCGACTTGAACGCGAGTTCAACCTTGACCTCATTTCCACAGCCCCCAACGTTGAGTACGACGTCGTGACTGAGGATGGCTCGCATGTTCACGTGACAAACCCGTCTGAGTTCCCGGATGGGAAGCTGAAATCGATCACCGAGCCGATGGTTTCAGCGACCGTGATTACCCCGGCTGAGTTCATCGGCGCGGTCATGGAGCTGTGTCAGAGCCGCCGCGGCAACATGATGGGCATGGACTATTTGTCCGAGGAACGCGTGGAGATGCGTTACCGCTTACCGCTGGCTGAGATCGTGTTCGATTTCTTCGACCACCTCAAGTCGCGCACCCGCGGTTATGCGTCACTGAACTGGCAGGCTGATGGCGCGCAGGAAGCGGATCTAGTAAAGGTCGATATCCTGTTGCAGGGTGAGCGCGTGGACGCTTTCTCCGCGATCACCCACAAGGACAACGCGTACTCGTATGGCGTGATGATGACTTCTCGGTTGCGTGAGTTGATTCCTCGTCAGCAGTTCGAGGTACCGATCCAGGCAGCGATCGGTTCCCGCATTATTGCGCGTGAGAATATTCGCGCTATCCGTAAGGACGTTCTTGCCAAGTGTTACGGCGGTGACATTAGCCGTAAGCGCAAGCTGCTTGAGAAGCAGAAGGAAGGTAAGAAGCGCATGAAGATGGTGGGGCGCGTTGAGGTCCCGCAAGAGGCCTTCATTGCCGCGCTGTCCTCGGACGATAACGGGGGCAAGAAGAAGTAATGGCGCAGCTGCCGGAGGGGGATCCCGCCCCAGCCGATGGAGCTCTCACGCGCGAGTCGGTCGCGGATGCGCATGAGCGTTCTTTGAGCTTCTACGTCCATATCCCGTTTTGCGCGGTCCGTTGCGGCTACTGCGATTTCAATACCTATACGGCTACTGAGTTAGGTCATGGCGCAAGCCAAGACACGTACGCGCTCGCTGCGGCGCGTGAGGTGGATTTTTCTTCCGAGGTTTTACGTCGCGCTGGTGCTGTGCCTCGCGAGCTGTCAACGGTCTTTTTCGGCGGCGGCACTCCAACCTTGTTGCCAGCAGGGGACCTGGTCATGATCCTTGAGCGTGCGCGTTCACTGTATGGTGTCGCACCCGATGCGGAGGTCACCACGGAGGCGAACCCGGACTCGGTCACGCCTGAATCGCTCGCTGAACTGAGGGCCGGTGGCTTCACCCGGGTTTCGTTCGGGATGCAGTCGGCGGTGCCGCACGTTCTGTCTACCCTGGATCGAACTCACAGCCCGGAGCGTGTATCGCAGGCGGTGCAGTGGGCGCGTGATGCTGGCTTGGATGTATCTGTTGACCTGATCTATGGGACGCCGGGGGAGTCCATCGCTGATTGGCAGGCTTCCTTGGATGCGGCTTTAGCGTTGGAGCCGGATCATGTTTCGGCGTATTCACTCATTGTTGAGCCTGGCACCAAGCTGGCTGCACAGATGCGGCGCGGCGAGGTCCCGATGGTCGATGAGGACGATCACGCCGAGAAGTATGAGCTGGCTGATGTGGTACTCGCCGATGCTGGTTTCAGTTGGTATGAAGTCTCCAACTGGGCGCGCTCTGAGAAGCATCAAGCTCGCCATAACGTTGCGTATTGGCGTAATCAGGATTGGTGGGGGATTGGGCCGGGCGCACATTCGCACATCGGGGGTATCCGTTGGTGGAATGTGAAGCATCCTTCGGCGTATCAGCAACGCATCGACGCGGGCGTCTCGCCGGCGTTGGCGCGGGAAGTTCCTTCGGCTGATGCTCGCCATCTTGAGAACATTATGCTCTCGATTCGCTTGGCCAGCGGGCTTCCTGTTTCGATGCTTTCGCTCAGTGAGCGCGGGCGCCTACCCGGGTTCGTGGCGCGCGGCTTGGGTCACATCGTTGATGGTGCTGGCAACGAAAAGCCCACACCCGAAGATGGTGATCGGTTTACCTTGACGTTGAAAGGGCGTTTGCTCGCTGACGGTCTAGTGCTCGAACTGATCGAGAATTAGCGGCGAGAATTAGAACAAGCGCATATTGAAGCGGTACAGGTAAGGGCGGCCTTTGTTGACTTCGATGCCGGCGACGATTCCGGAGAACGTCATGTACAGCCACACCACAACAAGTGCTACGGAGAAGATCGAACCGATACCTGGAATGAATATCGCCAGCAGCATCAGGACGAACATCAAGGCTGTGAGCGGGAGCGTGAAGTTCACGGCTTCACGTGATTCTTGGGCGGTGAACGGCCCGCGATCCTTGAACAGGTAGTGGATGATCATCGCGGGAATGAACCCAGCGATCGCCCCGAAATGTGAGACTGTGGCCCAGCGCCTGTCCTCGCTCGGGGCAAGGGGCAGCGAGTCAGTCGACGTCTCTTTATCCCGAGGCTGTTGAGGGCGCCCAGGTGTCGGGTTCGTCACGCTTTGTTCCTCTCTAGAAAACAGTTGTCGACTATATTACTCATCAGCTACTACAGCCTCATCAGACTGTAGTAGTAGATGGGCTACTACTTCTGGACAACTCTCAGCTGTGTCGCTTTTCACGTTCGCCGACTGTGAAGTTGTCTGTCCTCAGTTCTTCTTGAACAGTCCTATCAGCCGGAACCTCTTAGTCCTCAACTGAGACGAAGTCGATCATGTGTTCAACTTTGCCCAGCAGCTCAGGCCGCAGGTCAGCGTAGCTGGAGACGGATTCGAGGATGCGGGAGAAACCTGCCCCCACGTCGGCATCAGTTTCAGCAGGCCACCCTAGATGCCGCAGCATTCCGCGTTTCCAGTCTTGGCCGCGGGGGATCTGCGGCCACGTTGTGAGCCCCACTTTCTCAGGTTTGACTGCTTCCCACACGTCCACGAATGGATGCCCGACGATCAGGACGTGTTCGCGGGCTCCCGGAACACGCATCGCTTCGGCGGCGATACGGGTTTCTTTTGAGCCTTCGACGAGGTGGTCCAGTAGTATCGCGAGCCTGCGTTGCTGTGTAGGGGCGAACTCTTCGACGAGGCTTGCGAGGTCATCGGCGCCGTGCATCGGTTCCACGACGATGCCTTCGACACGCAGATCGTGGCCCCACACTTTTTCAATGAGTGCGGCATCGTGGATGCCCTCGACCCAGATACGTGCCGCGCGGGCTGTCTTGGCCCGGGCACCTTCGACATACACCGAGCCAGATGCCGAGATCTTCGTGACCGGTTCAGCTTCCGCTATCGAGGCAGGCTCGACGATCTCGACGGGTTCACCGTCGATCCAGAACCCGAAACCGGCAGGGAAAGAACGGCGAGCCCCACGCCCGTCTTCCAACTCGAGAACCCGGACGCCACCGGAGCGTTCGGTCCGGATCACCTCGCCAACGAAACCGCTTTGAACGTCTTCGAGCACGAGCCCTACATGGGCTGCGACCTTGCGCGGTGCTTTGCGGGCAGGGTGAGAGATCGAGCCGGGGCCCCATTGGCTCCAATCCATAGCTGGGCTCCTTTAGGTACATTCCGAGGTGGGCGGCTCTGCCGGTTCTAGTCTTTTACAGCCTACGATGCCCTAGCGCGTCCGCAGGGGACCTTTGCCTGCACGGTGCGGCGGGGTGGCGATGCGGCGGGGTGGCAACCCGATCCGGTAGGGCCCGCAACGGGGCGGTAACCGATATAATTGGCACTCAGGCCATTAGAGTGCCAGAGTGGAACGTGAAGAGGTTTCCTGAAGAGTTGTGAGGTTCCTGAGGCTCTGGCAGGTAGTTGGCACGTAGTTTCCGGATGAGGCAGGAGGAGTTCAGGTGGTCCGCCCAGACAGCGATAAGCCGGTGAGCCGTGCAACCGCGCGCCGCGTGCATGTGCTGCGCGCAGTGGTTGACGATTACGTGAACTCACGCGAACCGGTCGGTTCTGCCGCACTCGTTGAACGGCATAACCTTGGAGTCTCGGCAGCCACGATTCGTAACGACATGGCGGTCTTGGAGGAGCAGGGACTCATCGAAGCACCCCATACCTCGGCCGGCCGTATCCCGACTGAGCAGGGCTACCGCTATTTCGTTGACCGTATCGAGGACATCAAGCCGCTTTCGGCGGCCGAACGTCGCGCGATCCACCAGCTACTTGAAGGCGCGGAGGAACTCGACGACGTTCTTGCGCGCACGGCACGCGCGCTGTCCGCATTGACCCAGCAGCTTGCGGTCATCCAGATCCCGAAGGTTTCTAACACGCGGATCCGGCACGTTGAGATCCTCACGATGGGGCCAGGCCAGGTTCTGGTCGTTGTGATCGCTAGCAACGGCGATGTGACCCAACGCATGGTGCCAGCACCGCACGAGGTCTCTGATGTGGACGTCGCTTTAGTGCGCGATCAGATTGCCGAGCACATCGTCGGGGAACCGCTGCACGCTGTAACCGGCGTGTTGACTTCGGTGTCTTCACCGCCACCTGGTGACCCAACTGGGTTCAACCTGCCGCGGCAGCTTCTGGACTTCGCCCACACCGTGGCCCGAGCGATCGCGTCCGCGTTGACAGCGCACCAGGTCGATAGGGTAGTGCTTTCCGGCACGGCGAATCTTGCCCGTTCACAACAGGACTTCCGTAAAGATCTGACAGGTTTATTGGAAACCCTTGAAGAGCAAGTTGTCTTGTTGCGTCTGCTTTCAGAGATGGAAGCCGACGACGACCAGGTTGTGGTCCGCATCGGAAGCGAGAACACCCACGCGGAACTCACGGACACCTCAGTTGTGGCCAGCAGTTATGGAGCTAATGGTTCCGCGATGCTCGGGGTACTCGGCCCTACCCGGATGGACTATTCAGGTTCGATGGGCGCAGTACGAGCGATCGCGCGTTACCTCAGCCGCATCCTGTCCATCTAGAGGCACAAAGATTCATATACGACTCATTCAGCTAGCCCACTCAGACGACTAGACAACTAGACCAGCCAAGGAAAGCGACTTATTTACGTCATGGCTAACCACTACGAAACCCTGGGGGTATCCCAGGACGCTTCGGAAGAGGAAATCAAGCGCGCCTACCGCAAGCTTGCCCGTCAGCTCCACCCTGACTTGAACCCGGGTGAGGACACGCACGAGAAGTTCAAAGCGGTCACTCACGCTTATGAGGTGCTCTCTGATCCTGATAAGCGCCGCAATTACGATCGCACAGGCGATGAGAACGGCGCATCCGGTGGTTTCGGTGGCGGCGGATTCAGCGGATTCGGTGGCTTCGGGGATATTTTCGATGCGTTCTTCGGAGGCGGCGGTGGGGGTGGCCGCCCTCAACCAAAGTCACGGACTCAGCCGGGCCGTGACGGTCTAGTGCGGGTTCCGATCGATCTTGTCGATGCGGTTCAAGGTAAAGAGGTGACCATCACGGTTTCCACTGCTGTGGTGTGTTCGTTGTGCCACGGCTCCTGCACCGAAGGCAACACCGAGCCAGTCACGTGTGAAACATGCCACGGCTCCGGGCATATTCAGCGTCCGGTCCGCTCGATGCTCGGAGACGTCATGACTCTCTCCGAGTGCCCTGCATGTTCTGGTTTCGGTAGCCGTCTGGTCAAGCCGTGCCCCGAATGCAACGGTGAAGGTCGCGTTCGTGAGAAGACCGAGAAGACGATTAAGATCCCTGCGGGTGTCGACTCGGGTACGCGGATTCAGCTACAAGGCGAGGGCGAGGCTGGTCCGGGTGGCGGCCCGAACGGTGACCTATACCTTGAGATCAGTGTCCGTAACCACGCGACCTTCGAGCGCGTCGGCAACGACCTTCACGCGGTCCTGTCGGTCCCGATGACTCAGGCGGCGCTCGGCACCGAGGTCACGCTAGAGACGTTCGATGGTGACCAAGAGCTTGATATTCAACCCGGGACCCAGTCGGGTGAGACATTGACCTTGGCTGGTTTGGGTGTGCCGTCTCTGCGTGGCGGGCGCCGTGGGGATCTGCGAGTCACGGTCAACGTTGAGACCCCTAAGAATCTTGATGAGCAGCAGCGTGATCTTCTCGAGCAACTTGCCCAAGCCCGAGACGAGCAGTTCACACGCGGCAAGCTCGCCCAACGTGGTTTCATGAGTCGTCTGCGCGAAAAGTTCCTGGGCTGACCGGTGTCGCTGAAGTCGTTCATGGATCCCGCGGCGGCCCATTGGCAGCCAGGCGGTACGTATCAACTATGCGCCTCTGAGGCTCATCACGTGCGTGTCATGCGGTTTGAACCGGGGGAGTCCGTCCAGGTTGTGGATGGTTGCGGCCGGGCAGCGATCGTGACGCTGACTCGCGTGGATCCTGCGGTCGTAAGCGTTCTTGTCGACGAGGTCCGCCAGGCAGGACCCGAGGTGAGGGTTGGCCTGATTCAGGCGCTTTCGAAAAACGATCGTGACTTACAGGCCGTTGAAACCTGTGTCGAAATTGGTGTAGCGGCCTTCATCCCTTGGCAGGCTGATCGCTCGATTGTCCGTTGGCGTGGGGAGCGTGCTCAGAAGGCACACCAGAAGTGGGTCGATACGGCTGTGCGTGCCACTAAGCAGTCACGCCGAGCTGATCAGCCAGCAATAGGTCCGATGGTCACCACTAAGCAGCTCGTCGATGCGGTTGCTCAGGCCAGCGAGCGCGGCGTGCTCGTTGCCGTGTGTCACGAGGAGGCCACACAGCATCTTGTCGATGTTCTGGCCACCAGGGCCAGCAGCTTTCCTCGTCAACATTCATCATCCACTCCGCCACCGGAATGGGATGTGGATGTGATGCTCGCGGTGGGTCCTGAAGGCGGAATCTCTCCAGCGGAAGTCGAGGCGCTCACTCACGCCGGCGCGGTTTTGGTTTCATTGGGGGGTAATATTCTGCGTGCTTCCACAGCGGGCGCGGTGGGCGCGGTGCTGACCCGCCATATTCTTGGCGATAAGACCTAGGTGATGTGTTCCTAGAGAACGCAGGCAGCGCGTCTTAGACTGAAGATAGATACCGGTTGACCGGAATTCTGCCGAACTTCATATCTACCGAAGCGAGGATGAGCACGCACGTGCCCTTCACAGCAAAGAACAGCTCAGCCAAACCCTCTCATCATGGTGTTGCTGGGGACCCTGGCATCGCACACGCCCGCATCGATTTCGAATCCGATCAGGCAATGGTCGCCAGTCTTGGTCCGGCCGATACGCTTTTGCGGATTGTCAGCGGGGTGTGGCCAGAAGTCACGTTGGCTCCCCGCGGCGATTCACTCGAATTGAGTGGACCGCTCGCTGATGTTAAGGCTGTTCGGCGCGTCGTGGAGCAAGCTCGCGCCGCGGCGGCTGGTGGCAACGCCGTCACAGCCACGTTGGTTGAGCGCTGGATCATGGCAGAACGTCAGCTCGCGGCAGCCAACCCCGACCCTGCGGTGACTGGCGAGATTCTGCGCCACAGAGGCAAGAGCATCCGACCTAAGACGAATAATCAGGCGGCCTACGTCGAGGCGATGGACGCCCACACGATTACGTTTGGTGTGGGTCCAGCCGGTACAGGTAAAACGTATTTGGCGATGGCGCGGGCGGTTGCTGCCTTGCAGTCGGGCGAGGTTGACCGCATTATTCTGACCCGTCCCGCAGTCGAAGCCGGCGAGAACCTCGGCTTTCTGCCCGGCACGCTCTCTGACAAGATCGATCCGTACCTCAGGCCGCTCTATGACGCGTTGCATGACATGGTTGAGCACGAATCGATTCCGAGGTTGATCGCTGCCGGAACCATCGAGGTCGCTCCGTTGGCTTACATGCGTGGGCGCACGTTGAACAACGCGTTCGTGATCCTCGATGAAGCGCAGAACACGACCGCTGAGCAAATGAAGATGTTTCTGACTCGGCTTGGTTTCCGTTCGCACATGGTCGTCACCGGCGACATCACGCAGATCGACCTTCCGGGTGGCAAAACATCCGGGCTCGGGATTGTGTTGGACATCCTCGATGGGATCGATGACATCGCTATCTGTGAGCTTTCAGCCGAAGACGTTGTGCGCCACCGCCTCGTGGGCAAGATTGTGGATGCATATCAGCGTTGGGACGAAGACCACCAGCGTCTCAGCGCCGGCAAGCTCAAGCGTGCACGAGAGCCTCGAAGCAGTGGTGCCGAGCGCCGTAAAGCACCAGCAGCACAGTCCGTATCCGCATCCTCATCCGCAGGAGATTCTGAGTCAGCATGAGCGTCGAGATCCATAACGAGACCGAACACGAGTGCGATCTCGAACAGCTCGGAACCCTGGCCACTTTCCTCATGGATGAGCTCTATATCCACCCGGATGCCGAGCTGGGCGTGACCCTCATCGATGACGAAGCGATGGAACAGCTGCACATCGATTGGCTGGATCTGGCCGATACAACCGATGTTATGAGCTTTCCCATGGACGAGTTGCGGCCAGGTACCGTTCAGCATCCGAGCCCACCGGGTGTCATGGGCGATATCGTAATCAGCCCGACCGTAGCAGCTAAACAAGCGGAAGCCCAAGGGCACTCGACCCAAGATGAGATCTGTCTGTTGCTGACCCACGGATTCCTGCATCTGCTCGGTTTCGATCACGATGAGCCTGATGCTAAAGCTGAAATGTTCGGTCTGCAGCGGGAATTGCTTGCGAAGTTTTTGAACCGCGAAGCACCTCAAGAAACTGAAACTAACTAACTCATGACTACCGTTGTCTTATTTCTCGCGGCCGGTGTTTTCTTCGCTCTGGCGTGGCTCTTGAGCACCGCGGAGGCCGCTTTCCTTGCGTTGTCCCGCCAAGCAGCTGAAGAGCTCACGGAACATCCACGCCGCAAACTTCTACCCAAGATCCTCGCGAAACCGACCCAACACACGTATGCGATCCGGTTCTGGAGAGTCTGGACCGAATCTTTGGCCGGCATCGCGTTGGCATGCGCGTTCTTCTTCGTGTTCGCACACCCGCTGGTGGCGGCTGGGCTTGCTGCATTAGTGACTGCGGTTCTGTCCATTCTTGTGGTTGGTTTCGCATCGCGTCAGTATGGGCAGCGCCATGCCGCAAAGACAGTACTTTATACGGCGTGGATCGTTCGGTTCTTGACCTGGCTGCTTGGCCCGGCTTCTTCGTGGCTGGTTGCGATGGCTACCCCTAAGGGCGCCCGCCCTGGGGCGACTTTCCTCACGGAGGAACATTTCCGTGACATGCTCGAGCGCGCATCGGAAACCCAACAGATCGATGATGCAGAAGCCGAACTGATTCACTCTGTTTTTGAACTCGATGACACGCTAGTCCGTAGCCTCATGGTTCCGCGCACAGACATGGTCACGATTTCGGCTGATTCCTCGGCAGAAGACGCGATCAGGCTGTTCATGCGTTCCGGTTGCTCCCGTGTTCCGGTGATCGGTGAAGACAGCGACGATGTTCGCGGCGTCGTTCACCTCAAAGACGTGATCGGGAACCTCTATTCGGATGAGCTGAATGCAACCAACGTGCTCGAGGTCGCTCGGCGTGCCCGTTTTGTACCTGATTCCAAGCACGTCAATGAGCTGTTGCAAGAGTTCCAGCGCGAATCCACGCACTTCGCGATTGTTGTGGATGAATACGGTGGCACCGCGGGGCTGATCACGCTTGAGGATCTTCTTGAAGAGCTCGTAGGCGAGATCGATGACGAATACGATTCGGATACACCTGACTACACGCAGCGCGAAGACGGAAGCTATGAGGTCGATGCCGGCTTCCAGATCGAACACCTAGGCGAACTTTTCGACCGCGAACTTCGCGATGAAGACGTCGATACGGTTGCCGGGTTGATGGGTAAGCTCATCGGCAAGGTCCCGATCGTCGGTTCCGTCGCTGAGATCGATGGGCTACGCATGGAGGTCAGAACCCTCGAGGGTCGCCGCAACCGTCCGGGCAAGATTATCGTCACGGAACTTGATCCACCTGTTGACAATGAAGCAGAAGACGATGGCGAAAGTGAATCTAATGCTGGTGCCACGACCATGCAACGCTATGAGCGGTTGCGAGGCGATCAATCGGGCGAGGACGGCACTCGCATGGATGACGCGGACGCTGGCTCAACAGATAGGCGCGTATCGGACCGTGACACACTAAGTGAAGAAGATGGGTCCGCTGGTAATGCTCAGCGGGCTTCGATGAGACGTGAAAGTGAGCAGGACTAATGCCTCCAGCACATGATTTCCGAGCTGGTTTCATTTCCCTTGTCGGGCGCCCTAACGCAGGGAAGTCCACTCTGACGAACGCTCTGGTGGGCCAAAAGATCGCGATCACCTCGAATAAGCCGCAAACAACCCGGCACACGATCCGTGGGGTTGTTCACCGCGAGAACTATCAGCTCATCTTGGTCGATACCCCCGGTATTCACCGCCCACGGACTTTGCTGGGGCATCGGCTCAATGACTTGGTTGAGAACACGTTGCGGGAAGTCGATGTCATAGGTTTCTGCACACCCGCAAATCAGGCGGTAGGGCCGGGGGACCGTTTCATCGTTGAACAGCTCGCCAAAGTTAAACGCACACCGGTGATCGCGATCGTCACCAAGACTGACACAGTGGATAAATCCCGCGTGGCCAACCATCTGCTAGAAGTCCAGGCGATGGGGGATGAACTCTTGCCTGGCGGGTTTAGAGCGATCGTTCCGGTTTCTGCACTCAAGGGTGAACAACTGGCAACCCTCGAAGACGTTATGGCTGAACACATGCCTGTCTCGCCGCCGCTGTATCCCGATGGGGACGTGACTGATCAGCCTGAACTCAAACTCGTCTCCGAGTTCATCCGCGAAGCCGCACTCGAGGGTGTCCGGGAAGAGCTTCCGCATTCGCTCACGGTCACCATCGAAGAGATGGAGCCGCGTGAGGACCGCCCGGAGGACAATCCACTCACCGATATCTACGCAACCTTGTATGTTGAGCGTGATTCGCAGAAGGCGATCGTGATCGGTAAGCGCGGTTCGCGGCTGCGGGATGTTGGGCAGCGTGCCCGACGATCCATCGAGGCGATGCTCGGAACTAAGGTCTACCTCGATATCCGCGTCAAGGTCGCTAAAGATTGGCAGCGCAATGCCCGCCACCTCGACCGTTTCGGTTTCTAACGCTCGGCTGAGGCGTAAGTCCACAGTTGCGTCATGAATGCACAAGCACCCCGGCCCGGGTGTTAGCTTTTAACCATGATCACGGTGCGCATGCTTCTTCTTGCTTGCCGCGACGAGATGCCACAGTTCTAAAGCCTTACTTACCCCCGCGCCAACGGCAGGTTGAAGGTAAACGTTTCGGCCGAGTCTCGTCGCGGAGTCTTTTGTTGCGGAGTTTTTCGCGCTCGGCCGTCGCACATTCGTCGTCTACAGGAGCTAAACCGTGAAGAATTTCCAGCAGCCATCCGGCATGCCAGTACACAAGTACGACCCTTTTCATGAACAGATCACCGTTGATCTGCCTGACCGTACGTGGCCGGATCAGAAGATCACGAAGGCGCCGCGCTGGTGCGCGGTTGATCTGCGTGACGGTAACCAAGCACTCGTTGACCCGATGGACACCGACCGCAAGCTGAAACTGTTTCAGCTGTTGGTTGAGATGGGTTTCAAGGAGATCGAGGTGGGGTTCCCGGCCGCGTCCCAAACCGATTTCGACTTCGTACGCCACCTCATCGATAACGATCTGATCCCCGAAGACGTCACGATCCAGGTTCTGACCCAGTCGCGTGAGCACCTCATCGAGCGCACGTTCGAAGCCCTCGACGGCGTACACCGTGCGATCGTGCACCTATATAACTCGACATCGATCTTGCAGCGCCGCGTGGTGTTCCGCCAAGACGAGGACGGCATCGTCGATATCGCGTTGACCGGTGCCCGTCTGTGCAAGAAATACGAAGAGCAGATGTCCGGTGATACGGAGATCGTCTACGAGTACTCGCCGGAGTCCTACACGGGCACCGAGCTGGAGTTCGCTCGCCGGATCGTCGATGAGGTCGTCGAGGAGTTCGGTGCAACCCCGCAGAATCCGATCATCGTCAATCTGCCTGCAACGGTAGAGATGGCGACTCCGAACGTGTATGCCGATTCGATCGAGTGGATGCACCGCAACCTCAAGAACCGTGAGTCCATCATCCTCTCGCTGCACCCGCACAATGACCGCGGAACCGGTGTTGCTGCCGCGGAGCTTGGCTACATGGCTGGTGCCGACCGCATCGAAGGTTGCTTGTTCGGCAACGGTGAGCGCACCGGTAACGTGGACCTGGTATCGCTGGGTATGAACATGTTCAGCCAGGGTGTGGACCCTGAGATCGATTTCTCTGACATGGATAAGATCCGCCGCACCGTCGAATACGCTAACCAGATGCCGATCCCTGAGCGTGTCCCGTGGGGTGGCGATTTGGTCTTCACCGCGTTCTCTGGCTCGCATCAGGACGCAATCAAGAAGGGCTTCGAGGCGATGGAGGCCGATGCCGCGGCAGCTGGCAAGACTGTGGACGATATGGTGTGGGCTGTCCCTTACCTGCCGATCGATCCACGCGATGTTGGCCGAACCTACGAGGCTGTGATCCGTGTGAATTCGCAGTCCGGCAAGGGCGGGGTCGCGTACCTGTTGAAGGCGGATTACGGTTTGAATTTGCCGCGCCGTCACCAGGTTGAGTTCTCCCAGGTGGTGCAGAAGCACACCGAAACCTCCGGTACCGAGGTCACCTCGGAGCAGTTGTGGCAGGTGTTCAACGACGAGTATCTGCCCGCCAAGCAAGATGATTCGCAGTGGGGTTATTTCCGTCTGCTCAATGTTGAGAGCACCCACGAACCAAACGATTCAGTCAAGCTCACCGCGACCATGAAGATCGACGGTGTCGAGCGTGTACGCAGCGCTTCCGGTAACGGCCCGATCGACGCGCTCGTGAACCTGTTGAACTCCGAGGGTGTCGACGTGCGAGTCTTGGATTACACCGAGCACGCCCTCGAGGCCGGCGGTGCGGCGCGAGCTGCCGCCTACATCGAGGCAGCAGTCGATGACCGCGTCTTGTGGGGCGTTGGCATCCACACCAACACGACGCTTGCTGGCTTGAACGCTGTGATCTCGGCAGTCAACCGTGCGATCCGGGACCGTCAAGCGGCAGGCACCGCTGCTTCCTAAACCCTCGCACCGATTCCGGTAGCAGGCATTGTTGTGGGTGGGCCGAGCGCATCAACGCACGCCCCACCCACGTCTGTCTACGGCATAGGTCTATAGGCTGTAAGCATGGCCCGTGGTTCAACTTTCTCTGCGCGTTCTTATAAGGACCGCGCTATCGTGTTGCGCCACTATAAGCTCGCTGAAGCGGACCGGATCGTGGTGTTGCTGACGCAATCGCACGGGCAGGTGCGGGCGGTCGCGAAGGGTGTACGCCGGACCGCGTCCCGGTTCGGTGCGGTTTTGGAGCCGGGCATGGTGATCGATGTGCAGCTCGCTCAAGGCAGGAACCTGGATACCGTAACCCAGGCGCAGATCGTGGAGCCGTATGGCGCTACGTTGAGTGCGGACTATGTCCTCTATAGTTGCGCCGCGGTCATGGTTGAAGTTGCTGAGAAGCTCACTCGTGATGACGCCGATTCCACGCATGTCCAGTTCACGTTGCTCTACGGGGCCTTGAATGCTTTAGCCACGCGGCAGCAGCATCCTTTCGCTGTGCTTGATTCGTACGTTTTACGTTCTCTTGCGGTTGCCGGCTGGGCGGCCTCGTTCGCTGAATGCGTCCGATGCGGCGCGCCAGGTCCGCATCGTAGCCTCAACGTCCCGCTGGGTGGCGCTGTATGCCCCGACTGTCGGCCTGCGGGTTCCCGTAGCCCAACGCCGGAAGTTATGGATCTGTTGGATGCTTTGAACACGGGGGAGTGGGCACGGGTTCAGCGCGCTGATCACGTGACGATGCGGCAGGCCGGTGAGATCGTGACACAATATGTGCAGTGGCACCTCGAACGCTCAGTTAGGTCGTTGAGTGTGCTTGATCGCGCGCAGGATGTTTGAATCGGAGGTTTGCGCTCATAGTGGCTGATGTTTCCGCTTCAGTTCCAGCACCAGGCCAAGGGGCTGTCCGCTTCATGCCGGACTATAAGAGGTCTTTGTTGCCTCACCATGTTGGCATCGTGATGGATGGCAATGGGCGATGGGCGAATCAGCGGGGCCTTCCCCGTACCGAAGGGCACCGGGCGGGGGAGCAGGCGCTACTCGATGTTGTCGCAGGAGCCATCGAGGCTGGCATTAAGCATGTTTCGGTGTATGCGTTCTCCACGGAGAACTGGAAGCGTAGCCCGGACGAGGTCCGCTTCTTGATGGGTTTCTCACGCGATGTTTTGCGGCGCCAGCGCGACACGTTGAACGAGTGGGGTGTGCGTGTTCGTTGGTCTGGTGAGCGTGGTCGGTTGTGGAAGTCAGTCATCTCTGAGTTGGAGACTGCCGAGCAGATGACGCGGAATAACACCGTCATGGACCTGGTGATGTGCGTCAATTACGGCGGCCGTTCGGAGATTATGCGTGCGGTGCGCGAGATCGCCTCCGATGTTGCCTCCGGTGCGCTGTCTGAGCGGGGTGTCACTGAGAATGCGTTGAACGCACGGATGTATCAGCCGGATCTTCCTGATGTGGATCTGTTTTTGCGCACCTCGGGCGAGCACCGGATTTCGAATTTTCTTCTATGGCAGTCGGCGTATGCGGAACTGGTTTTCTTGGATACGTTGTGGCCGGATATGAGCCGTGAAGTGTTCTGGGACGCGTTGGGCCAGTATGTTTCGCGGGATCGCCGTTTCGGTGGCGCGGTGAATAAGCCGGTGTCGTTAGGTTCCCAGCCTGGTTCGTCCCCTGCTATAAACGGCGAGGTTTAGCCCATGCACTATGGGCACTGTATTGGTCTGGAACGTTGTACTGATCAGGAAGTTGCTTGATGCGTTTTTACCCTACGTTTTTTAAGCTTGCGTTTTCTCGCATGGATGCGGAGAAAGCTCACCACCTCGGTTTTTCGATGATCCGCTTGGTCGAGAAATGCGGCCTTGGCGCGGTTTTGCGTCGCTTGACGCGCCCGTCGACTCCCGTGCGGGCAATGGGCTTGACCTTCCCTTCAGCTTTCGGGCTGGCGGCCGGTTTCGATAAGCACGGCGAGGGAACCACTGCGCTGACTAACCTGGGGTTCGGCCACATCGAGGTGGGTACGGTCACAGGGCAGGCTCAGGATGGAAACCCTCAGCCTCGCTTGTTCCGTCTGGTTGAGGACAAGGCGATTATCAACCGGATGGGTTTCAATAACGAGGGTGCTGCAGCGATCGCTCCACGTTTGGCCCGCACGCGGGAGGTTTTGAACCGCCGCGCCGGTATCCGCCCGATCATCGGCGTGAACATCGGTAAAACCAAAGTGGTTGAGCTTGAGAACGCTGTTGATGATTACCGGCTTTCGGCCCGCACTCTGGCGCCGTACGCGGATTACATGGTCGTGAACGTTTCTTCGCCGAACACACCGGGCTTGCAGATGCTGCAGGATATTGAGGCGTTACGTCCGCTGCTAGCGGCCGTTCGCGAGGAAGCCGATGCGGCGGTTACCGACCGCCGTGTTCCGTTGGCGGTGAAGATCGCCCCGGATCTTGCTGATGAGGATGTCCGCGATGTTGCCCGCTTGGCTCAAGATGTGGGGCTCGATGCGGTGATTGCTACCAACACCACGATCAAGCGGGCGCCACTTTCAACACCGACGAATGAGGTCGTTGCCCTGGGTGCTGGCGGTTTGTCGGGCCAGCCTCTGCGAGAACGCTCGATCGAGGTGCTAGAGATACTGCGTGAGGCACTCCCAGAAGAGATCGCGATCATCTCCGTTGGCGGTGTTACTACTGGCGAGGACGTGATTCAACGCATCGAAGCAGGCGCTGATCTAGTCCAGGGCTATACCGCTTTCTTGTATGAAGGTCCGTTCTGGGTCCACCGCATCAACCGTGCACTCAAGAAAGCCTATAAACGCAAGGCTGCTTAGCTGCCAACGCCTCACTTACTGCACGGTAGCTTCCCTTAAACACGGTTCGGGACCCTGTCAGGGTCCCGAACCGTTGTGTATTGAGCATTAGACCGCGGTGCTAGCACCGGCGGATTATCACTCAGGGTATTCGCCGCGCTTATTCTGTGGTTTTGGTTGGCGCATCGGGCGGAACTGCAGCGCACGCATGAATGCGTACCACATCGTTCCCTTCTCGACCTCACCGAATTTCAACAACAAACGCTTCTTGAGCTGGCGGCTTGCCCAGATGCCATCCACAATCACGATGAACAGGTAGATCCACATGATGAAGACCATGTTCGCCTGCGCCTCGGGAGGCAGGATCGAGGACATTAGAAGCGAAGTGACCAGGAAGAGCACCACAACGATGAGCAGGGTCTCACCGATGGATGTTCGGGCGTCGATGAATTCACGGGCGTAGCGGCGCTGTGGCCCCTTGTCGCGGGCGAGCAGGTAGCGTTCATCCCCGGTACGCATCCCTTCACGGATACGCGCGGCCTCAGCGGCGCGGCGCTCACGCTGACGCTGCTTCGCAACAGCAGGGGAGCCACCTACCAAAGGGCGGCGGTTCTTTGCTTCCTGTTCACGGCGTGAAGGGGTGGGGCCCTTCTTAGCGCTAGGGGAGCGGCCCTTGTCTTCTTCCACTACAGGCTCGGGGGCATTCGTTTGAGCTTTGCCCGCCCGTTCATTCTTTTTACGACCAAACACGGCCCCAATCCTATCGGCCTTTGGCTCAATTACCGAACACGCGACGTGTTATTGGCCTTGGTGACCGTATTAGTGTTGGTTCTATGACTGAAACAAACGAACCCCTTTCCGTTGTCTCACCTGATGTGGTCGATCAGCTGCGTTCAGCAGTTGATGGCCAACGTGAACAGCTCATCAAAGAGCTGAGCGCACTCGTTGAGATCCCTTCGGTCGCGTGGGATGATCTTGACCCGCAGCCGGTGATCGATTCCGCGGAAGCGGTGGCTGAGCTGTTCCGCTCAGCTGGTCTCGAAGACGTCCGTGTTCTCTCCGCTGCTCGCCCTGATGGGGCGCAGGGCCGCCCGGCTATCATCGCGCGTCGCGAAGCAGCAGACGGTATGCCTACCGTGCTCATGTATGCCCACCACGACGTGCAGCCCACCGGGGACGTGGAGCTATGGAACACGGACCCGTGGAAAGCCACTGAGGTCAATGGGCGCCTGTATGCCCGCGGCACGGCCGACGATAAAGCAGGCATCATGGTCCACGTTGGAGCGCTACGCGCTATCGACCAGGTAGCTGCCGCGACCGGGCTTGGCTTGACATATTTCATCGAAGGTGAAGAGGAAGTCGGTTCGCCATCGTTCGCTAACTTCCTGCAAGAGAATCGCGATGCGCTGGCAGCTGAGGTCATCATCGTTGCTGATTCGAGCAACTGGAAGGTCGGCCAGCCTGCCTTGACCACGTCGCTACGTGGCCTCACGGCAGGAGAGTTCGAGGTTCGGGTACTTGAGCACGCTGTTCACTCAGGTGTCTTTGGGGGCCCCGTTCTGGACGCCCCGACGATCGCGGCACGCTTGGTCGCAACCCTCCACGACGAGAACGGTGACGTGGCAGTTGAGGGGCTGGCCGTCGCCTCGACTGCCGAGATCGACTATGACGAGGCTGATTTCCGAGCCGATGCCAACGTAGTTGAGGGCTTACGTTTGGCAGGCACCGGTTCGATCGCGGATCGTTTGTGGCGCAAGCCAGCCATTTCGCTCATCGGTATGGACATCACCAACGTGTCGCTGTCCTCCAACACGATCATCCCGATGGTGCGGGGCAAAGTTTCAGTGCGTCTAGCACCGGGCCAGGACCCGGCGTTGGCGGCGAAAGCTATGGAAGAGCACTTTGCGAATCAAGACATCTTCGGTGCCGAGATTAGCTATAAGACCACGGAGGTTGGCCCGTCCTTCGCGACCGATACCTCCTCGCCGGCTGCTCAGGCGAAGATGTGGGCCCTTAAGCAAGCATGGAACGTCAAGCCAGTGGAAATGGGGCTTGGAGGCTCGATCCCATTCATCGGCGACCTCCAGGCGGTCTTCCCAGACGCCGAGATTCTCGTCACCGGTATTGAAGACCCGGATACCCGAGCACATTCGGCCAACGAATCGCTACATATTGAAGACTTCTTCAAGGCAACACTTTCGGAAGCTCTATTGCTTACGCATCTGGCCACTGAAGCGGCCAACAGCTAAGGGCCTCGGACTACACTAGAGACAAAACAAGGTTTTCGATGGCAATAGAAATACCGCCTTCGATGACCGCAACAAGGCACACAGCATGCTGGATATCCGGCGTGCTGGGTATGGAGGTTTCTCATGACAACAGCTGCAGAGACTGCAAGCCATGAAGTCACTTTGACTGATGGTGCTGCCACTAAGGTTCGTGAACTGCTTCAGCAGGAAGGCCGCGATGATCTTCGACTACGGGTCGCTGTACAACCCGGTGGTTGTTCGGGTCTGATCTACCAGCTGTACTTCGACGAGCGTGTCCTCGACGGCGACGCCATCCGTGATTTCGATGGTGTCGAGCTGATCGTGGATCAGATGTCGGCTCCGTATCTTGCGGGATCGACCGTAGATTTCGAGGATTCCATCGAGAAGGTCGGCTTCACGATTGATAACCCGAACGCTGCGGGTTCATGCGCCTGCGGCGACTCGTTCCACTGACCAACATTAAGTGCATTCGGCGCGCCAACTGTGCGTCAGAGCGCAAAGAACGGTACTCTCTAAGGAGAGTAGGTGTGCCAGTTTCTCCACCGGCCGCCGCTTACCATCACGTCATCCGCATACACTCAAGAGGAAGGGCCGTCTGTGAGTTCGCAAGTTCGGACCAGCGGTCGCGTCAAGACCAAGGTCTTCGGCGGGATCCTTGCCGTTGGGGCACTAGCCCTCGCGGGATGCACCCCCGTGTCCAAGAATGGCTTCCTGCCCCTGGAAGATCTGGACACGACCAACCACACTCGCTCACTCGCGGAGCTGTGGAATCACTCCTGGATCGCCTCGTTGGTAATCGGTTTGATTACCTGGGGCTTGGCTCTGTGGTGCATCGTTGCCTACCGCCGCCGCAAGGGCGATACCGGTTATCCAAAGCAGCTGAGCTACTCGCTGCCACTCGAGGTCTTCTACACGGCGGTCCCGATCGCCATTATCATGACCTTCTTTACTTTCACCCACCGCACGCAGCAGAAGGTTGACACCCCAGTTGACTCTCCGCTGACCGTTAACGTCTACGGCAAGCAGTGGGCTTGGGACTTCAACTACGACTACGAAGGCGATCAGCGCTACGAGGTTACGACCCAGGTGCACGAGCCGGGCAAGGTCGTTGACGAGTCCAAGCTCCCGACGCTCTACCTCCCAGTTAACGTTCCGGTTCACTTCAAGTTGAACTCGCGTGACGTGATCCACTCGTTCTGGATTCCTGCATTCCTTCAGAAGATGGACATGATCCCAGGTAAGCAGAACCACATGTGGCTCACCCCGCAGAAGGAAGGCACCTACGCAGGTAAGTGTGCTGAGCTTTGCGGTGAATACCACTCCGAGATGATCTTCCAGGTCAAGGTTGTCTCCGAGGAAGAATTCAAGAACCAGCTCGCGAAGATGGAGAAGGGTAGCTTGAAGGAGGAGTACAACCGTCTTGAGGTTACTCCGACTAACGATCCTTCCTACCATCGTCTGACTGGCGAAGAAGAGCCAAGCCGAGAAGGGAAGTGATGACTCGTGGCAACTTTTGAATACTCGTCCAACGAGTCTCGCACCGTAAGTCAGCCGGTGGTGCCTAAGTCCAAGGGCCGCATCATCGTCGACTGGATTACGACGACTGACCACAAGAAGATCGGTTACCTTTACCTGATCTCCGCGTTTATTTTCTTCTGCATCGCCGGTGTCATGGCGTTGCTGATCCGTGCAGAGCTCTTCGAGCCAGGTATGCAGATCCTGCACACCAAGGAGCAGTACAACCAGCTGTTCACGATGCACGGTACCTTGATGCTGCTGATGTTTGGTACGCCGCTGTTCGCTGGCTTCGCCAACGTCCTCATGCCAGTACAGATTGGTGCACCGGATGTGGCCTTCCCACGTCTGAACGCGCTGGCTTTCTGGTTCTTCCTGTTCGGCTCGCTCATCGCGATGTCTGGCTACATCACCCCTCAGGGTGCAGCATCCTTCGGTTGGTTCGGTTACGCCCCACTTGCTTCCTCGACCTTCAGCCCTGGTTTGGGCGCTGACCTCTGGGTCTTCGGTCTGGCACTTCAGGGTTTCGGTACCATCTTCGGTGCGGTGAACTTCATCACCACGATCATCACCTTGCGTGCACCGGGTATGACCATGTGGCGTATGTCCATCTTCTCCTGGAACACGCTGATTACCTCGATGCTGATCCTCATGGCGTTCCCACCGTTCGCAGCAGCACTGTTCGCCCTCGGCGCTGACCGCCGCTTGGGTGCCCAGATCTTCGATGCCTCCAATGGTGGCCCGGTTCTCTGGCAGCACCTGTTCTGGTTCTTCGGTCACCCAGAGGTCTACATTCTCGCGCTGCCGTTCTTCGGTGTTGTGTCTGAGATCTTCCCGGTCTTCTCCCGTAAGCCGATCTTCGGTTACAAGGGCCTCGTCTTTGCAACCATCGCGATTGCTGCCCTCTCGGTTGCGGTCTGGGCGCACCACATGTACGTGACTGGCTCCGTCATGCTTCCGTTCTTCGGTTTCATGACCATGCTGATCGCGGTACCAACCGGTGTGAAGTTCTTCAACTGGCTCGGCACTCTATGGCGAGGATCCATCACGTTTGAGACTCCAATGATCTGGAGCCTCGGCTTCCTCACGACCTTCCTCTTCGGTGGTCTGACCGGTATTACGTTGTCTTCGGCACCGCTGGACTTCCACGTTTCCGATACCTACTTCGTTGTGGCTCACTTCCACTACGTGATCTTCGGTACCGTCGTGTTCGCGATGTTCGCAGGCTTCTACTTCTGGTGGCCAAAGTGGACCGGCAAGATGCTCAACGAGCGCCTCGGCAAGATCCACTTCTGGCTCGTGTTCATCGGTTTCCACCTGACCTTCCTGGTTCAGCACTGGCTCGGCGTCATGGGTATGCCACGTCGCTACGCTGACTACCTGCATTCCGATGGCTTCACCGCCATGAACCAGGTATCCACGGTTGGTTCCATGATCCTCGCGATCTCGATGATTCCGTTCTTCTTGAACGTATTCATCACCCACCGCAACGGCCGCCGCGTACAGGTTGATGACCCGTGGGGCTTTGGCGCCTCGCTCGAGTGGGCAACGCCTTGCCCACTGCCACGTCACAACTTCTACTCGCTGCCACGTATCCGTTCCGAGCGTCCGGCACTGGACCTGCACCACCCAGAACTCGCTTCGGGTCGTGTAACGCCAACTGGCCCAGTGGCATCGGTCTTCGGTCCGGCTGACCAGGGAGATAAGTGATTAAGTTATGAAAACTAGTGGTTACTTTTTCTTAGCTGGTGTTCTGTTCTTCATTCCGATTGGAATCGTTTACGGTTTCATGACGAGCTTCGAGGAATGGGTAGGTTTCCCAGCACTGGTATTGCTTGGTCTGATGACCGGCATGATCGGCTACTACTTCAACAAGCATGCTAAGCTGTCCGACAACCTGCCGGAGGATGACACTGAGGGTGAGATCGCTGAGCGCGCTGGCATCTACGGTCAGTTCACTCCGTGGTCCTGGTGGCCGCTGATGCTCGGTGCTGGTGTAGCTATCGGCTTCGCAGGCCTGGCCATCGGCTGGTGGGTTTTCTACCTCGGCCTAGGTGCTGTAGCAGTCGGCGTCCTCGGTTGGGCGTTCGAACTCAACCGAGGCTCCTACCGCCACTAAATACCAGCTGACATAGTTTGAAGGGGCTTCCGCACCATGGTGCGGAAGCCCCTTCAAACATTTAACGATCGAAAGTATCTTGTTGCCGATATAGTTGAGACCTAAGCCCTCGTCGTTTCTCATCTTCACGTGTCAGACTTTCCGCGGCAGGACGTTCCATGAAGAATCCGTCAGTTACCACCGAGAGCACTCACGACAATCCGGCAACGCAAGAACCACCGCCAACACAGGAACTACCGGCATCCTCAAAACCGTTGGCAACTCCCACAGAGCAGGCCGTCACCAACACGGATCTCATCCTGCAAGCACTCGTAGACGCTTGGAAACATCACCCGATGGGAGCGCAAGGGCCAGCCTCCCGGGGGCAACGCAGCAGGGAATCCTATAAACGTTCAGACGGCCTCACAGAGGCTTTGCGTGGCGTTCTGCTGCAGATACCGCCAGGAACGCGTTTACCGGGGGAGAGGCCCCTAGCTGAGGCTTTAGAGGTATCCCGTACGACACTGAGGAATGCTGTCGAAACACTAGCCAGGGAAGGTTATGTTCGCGTTCAGCCGGGCAGGGGGACACGTTCAGCCCGGCCAACCTCCACGCCGCCCACGTATGGGCTACGCACCTTCGCTGAGGAGATGCGTTTACGGCACCGCACCCCAAGCGTTCGCTTGATCCGTCACGAGGTTGTGAAGGCGACGAATCTTCTTGCGCGAGAGCTTCGTCTTGAGCGGGGTGAGGAGATCCTGTACCTGCAGCGGCTGCACAGCGCCGATAGCGCACCTGTCGCGGTTGAAGAGATGTACGTTGCGTTGCGGCGTACTGCGGGCCTCTTAGAAGGGCCTCCCAGCGCTCGGATAGAGAAGCATCTGGATGAGCGTTGCGGCGTGTCGTTGAATCGTTCACTCGAACAGATCGAGGCTGTCACAGCCACATTGATGCAGGAGCGAATGTTGAATCTGAGTTCCGGTGCAGCGCTTCTCCAAATTGTGCGGCACCAGTTCGCCGGAGATGAGGTAGTGGTCTTTAGCGGTACGTTCTATAGGCCTGAGGCTTTCCCGATCAGGCTTGATCTCAGGCGCCAGTAGAGCTTTTACCTGCATGACTGCAGGTGGAGATGGCGGCCCTGCCAATGCTCTATCAGCCACCGATCGTGGCTCGCTATGATCAGTGTTCCCGGCCAGTCGCGTAAGGCTCGTTCCAACGACTCGATGGTGTCGAGATCCAGATAGTTGGTTGGCTCATCCACGATCAGTGTTGACGGGTGGGCTGATATGGCAACAGCTATTTGCGCTCTGCGTTGGTTTCCGTCCGATAGCTCCGGGATTGGTGTAGACCACATTGCTGGGTGGATGACGCCCTTACCGAGCTGACCCACACCGTTGTGCCAAATACCAACGGTGAATCCGGGGTCGTTTTCCATTGGAAGTCGTTGCTGAACCATGGTCACAGGCTCCTCGCGGGTTATGATCCCTGACGAGATGACGCCCTGTGGCGGCTGAGCGGTGGCGATCCACTGCAGCAGTGTCGACTTCCCGGCGCCGTTATCGCCAGTAACAAGTAGATGTTCACCGGCAGCTAGGTCGAGGTCGCACGGTGCCAGCCGGTGCTCGACAGCAGCGTGCCGAATGCTGAGAGCTAGGCCTTCGTATGGCTCTGGAGTTGGGGTGCTGAGTTCGAGTTGATAGTCGCGCGGCTTACGGACTTCCCGCTCTTCTAGTCGTTCTAGCTTGACGTCATCGTTGCGTGTGCGTTTGACAGATGTCGCGGCTGCGCGGTCGGCGAAGAACTTCTTTTCCTTACCGGTCGCGGTCTTGAGGCGTACCCCGCCGCGGGCAATCTTCATGCTCTCGTTACGGTGCTCGCGTATGTGCCGTTTATCTGCTTGCTGCTCCGCATGAATCTGGCGGTGTGACTGCCGGGCTTTTTCTTTCGCGGCTAGATACTGCGAGTAGTTGCCAGCATTACGGAACAGCCCGCCGGTAAGTTCGTGGCCTTCGGCTCTAGCGAGCTCTTGCCAAACCGTGATGTCCATGTCGTAGATGACAGTCGCAACGTTCTCAATGAACAGACGGTCGTGACTGCTTACAAGCACAGGGCCGGGCCACTTGGTGACCATCGCGGTGAGGAAGTCGATCGCTTCACGGTCCAGGTGGTTTGTCGGTTCATCGAGTATCAGCACGTCTGGTTGTAGCGTGAGCAGCGCAGCTAAGTGAAGGCGTGCACACTGACCGGGGGAGAGACTCGTGAGCAGACGTTCCGAGGAACCGGAAAGCACCCCTAGACCTAGGCCTTCAAGTGTTTCATCTAGGCGTGCTTCGAGTGACCAGACATCGTGTGCGGTCATCGCTGCCAAAAGCTGGTCGTATTCGCGCTCGGCGCCGGTGTCGCCAGTAGCTAGCGATGCAGTGTTTTCTTCGAAGCGTCGAGACAGTTCATGCAACGGTGCCAACGCGGTCGCAAAATACTCCGCTACAGTACCGTTGAAGCGTTCCGGTTCTGGAATCGGTGCGCCAACAACCCGGGAGGTGATACGACCGCTGTCTGGTTTAAGTAGCCCCGAGGCGACGTTCAAGAGCGTGGTTTTGCCACAGCCATTGGGTCCCACAAGGAAGGCTCGCTCACCATCACCAACGTTGAGTGACACCTCATCTAGTACCTGGTTTGAACCGTATGCGAAAGAAATATGGTCGAGCTTGATGGAAGGCATAGTGATCTCCTGAGCATTGCTGGGCTCTAGCAACACAATGGGCACCTATAGCGTGCCGACTGCTGCCGTTAGAAGCGGGGTGGAGATCACTTGTTCATGGCTATGAATTATACACACCAGTTGAGCGTGGCTGTTGGCTACAAGGATGCTGTCGAAAGAACCCGGGTAACGCAAAAGGGTGGGTCCGAAACTTTCGTTTCGAACCCACCCTCAGCTGTTGTGTGGAGTGAAGCTTACTTCTCTACCGAACGGTGATCAGATCCTTCGATCTCATCGTGGTGTTCGTGAGCTGCTTCGAGTTCTGCCGGGGTGACCGGTGCAACACGGTCCTCGAGGAAGAACTTGGCCCACTTGGCGCGGCGGCGCTCCTTCTTGGAGATCTTGCCGTCTTCATCCGGCTGGGCCGGGATGTAGGCAGGGGAGTTGTAGGAGACCAAGCGCCAACGGTCGTATTCGCTGAGCTCGTTGTGCTTCTCGTGGAAACCACCGTCTGGGCTCATCAGAACGATGCCGGATTCGCTACCGTGCAGGACGGTCTCGCGGTCCTTACGCTGAAGCGCGATGCAGATTCGGCGGGTAATGATGAAGCCGAGGATTGGGCCCAGGAAGAACAGGACACGCAACCAGTAGGTGACATCGTTGAGCGAAACCTTGAAGTGCGTTGCTACGAGGTCAGAGGACGCTGCAGCCCACATGACGCAGTAGAAGATCACACCTGCAACACCAACGGCCGTACGGAACGGAGCGTTACGTGGACGGTCGAGGATGTGGTGCTCGCGGTTATCCTTGGTGATCCAGCGTTCGATCCATGGCCAGCCGAACATCAGCGCGAACAGGAACAGAGCCGGGCCAAGCGCTGGCAAGAGCACTGCGAATGCGAACGTGTTGTCACCCCATGGGAGCGATACGACGCGCTCGAACGAGAAGTCGCCGAGCATACCTGGCATGAGACGCAACGCGCCGTCAACCCAACCGATGTACCAGTCAGGCTGAGTACCCGCGGAGACCGGCGATGGGTCGTATGGGCCGTAGTGCCAGATCGCGTTGATCTGGAAGACACCCGAGATGAATGCCAAGGCACCGAAGACGACGAAGAAGAAGCCGCCAGCCTTAGCTGCGTAGACAGGACCAACCGGGTAGCCGACCACGTTGTTGTTGGTGCGGCCCGGGCCAGGGTACTGGGTGTGCTTGTGAACGACGACCATCATCAAGTGGACGACAATCATCGCGAGGATCATCGCTGGAACCACGAGGATGTGGAGCACGTAGAGGCGAGGAATAATGTGCTCGCCTGGGAACTCGCCGCCGAACAGGAACATCGAGATGTACGTGCCAACGATCGGGATGGCCTTGATAACGCCATCGATAATGCGCAGACCGTTACCGGAAAGCAGATCGTCTGGTAGCGAGTAGCCGGTGAAGCCAGCTGCGAGACCAAGGATCAACAGGACGCAACCGACAACCCAGTTGAGTTCACGTGGACGGCGGAACGCGCCGGTGAAGAACACGCGCAACATGTGCACGGACATCGCTGCTACAAACAGCAGTGCAGACCAGTGGTGTAGCTGACGCATGAACAGGCCGCCACGCACATCGAAGGAAAGGTCCAACGCGGTGTGGTAGGCAGCGGACATTCCGATTCCCTGGAGACCAGGGTAGGAGCCATCGTAAGTGACGTGCGTCATCGACGGATCGAAGAAGAGCGTCAGGAACGTACCGGACAGAAGGAGGATCACGAACGAGTAGAGGGCTACCTCACCGAACATGAACGACCAGTGGTCAGGGAAGACCTTGCGGCCGAACTCCTTGACGAGCGACTGAGCGCCCGTGCGGGTGTTCACAAAGTTGGCAATACGACCAGTTTTGGTCTTTGCCTCGTATTCAGTGACCGTATTAGTCATAGTGATCAACCACGCTCCCAGTAGCTCGGGCCAACAGGCTCCTGGAAGTCGCTACGCGCAACAAGGAAGCCTTCGTCGTCAACGGTGATTGGAAGCTGCGGCAGAGCGTGCGACGCTGGGCCGAAGACAACCTTGCACTCCTGCGTGAGGTCGAACGTCGACTGGTGGCATGGGCACAGCAGGTGGTGCGTGTGCTGCTCGTACAGTGCGATAGGGCAACCAACGTGGGTGCAAATCTTGGAGTATGCAACGATGCCGTTGACATGCCAGTCTTCACGACCAGGGGAGATGTGCATCCGGTCTTCAGACAGGCGCATGACAAGCACAACAGCCTTGGCTTTCTCGTTGAGCTTGTCTTCCTTGAGCTCGTTGAGGCCCTCAGGAATAACGTGCACTGCAGAACCGATCTGGATATCGGATGCCTTAATCGGCAGACCTGAAGGGTCACGAACGAGGCGGACGCCTTCGTGCCACATAGTGTGACGCAGAGAGTCAACCATCTGGTTCGCGGTCTTCTTGGTGCGATCAAGGTCGCGGAACATGAAGATTGCTGGAAGCGGCGCGATAGCAGCTGCGCCGATGAGCGTGCCGGTGAGGACCTTACGGCGGCTCATGCCGGACTCTTCGATGATCTCCTCGATCATCTGCTGAGCTTCAGCTCGGCCAGCCTCAGGAGCGATCTCGTGGCGCTCTTCAACAACTTCATGGTCTGGCATCAGGGACTTAGCCCAGTGGATGACGCCAAGACCGATACCGAGCATCGCGAATGCGGTACCCAGACCGATCAGCGTGTTCTGCAAGCGCAGCTTGGTGCCGATTTCGATGCCGGTGTGGCCGACTCCGAAGTAACCGAAGAAGAACAGGATTGTTCCCAAGATGGAGATCAGGAACAAGACGAAGACTTGACGAGAAGCGCGCTTCTCGGCCTTCGGATCTACGTCGGTGATACGCGGGGTGTGCGGCGGTAGACCGGGGTTCTGGAACTCCTTAGGAGTTCCCCCCTGACCGACCGGATCGACGGCACCCGACGTGTGCGGGTTGCCGTGACGTTCGTCGCTCATAGTGGCTTACTACCTTCTCTTAGATGTGCAAGTGGAGATGACATGATGCGTCCCCAACATTAGTTGGGGAGCACGTGGATCATTAGGCGCGACGCGACGTGATCCAGATGGTGAACGAAATGATCAGGGCGAGACCTGCAGTCCAGATGAACAGACCTTCAGCCACCGGACCCAAACCACCGAGCGGGAAGCCGCCTGGGTTGCCCTCGTTCTCAAGCATCTTGAGGTAGCCGAGAACCTGGCGCTTCTGGTCAGGTGGCAGGTTGGTGTCGTTGAAGACTGGCATGTTCTGAGGACCAGTGACCATGGCCTCATAGATGTGCTTTTCAGAAACACCGTGAATGGTTGGCGCGAACTTACCACGGGTCAGAGCACCACCAGATGCACCGGCGTTGTGGCACATAGCGCAGTTAACGCGGAAGATCGTGCCGCCGTCAGCGATCTCTTCTGGAGTCAGGTTGGAGTGATCCAGGGTCTCCTTGGATGGGACAGCTGGTCCTGCACCAAGCGATGCAACATATGCCGCAAGGTCAGCGGTCTGCTGCTCGGAGAACTGCTTCGGTTTGATCTGAGCCTGTGGGCCCTGCATCTGCATAGGCATGCGGCCGGTACCGACCTGGAAGTCAACCGATGCAGCGCCAACACCAATCAGGCTTGGGCCAGCAGGGGAGCCTTCAGCGTTAGCACCGTGGCAGGTTGCGCAGTTGGCGGAGAAAAGCTTGCTGCCGTTTTCTACGTCGCCCTCGGCGGTTGCCTGAGCTTCAGCATTGGCGGAAGTTACGGAACCGGCAACTGTATATACGCCACCAGTCACAACCAAGCCGAGCACAAGCAGGGCGAGGAGTGCTAGCGGGGAGCGCCGGCGCTGGGACAAAGCCTTCACGTGCGGATCCTCAATTCGGGTTTATGGGCAATGAAGTGATGACGGTGGGAGCCGTTGACTACTTCAGGATGTAAATGATGATGAACAGGGCCACCCACACTACGTCGACGAAGTGCCAGTAGTAGGAGACGACCATGGCAGAGGACGCTTCATGGGCACCGAAGTTGCGTGCCATGTAGGTACGTCCAATGACGATCAGGAAGGCAATCAGACCGCCGATCACGTGCAGGCCGTGGAAGCCTGTGGTGATGAAGAATGCGGAACCGAAGGCCGAGGACGAGAACGTCACGCCTGCCTGTACCAATTCGGTGTATTCGAAGGCCTGGACGGCAACGAAGATGGCACCCATCAGGAACGAGAGGATGAACCATTCCGCCAGCCCCCACTTGCCGATCTCGAAGATGCCGCCGGTACGCCGCGGAACCGCAGGCTTACCGTGCGCTTCGACCTTGTTCACGCCGATCTGGCAGGTGAAGGACGAAAGCACAAGGATCGTCGAGTTGATCAAGGCAAGAGGGAAGGCCAAATGCTGGGTATCCGCTGCCCAGACGTCTGGCCTTGTGGCCTTGAGGGAGAAATACATGGCGAATAGAGCCGCGAAGAACATCAGTTCGGACGACAACCAAACGATGGTTCCGACGGCCACCATGTTGGGGCGGCGAGGAATGGCCTGCCCCTGCTTGCTGAGTGATGAAGTCGCAGTGGTCACAGACCCATTATCCCTATTTCGACCCGTTTTGCCCAACGGCACGCCGCCTCTGGTGTCGTACATCCCCTATTAACCGCTTGCTCTCGGGGTTCTCGTGGTTACGAAACAAACAACCAGGCAAGGCGGTGTCCGTCTCAGAGAATCCGAGTTCTGTGTGAGGAAAAGAGTTACGTGCTTAGCGTCACGTTCACCGATTATTTCGCTTCGACCTTGTAACCTGGCCACGTGACGATGACTAGTGAAGTTTTTACCTGGCCCCAGATCCTCGCGCCTCTTATGGAGGGGCGTGACATCACGACAAGCCAAGCAGCGTGGGCGATGCGTGAGATTATGCAGGGATCTGCAACCGATGCGCAGGTTGCCGGCTTCCTCATCGCGTTGCGCACCAAGGGGGAGACTGTCGATGAGTTCACTGGGCTTGTGGATTCGATGGTCGCCGCGGCCCGACCGCTCAACGTGGAGGGGGAGACCCTCGACATCGTCGGCACTGGCGGCGACCGCCAGAACACCGTCAACATTTCTACGATGGCCTCGCTTGTGTGCGCGGGCGCTGGCGCGCGTGTAGTGAAGCACGGTAACCGTGCAGCGTCCAGCTCGTCGGGCTCAGCTGACGTGATCGGGGCGCTTGGCGTCCGGCTGGATGTTCAACCTGAGCATTTGCTCCCGGTTCTTGAAAAGGCTGGCCTCACGTTCTGTTTCGCGCAAGTTTTTCACCCCTCGATGCGGTTCGCGGCTCCAGCACGCGCACAGCTAGGGGTGCCTACGGCTTTCAACTTCATGGGTCCTCTCACTAACCCGTCTGACCCGAGCGCTTCGGTCATTGGTTGCGCGATCGCCCCGATGGCTCCGATCATGGCTGGCGTTCTTGCCAAGCGAGGCAAGCGTGGCCTGGTTTTCCGTGGCGAGGATGGCCTTGACGAGTTCACGACCACCACTTCAAACAAAGTATGGGAGGTCCGTGACGGCGAGGTTGCAACGTTTGAATTCGATGCTCAAGACATCGGTGTTCCACGAGCTACCTTGGATGATCTGCGCGGAGCTGACGCCGAACACAACGCACAGGTGGTTCGCGACGTTTTGGCGGGGGAGAAGGGGCCTATCAGGGATGCGGTCCTGCTCAACGCAGCCGCTGCGTTGGTCGCCTTTGACAAGGAAGCCTCAGGCTCTTTCAAGGACCGAATTGCCGCGAAGTACGCAGTAGCCGAGCAATCGATTGATTCGGGTGCCGCTCAGAGGGTTCTCGAAGCCTGGGTTGCCGCGACACAAGAGGCATAAAGAGGAAATCCTTAAACGCGTGAGGCGTACCTAGCTGTTGGCCAGACTAGGTACGCCTCACGCGTATATAGGGATCTATTATTCGAGGCCCAGCGAGAACGCTGCCTCAAGATCGTGTTGAGAGAAGGCTCGGAACGCGATGTTGGTGGTCGTGGAGACCACACCTTCGACCTTATTGAGATGGTTTGGGATAACCTCAGCGAGGTCTTCGTGATTCATGACACGCACGATAGCGATGAGGTCCCATTCACCGCCAGCAACCGAGTACACCTCAGCCACGCCATCGAGCTCTGAAATCTCCTGGGCGGTCTCCGGGATCCGTTCGGCCTCAACATCGATCATCACAAAAGCGGTAATCATGACTCTCCTTATACGTGGCAACTTATACAGGGCATCTAGGACTCGCAGACCACTGTACGCGCGGGGGAGTCACACAACCTATATGCCCATACATTTTTAGACAAACATGAACACTGAAGTGGCACACCTATGGTGTTCAGACGCGGTGGCGCATGAAGAGGCCGCTGATCATGCGGCGGCCAATCAAGAACAGGAACAGCACACCGGCTGTCACGAGAATGAACGGCAGGGCTGCAGTGGCTCCGCCGACGATCCGTAGCAGAACGCCAATCACGACGACCAACGCCCAATAGATGAAACCGTGCGGCCAGATCTTCCAGTAGGTTTGCCATCCGCGGGTCACTGCGAATGCGATCAGGACCGCAACCATGAACGGCCACGCGACCTGGAAGATCCCGCCGGCGCTGAGTTCTTCATTATGAGAGCTACGCCCTGTGGTTGCGAAGACAAGCATGAGGGCGAGATCGACGATGAGCCACAGGATCCACACGAAACGTTGCATACACATCAGTCTATGCCGGGCAGAGCCCGGTGGGGCGTGGGCACCACAACATTACTTGACATAATGTAGATTATCGGCGCTTTATATAGGTGCCGCGACGACGCCGCAATACAGTCCATCCAGTCCATACAGCCCATCGTGAACCATTTCCCAGTGCGATAATGATGCACATGTCCTCTGAGTCAAACAATCACTCCAGCACCCACTCCAACGAGCCCCAAGCTGACGCCCCAGAACGCGCGCCGTTTTCTTCAGAGCCTCTGCCGCTTGTGCATGTTGGCGACCCTGTCTTGCGTCAGGTCTGCGATGACTGGGATGGATCTGATACGCCTGAGTTACGCGAACTCGTTGAACGCATGGTCGCCACAATGCACGACGCGCCGGGCGTCGGCGTTGCCGCACCCCAGGTCGGCGCGAATCTTCGCTTGGCGGTTCTCGAGGATCTCTACGAAATACCGGCTAGCTTCGCCGAGGCACGCGAACGGGAAAAGCTCGAGCTCATGGTGGTACTCAATCCGTCCTATGAACCGATCGGCGATCGAACGGCTACGCATTACGAGGGTTGCCTTTCGATGCCAGGCTATACGGCTGCAGTCGAGCGCCCTGCTGACATCCGCGCAACATGGCAAGACCTTGACGGGAATCTACACATCCGCGATCTTTCAGGTTGGCAGGCTCGCATCTTCCAGCATGAGACCGACCACTTGGCCGGCATCATCTATATCGACAAAGCCCATATCCGCAGCATCTGCACCGATGAGAACTACGCGGGGCTGTGGGCCGAGCCGACACCTCATGAAGTCCGCGAGGCGTTGCAGTTTTGAGTCGCCCTTCACCGCACCTCTCCCCTGCTGACAACAACACTAGCATAACAATGCATGATACAAAAGAGGTCGCCCCTCAAGATTCACACGGATTTTCGTGGACCTTGACCTGCCCTGTATGTGGCATCGAGCCCTCGCCATTGACCATCGAGTACAAGGGCAATAGGAAGCCAGCTACCGCATCGTGTGCTTCAGGCCACCGCTTCGATGCCGCCCGCCAAGGACACATCAATCTACTGACCGGCCGCGGCACCTCGTTCACACCGGATAGCCGCGACATGGTGGCCTCACGCATTCAGTTCCTTGAAGCGGGGCACTACGAACCGATCGCGCGCACCATCCGGGAGGCCATAACAAAGCACGCCAGCCTTGACCACACAAGCGATACGAAAGAGAGAGCGGATCATTGCTCCGCTCCCCTTGTGCTCGATGCCGGATGCGGCACAGGCTATTACCTCGCCCACGCAATCGCCGGGCTGGGCGCTGGCGCACGCGGCATCGGGTTCGACATTTCTCCCGCCGCAGCGCAGCGTGCCGCGCACATCGACAATGTTTTGGCCCTCGTGTGGGATGTGTGGCGCACTTGGCCTATCCCCACACATTCAGCCGATGCAATCCTCAATGTATTTGCTCCTCGCAACTGGGAGGAATTCGACCGAGCACTCAAACCATCCGGCGCGCTGATCGTGGTGACTCCCCTACCTGAGCATCTGGCTGAGATACGCGATCTCGCAGGCCTCTTAGCGATCCAAGAAGGAAAACAGGAATACCTGCTCGCTGATGCCGCTCGCCACGGTTTCCGTCTTGTGGGCGAACACAGCCTCAAAGAAACGATGCTGCTAGAGCCTCAGGCGGTATCGGCTCTAGCGCACATGGGTCCAGCCGGGCATCATCACAGCCGCGATGAGATCCGTGCGCGCGTCGAAAGCGAATGGGACAGGCACGTTCCCGAAACGGCCCAGACCCATTCAGCCTTGCAGGTCACATGCAACGTCATGATCAGCGCCTTCAAGAAACAGTGAACATTCTTTTCAAACTGATCATTCTGCTCAAACAGTGAGCGTCCCCAGCGAACCAGCAGCCATGAGACCAGTGAAATCCACTAATTCCCTAACTCATGCGAAGATAGGGTCATGATGCATTGGATCATGGAAAACGGTTGGGCGTTTTGGCTCATCGTGATGCTCGTCATGCTCGGAATCGAGATGCTCTCGCTCGATTTATGGTTCGCGATGCTCGCAGGTGGGGCCCTCGCCGCTACCCTCACATCGCTGGCCGACGCTGAATTTTGGTTGCAGCTCATCGTGTTCAGTGTGGTTTCTTTGATCCTGATGACAACGTTGCGGCCCTTCGCGATGCGGATGTTGCGCAAACGAACCACAGACGCCCGCTCCAACGTTTCCCGGCTCATCAACAGTGAAGCCCTCGTCCTTGAACGAGTCACTAAGCAGACCGGGCTCATCCGCGTTGAAGGCGACGAATGGAGCGCCCGCACCAATCTTGCTCAAGGCATCGCACCAGGTGAATACGTCACGATTGACAGCATCCAGGGTGCAACCGCCTACATCTCCCCTGTCCGGACACACGAAAGCTAACCTATGTCATCAGTAGACTCCTCGGAGCCGTTCCTCTCCCCGGCGCTCGTTGTGGCGCTCGTGGTTGTGGTGATTGCGCTCATCGTTTTAGTCAAGTCCATCCACATCATCCCGCAGGCTCGTGAACGCATCGTTGAACGTTTGGGCCGTTACCACCGCACCGCGAAAGCGGGCCTGACCCTGGTGGTGCCGTTCATCGACCGTCTCGGCCCGGTCATCGACTTGCGTGAACAGGTTCAGACCTTCCCGCCGCAGCCGGTGATTACCGAAGATAACCTCGTGGTCAACATTGACACCGTTGTCTACTACCAAGTCACTAACGCGAAGGATGCCACCTACGAGATCGCGAACTATATTCGCGCCGTTGAGCAGCTGACCACCACGACGCTACGTAACGTGGTCGGCGGCATGAACCTTGAAGAAGCCCTGACTTCGCGTGACCGCATCAACGGTCAGCTGCGCGGTGTTCTCGATGAGGCGACCGGCCGCTGGGGTATCCGCGTATCCCGCGTTGAGCTCAAGGCGATTGATCCGCCGATGTCCATCCAGGACTCGATGGAAAAGCAGATGCGTGCTGAACGTGACCGCCGTGCCGCGATCCTCACCGCAGAAGGCGTCAAGCAGTCCCAGATTCTGACTGCTGAGGGTGAACGCCAGGCTCAGATCCTCAAGGCTGAGGGTGAAGCGAAGGCCGCTGTTTTGCGTGCACAAGGTGAAGCTGAAGCGATCCGCAACGTCTTCGAAGCGGTCCACACAGCTGACGCCTCTCCTAAGCTGCTGGCGTACCAGTACCTGCAGCAGCTACCAAAGATCGCCGAAGGTGAATCGAATAAGCTCTGGTTCATCCCGACCGATGTCACTGATGCAATGAAGGGCCTCGGCAACGCCTTCGGCAGCCCTGGCGCTTCATTCGGTAGCGCTTTCGCCTCGGATTCCTCCGAAGCCAGCGGGACGGCTGGAACGGACGCGAAGAACTAACCTGCCTGGCTCGCAGGGTGCACCATGATGTGCGGGAATAATTCCGCCGGCATCGTTGTTGCACCCTGCGAATCATTTTTCACTGGAATTAAACAACGACAAGCAAACACTGAGGAGAATGTGTGAGCGATCGCAGCCTACGCGGTATGCGTCTTGGATCTCAGTCGATGGAGTCTGAGGCAGGTGTCGAGCCTGCAGCTCGTCAGACCGTAACCTACGAGACTGAAGACGGCGAACGCATGGATGTCGTTTTCGCCCTCGAAGCCGACGTCCCGACCGTTTGGTACACCAAGACCGGCAAGAAGGCTAAGCGGATTGACGGTGGCGAAGAGGAACCAACCAAGGAAAAACCGGTTCGAACCCACTGGGACATGCTGCTGGAGCGTCGCTCTTTCGACGAACTCGAAGTTATCCTCAAAGACCGCTTGAACCAGTTGCGTGAGGCCCGCGGAGAAAAGCCGAAGAAATAAGGCTCACCCGACCGGCTGAACGCTAGAAGGCCGAGTACATACACGGTGAGGGGCGGTACCGAGAACATCGGTACCGCCCCTCACCGTGTATGTTGGGTTGCTCAGCAGATTTACGCTTAGCCCTTGAACAAGCTAACGAGCTTTTTCGCCCGAGCCTTCAGGCCCCATCGAACAACGTTGAGCAACGCTTCGACGATGATGTTGCCGCTCATCTTCGATTCGCCCAGCTCACGGTCGATGAAGGTCACGGGAACCTCAACAATCTTGTGTCCAGCCAGTGCTATCTGGAAGGTCATGTCGATCTGGAAACCGTAGCCGACAGACTCAATCGAGCCGAGCAGCTCATCCGTGAGAATCTCCACCCTATATGCGCGCAAGCCAGCCGTGATGTCTTTCAAGTTCAGGCCCAAGAAGAAGCGGGAGACGAACGATCCGGCCTTCGAAAGCAGCTTGCGGGACGCCGGCCAGTTCTTGACCTCGCCCCCAGGAACCCAACGGGAACCAATCACGGCATCCGCGCCGCGTTCGATCGCACGCAGCAAGCGAGGCAACTGCTCTGGCTGATGCGAGCCGTCAGCGTCCATCTCCACCAAGACGTCATAGCCGCGCTCTTTACCCCACCCGAAACCAGCGAGGTATGCGGCACCCAAGCCCTGCTTACCCGGACGGTGCAGAACGAAAACCTTCTCATCGTGCTCGGCGATCTCGTCAGCGAGCTTGCCGGTACCGTCAGGAGAGTTGTCATCGGCGATCAAAACGTCCACGTGTGGAACCGCGGCACGAACACGCTTAACGATGCTTTCGAGCGTCTCAATCTCGTTGTATGTAGGGATGATAGTCAATACACGCACAGTGTTTAGTCTAACCTTTCACAATCCTCATCCACGCTTAGGCGACCGTTGCACAGCACTGACTGCGCAGCGGCCCACACCATTATGGGTGCAAACCTTGAGCGTCCCATAAAATTTCGCCATGCCGCAGCGTCGCCCAGCACTCCGGCAGCTTCTCACCGTCAAGGTCCGGAAGCATCGGGGTCCGTGCCCGCGCATCCGTTGAGAAACTGGTTCGCGACTGATCAGCAGAACCGACCACGAGCTCGCTCGGTTCCCAGATCGCAAACGTCGCTGAAGCTCCCCAACGCAAGACACCCGCCGTAGGGTCAGGACTATTCAAGGCGCGGTAGCCGGCGCGCGTATGAGCGAGGAATCCCGCGCGTGCAGGCAGAGTCTGTTGCGCATCGTGGTGATGCATCGCCGCACGAATCGCCTTCCACGGATGAGCCTGGGTCACCGGGGCATCCGAGCCGAACACGAGCGGAACCCCCGCCGCAGAGAGCGAACCGAACGGGTTCATACCGCCAGCCCGCTCGACGCCTAGGCGGGCCTCATACATGTCGCCTGTATGACCCCACAACTCATCGAAGCGCGGCTGAACACTCGCGGTGAGGCCGTAGTCCAGCATCGTCTCAATGTGTGCAGCATCCAGCATTTCAGCATGTTCGATGCGGTGCCGTTGCTGCCGGATCGCACGGGCACCCACCACATCAGCGGCGAGCCGATACCCTTCCAGGAGCGCGTCCAGCGCCGCATCGCCGATCGCGTGGAAGCCTGTCGAGACGCCCGCGGTAACGCACGCGATCACGTGCGCCGCTACCTGCCGAGGGGTTAGCAGCAACTGCCCCTTCTCCCCCGGCGCGTCCGCATAATCCTGGCGAAGCGCCGCGGTATAGGCGCCAATCGAACCATCCATCGACAAATCCCCGCCGATGCCAGCTAAACGCCTGTAACGGCTGTTGGAGCTGAAAGACGCCACGAGCTCGCGCGCCTGCTCTTCAGTCTCGACAAGCTGCGCCCAGAACGCATCCACCGAAGGGAAAGCCCGAGCCTCTTGTTCGCACGTTGCCAGAAGAACCTCGAGGTCACGCCCGCCCGAAACGTGCGGTGCCGCCATCTCCGTCACCAGCGCATGCCCCGTCTGAGCGAAACTGCTCAAAGCTCTCCGTTGCCAATCACGCAGTTCATCATCGCTAGCTGTGAGCGCCCAGTCTCGCAACGCATGATGCTCTTGTTCACTCATCCACGCACCATCAAGCTCACCCGATGGAACGTCCAGGCCAGCCGCGGTGAGTGCCGCACTCGAGGCCAGAGCCGTGTGCAAGTCTCGACGCAGAATATAGGCCGGGCGGGACCCCACCGCACGGTCCAGTTCCGCTACGGTCGGCAAAGCTGCCCCGTCCGCTACTCCAGCGTCACCTTCACAAGCCGCCTCATCCCACAGCGTCTCATCCCAACCGGACGCCAAAACACGCTGTTTCTCGCCCAAGCCGGCCGCGTAGCGGGACAATTCATCCAGAAACTCAGTCTTGGAGCGCACATGATCCAGCTGCAGAGTCGAAAGATGCCTGCCGGTCTCAGTGATATGAGCGTGAGAGTCCACGAAAGCCGGCGCGATGAGTGCGCCTTCAACATCAACGACCGTCATGGCATCAGAGATGATCGTCTTCGCGGCAGCGTGGGTACCCATCCACGCGATCGTTCCGTCCTCAACCAACATTGCAGTGGCGAACGGATCCTCCGGCGCATAAATCGCAGCGCCCACATACATGACTGGCTTAGTCATGCGTCTCCTTTTCTTCTAACGCTTCCTCGACCACCGAGGAGGCCTCCACGATGCCTCGCGAGATCAGATCCGCCGCAGCCGCCGCACTCGCACACACATCCGGGGCGATCGCCTCGTTGCTAGCAACCTGACCTAAAAAGTCGATGGTCTGCTTAGCCCAACGTACAAAATCGCCGGCCTCAATCGGGGACGCAAAAAGCGCATCAGCAAGGTCCTCGCCCGTCGCCCAACTGTGCATCGGCTGGACAAGCGAACAATCCGGGGCGGGCGTCGGCTCGATGTGGTGCTTCTTCTCCAAGTGAGAAAGCTCCTCAGCGATGCTCACGGCTTCATCCCAGATCGGGCGAACACCGGTAGGCCACACGTGCGGAACCACATCCGCATCCCGTTTAGGCATGAACACGAACATCGTCGCAGCCGCGGCCATCGCCGCCGGGGAAAGACCAGAGAACAACCCCGTATTAGCTACCAGGCACGTCAACAGATCGCGCTCGCCGTACATCCGCAGCATCACAGTGCCCGCGTCAGTGACCCGCGCATCTTGGCCGCGTCCCTTGACGTAGCCGACCTCCTCCAAGACGTGCAGAACACGGTCGAAGGTTCGCGCGATCGAGTTGGTGCGTGCCTGAATCTCTCCGTGGAGGCGGTCTGTTTCTCTTTTGAGGCGCTGATAGCGCTCGGCCCAACGCGCATGCTGTTCACGGTCAGGGCACTGGTGGCACGGGTGGTCTTTGAGCTTGGCACGCAGTTCTTCGATGCGTTCGTTCGCGTCCTGCTGACCCGGGAACGTGAACCCTACAGTCCGCGGGCGGTGCTTGGGCGACCTGTTGGCCGCTGCGTTACGTGCCCGGCGGGCCAACTCGATGCGTTCCTTAGGGGAAGCTCCCTTGAAAGACTTAGGGACCTTGACCCGCGCCACAACCTCAATCGGAGCGTCGAGGTCATTGACGCTCAGGCGGCGGCTCGCCCCTTCCATCGTGACCACGAACGGACGCGGGTCGCGCAAGGACGGGCTGGGTTGGGTCACGACAACAACGCCAAGCCCGCGCCGGCCGCCCACCTCAACGATGTCGCCGCGAACTAGCGATTCCAGCGACATCTCGATAGCGCTCTTGCGGGCACGGTTACGTCCCGAGGAAGCCGCTTTCTCGGCGGCAGAAAGCTCGGCACGAAGTTGCGCGTATTCCTTGAAATCACCCAAGTGACACTGCATGGCTTCCGCGTAGCCATCGAGGGATTCTTCACGCGAATCCAGCTGGCGGGCAAGCCCCACAACAGAAGCATCGGCCTGGTATTGAGCGAAAGACCGTTCAAGGACTTCACGCGCTTTCGGAGCCCCCAACCGGCGAACCAGGTTGAGGCTCATGTTGTAGGTTGGGCGGAAACTTGAATTCAGTGGATACGTGCGCTTCGAGGCAAGCCCGGCAACCTCGCCCGGCTCCATCCCTCGATGCCACGTCACTACCGCGTGCCCTTCAACATCGATTCCGCGGCGCCCGGCCCGTCCGGTGAGCTGGGTGTATTCCCCCGGGGTGATCGGGACATGTGTTTCGCCGTTGAACTTATCGAGCTTCTCCAACACCACTGAACGTGCGGGCATGTTGATACCCAGAGCGAGGGTTTCCGTCGCGTAAACGACCTTGACCACCCCGCGCACGAACAGGCGCTCCACGGCTTCCTTAAACACTGGAACCATGCCGGCGTGATGCGCGGCAATGCCTCGCAGCAAGCCCTCACGTAGCTGCCAATAGCCGAGCACATCGAGGTCTTCGGCAGGCAGATTCTGCGCTACTTCATCCAGCTCGGCACGGATGATCCTCTGTTCGTGTTGGTCCGTAAGCCTCAGACCCGCGTTGATGCACTGCTGGACAGCGAGATCGCATTGCTTCCGCGAGAAAATGAACACGATCGCTGGCAACAGGTGCGCTTTCTTCAGCGTCATCACCACGTCAGACCGTTGGGCCTTTGCCGGAACGAGGTGATGTTCTTCATGCTGTTCATGCCCAATGCGAGCATGAGCGCTCCCCTCAGCACGGTGCGCCGAGTAGCTTTCCCCACGGCTATAACGCCGCGCATCTTCCTTGAACTCTTTAGAACGCTTAGCGCGCCCGCCTTGACGGCCACGCCCGCCACGACGGTTGCGGCCACGCCGCTCGCGCTCATTTCGACCATGTGAACGGCTACCTCGTGGCGCGCGCCAATCCCTCAAACCGCCACGGGAGTTTTGCTGCTGAGCAAGCCGCAGCAGGTGCGGATTCACCAGTTGGTCAACACCGGCGGTCTCCTCGAAGGAAACATCTTCAGCGAACAGATCCACCAGCTGCTTGCCCACCAGAACATGCTGACTGAGCGGGACAGGCCTGTGCTCGGTCACCACCACATCGGTGGCCCCGCGCACTGAGTTCAGCCACCCGCCGAACTCTTCAGCGTTGGAAACCGTAGCCGAAAGCGAAACCACCTGGACCCGTTGCGGCAAATGCAGAATAACCTCTTCCCACACCGCGCCCCGGTCTTTATCCGCCAGGTAGTGGACCTCGTCCATGACCACATATTCAAGTCCCTCGAGGGTTGTGGAGCCCGCATACAGCATGTTCCTGAGAACCTCGGTGGTCATCACAACTACCGGGGCCTCAGAGTTGATGCTCGTGTCCCCCGTCAGCAACCCGACGTTATGGGCGCCATACGTGTGGGCGAAGTCAGAGAACTTCTGGTTCGACAACGCCTTGATCGGGGTCGTATAGAACGCCTTAGTGCCGCGGGCCAGCGCCAAGTGCACCGCGAACTCACCTACGATGGTCTTACCGGCGCCTGTCGGAGCGGCAACCAGGACATCGCGCCCGGCTTCAAGCGCGTCACAAGCCGTGAGCTGGAACTCATCCAAAACGAACGAGAATTGCGACGTGAACCGGCCGACCTCGTTCCGGTTACGGCGTTGCCTGGCTGCTGCTGCTTGGAAGCGCTCGGCGGGGCTGAGTCCCTCTACTTCAGATGACACGTCTTGTCCTCGATGCTTTCTTGACTCCTGCTGGGGTCGGTTGACGCGGTGGGCGGGTTTCCGCGGTGTCGTCTAAAGCTCATCACTTCCTTTGGGCGCCGATACAGCCCGAGCGGCCTCGACCTCGGTTGGTGCCGCTTCGCGGTTCTTGGCCTCGCGTTTGGCCCGCCGCCGGTCCAGGATCCAACAGAACAGTGTGGCCGCGATGAACAGCACCAGCATGGGACCGGCGATGAAGAACATGCTCAACGCGTCACCACCGGGTGCGGCCACAGCTGAGAACACGGTGATCAGAAACACCGTGATCCGCCAATGCTTCAGAATCGACTTAGCAGGCAAAATCCCCACCAAGTTGAGCCCAACCATCCCGACCGGCAGAACCATCGCAATCCCGAACGCGAGAGTCAGGCGGGTCACGAACGGCAAGAAGTCCATGACCGGGATGATGTTGTCCGCCTGGTCAGGGGTTAGCGAGAGGAAGAACCGGAGCGCATGCGGGATCACATAGATGCCGAGCGCCACACCCATCAGAAACAGCGGGATCGCCGCCGCCATGAAGGAAACCGTGAGGCGCTTTTCCTTCCGTAACAGGCCAGGGACGATGAACGCCCAGATCTGCCAGATGAACATCGGTGCCGCCAAGACCATACCGATCCACAGGGCGACCCTGATCATGACATCGAGCGGGGCGATCGCCGAACCGAAGTTGATGGTTCCACCAAGATCGGAAACGAGCTCGATCATGAACGCCATGACTGGCTTATACAGGAAAAAGCCAACGATGGACGTGACCAGTAGCGTGATAACGCAAACAATGAGCCGGTTGCGGAACTCTTTAAAGTGCCGCTTTAAGGGCATGTGCCCGCCGGTGTTCTTCCGCCGAGTGCTCGACACCACTGAAGGATTACTTGTTCTCTTCCCGAGCCTGCGGGGTGTCTACGATGCGGCCTTCGAGAGGCTCTTTGGGCTGGTTCTCAGCCGAGCTGGATTCCGCCTTGCCATCCTTCTCGGAAGCCTTGGCCGCTTCTTCGTCCTTTTTCATCTGACGCATCTCGGATTTGAAGATGCGGGTCGATTCACCCAGGCTGCGTGCGATGGTCGGCAACTTGGGCAACGCGAACAGCACAAGAATGACGACGATGATGATCGCCCAGGCGATGGGTGACGGCGCATGCATACGTGATGCTCCTTCAAGCGTTCGGTAAGACAACCCGCCATAGCTGGGCTGTCATCTAACTTCTCTTATTCTAGTGCAGGGGTCTACCCAGGCAGGTGAGCAACGTCCGCGGTTGCGAGACGCCCGCGGTTCCGAGACGTCGGCACTCAGGCTTAGCGGAGTGTGGCTTGAGGTTTCGCCGTTGTGCCTGGGCATAGCCGGCATCGTTGGCGTTAGCGGACTGCGGTGTCCTCATCAACGTCATGGATGTCTTCCCAACGGCGTGGCCGTCCTGTGGCCCACAGCATGTCGATGCGGCGCTTCCGGCGCGCTTCAACGCGCTGATCGCGTTGGTTGGCTCGAGCCGCGCGCACCACGGCGGGGTCAGCAAAGGTGGCGTCCCAGCCGACGGGCGTTCCGTGGCGGCCTTCCGCGCTCAGCGAGGCGACCGGTTCAGCGTCAGTCTGTAACGCATCGGCGATCTTCTCACTTGCTTGAGACACATCCACGAGCGAAGCACGCACTTTACGCCACAAGTGCAGGGCGCCCCAGGCGAGCATCGCGATCAGCCCCAGGGAAAGTGCGAGCCATAACAAGGTCCACATGAACCAATTCACTTCTGCTCCTGATGGTTGGGGTTTGGATCGTGTGCCGGGATCTGCTTCAATGCGCGCATCCCGTCACGCCACGAATCAGTTCAGTGCCCACTGTACGGCACTTCCGTGAGCGATCGAGTAACCCCTCGAGCGCTAAGCTGACGTCGTGCCGCAATTGGGTCGGCGCGATGATGCGCATGTCCCCGCCTGCTGCAGCGACCGAACGCGCGACCCGTTCAGCACTGATCACCTCGATGCGGCCGATGAGTTCATGCTCGGTGCGCTTGGTTGCACTGGGACGGAACGCGGGCGCCATCCACTCTGCATTCGGTCCGAACGCGACCAGGGCGTCGATCCCTTCGCCCTGCTCTTGGGTACCGCGCGCTTGAACGCCGTACGGGTGTACCGGAGTGTGGGTCGCTTCGCGCTCAGTGATGTTCATATGCACGATGCGCTCCAACAGGAAGGTACGCTCGTCGCTTCGAAGATGGCACCACGCCCGCACATAGAGCTTGTCATCAACCCTGATCAGAGTGAGCGGATCGATGCTGCGTTCCGTGGTGGCGTCAAGGCCCGCATATTCGAGCTCAACGGTTCGCCGGTCTGCGATCACTTGGCCTAGTTTCTGGGCAAAACCTGCCGTTTCGTGGCCGGGTTCTCCTGCCTCGATGGCGACGACCTTATCGAAGGCGCCGAGCTGTTCGCGTGCTTGCATCAGTTTGTGCATCACAGTCTGCGCCGCTGCATGGACAGTGGGGGCAATGCCTGGGATCGAAACCAACAGTTGACAGCCCAAAAGTAATGCAGTGGCTTCTTGCAATGACACGTTGAGCGGGTACCTCAACGCATCACCTCCGGTGAGTTGAACGTTTCCGTTCTCGATGCTCAACGCAAAGTTCTCTTGAGATCCCGCTGCGTCTTCGGTCAGCTGCGCACCTAACTCAAGGGTTGCAACCCGTCGCTGGATTTCGCTGACGCTCACACCGAAGCGATGCGCCAGGTCTTCCAGGCCGGTGATCCCTTCGCCCTGGATCACAGCAACCAAGCTCACAACATCAGCCAGGACGTGATCTGTTGAAGGCCTTCCGCCTGCTGATATACGCACTCTCGGAGCCGCGGCATCAGCGCCTGTTGGGTCAGCATTCGCGGCAATGGCTGCCTCGACCAACGCTTCAACATCCTCGAGCGCTGCGCGTTCGGGCTGATCGGTTTCTGTCACATCAAGTTCCGGGACACCGATGTCAGCTTCCGCATCGACCACGGCAGCCCCGATAGCCGCGCATTCCCGCACCACATCGGGATAGACGCCCTGGATCTCGATGACCTCTACCCCACCACCGTGAGCCACGCTGCGGCCGCGAGCCTTCATCTCAGCTCCCGTACCTTCAGCAACAGCGATCAGCACCGTATGGCGAGGCTCACGCTCGCTCAACCTGCCGAGCTCTTGACGCATCGAAAACTTATCCGGGCGCCCATAGATCTCGTGGACCATTTCGGTTTTGCGTGCGTTGGCTTGCGCGACATGCCCTTGGACGCGGTCGAGCCTGAACATCCGTTCGCCCCCGCGTTCGATGTCCCCACCGAACATGTACCAACGGCCCGCTTTCTGCCCCACACCCCACGGCATGATTCTGCGTGAGGTCAGTTCACCGTTGGCCGCACGGTAATCGAACGCGACCGGATATTCGCATAAGGCTGCCAGGATCGACGCTTCAGCGGCCTCTGGCGGGTTGCTCAGCTCGACACGTGCTCCGAGCCCCGAGGTTTCCCTACCACTGAGGCGATCGGATGCACCACCAACGAGCCGAGCGGATGCTCGACGCGCGTGGGATCCCCAACTGCTACCCCCAACAGCGGCCGCGGCAAGAGAGGTCACAAGCCGTTCAGTCTCGCTCAAATGAAGCTCAGGTAGCCTGTGCGCGGGCAGGTCGATGCGGTAGCGCACCTCCCCTAAGCCGTCAGCTTCGAGCCTTTCCACAGTGAGTTCAAGCCCGAGCGCGCGCAGACGGCTCTTATCGCGTTCAAATGCACGTTCAAAAGCGGCGTCGCTGAGGCCGCGATACTCAGGGATACGTTCCCGGAGCATGGCTGCAGTGAGTCCTATGCGAGTCGAGGTAAGCACGCGCATGAGCCCCACGGCTTTCGCCGCAGGGCTCACGGGCTTAACGTTGCTTCTGCTCACTGTTGCTTCTTAGCTTCGTGCGCTAGATTCTCTCCGGGCTTCTAACACGCCTTTTCTAGCGCACTGCCAGAAGATCAACCACGAAGATGAGGGCTTCGTTAGGGCCGATCGCGGGAGGTGCTCCGTGTTCGCCGTATGCGAGGTTGGCTGGGATTTCGAGTCGGCGGCGCCCGCCAACCTTCATGCCGAGCAGGCCTTCGTCCCAACCCTGAATAACCTGACCGATGCCTGCGGTGAATTCGAGTGGCTGGCCACGGTTCCAGGACGCGTCGAACTCTTCTCCAGTGGAGAAAGCAACGCCGACGTAGTGGGTTGTCACGTGCGAGCCGCGTGCGACTTCCGAGCCGGTGCCTTCGATCTCATCGATGATTTTCAGCTCGGTTGGTACCTCGCTACCTGGGAAGTCGATTTCTGGTTTCTCGCGGTCGATATCAAAGTTCCGCTGTCCAAAAGACATACTGCTTTTCTCCTGCGTCTTGGAGGTCGGTGTTTAGGCTGTGAGGTCGATGTTTTGACTGGTTAGTCGTTGTCGGTTGCGTCCCGCTGGGTTTCAACCTTCTCGATGGTCACGAGGAACACGAGCGTGCCCTTTGGTGGGTTGCCGGTGTCCCCTGGGGATTCCTCGCCGTAGGCTTTATCCCCCGGGATCGTGAGCAATACCGTGGTGCCGGCCTTGAGGCCTTCGAGGCCTTCCGTCCAGCCTTGAATAACCTGGTTGAGCCCGAACGTGCTTGGTTCAGGTGCGTCGAAGTTACCGTCGAACTGTTTGGCATCGGACCATTTAGCGCCGGAGTAGCGCACCGTCAGCATGGATTCCTTGGTGGCCTTAGGCCCCTTGGTGCCTTCGTCGATGACGTCGACCTGGAGTTTCTTAGGTGCGTCAGATTCAGGGATGGTTACCGTGTAGGTGTCTTTCTTACCCTTGTCTAAGCTTGGCTTATCGCCCTTTTCCGAAGACTTCTTCCACTTCACTGACGGGTCTTTCGCATCCTCAACATGGATGACCCACAACTGCGGGCTGTCAACGCTAGGCGAGGTGATGAAGTAAGCGATGTCGGAGCCTACGGTCGCTTCTTTGAGACCGTCGTAGAGCCCTTCAACACCAACGAGTGCGTCCTTGTCGAGTGTGAGCGCTTGCGGCTGCTTGAAGCTACCCGGCTGCAGTTCCTTGCCCGTTTCTGCATCGAAGGTCGCCAGACGCAACTGGACGCTCTGACCGTCCTTAAGCTTGGCGCCATCACCCTTGTTGACGAGCTTGGCTGTGGCTTTTTCGCCCTTGAGCGGGTTCTTGAAGTCCGCTGCGACTTTGTCTTTGCCCTCATGGGTGATCTTCACGGAGTCCAAGTCAGCAGGTGCGCCAGTGTTTCCCTTGTCCGTGTCTTGTTCTGTTGTTTGAAGTTGACTATCTCCGGACGCCGAGCTAGCGGGTTCATCTTTGGAGCCCGAGCATGCGGCCAAAGACAGGGCCAGGGTGCCGACTAGGGTTGCAGTCGCTAGTTTGCGCACTGAAAACCTTCCTTCGCAGTATGAGCAGAGACGAGGGTGGATATTCGTGGGTTAACTCTACAGTCCACCTGGGACCATGTTTCGCGCGGGAAGTGAAGCGAAAACTGTGTCGATGTCGGTGGCGGTGTTCTCTACGCCACGCACGTGTTCGCCGGAGCCAAGCGATTCCCGGTTCAGAGGAAGTGCACCGATCAGCTCCGCCGCTGCCTGCGATGTCGCCTCAAGCGGGTCTGGCATGAGCACTTTCGTTTCGGCAATATCTGTGAGCCGGAAGCTCATCCAATCAGCTTTATACCCCGCCCCGCACGTCTTAGCTGCAGCGATCAATGCACCGCGTGAGAATGCCCGTGTGGTGCGCGGTGGATTGGTACGTGCGTGTTCAACCGCATCGGGTGCTGTTATCCGCTCCAAGAGACCAGCGGCTTCCAGTTTTTCTTGCAACGAGGAACTACCCGGTTGGGCCAGCTCATGATAAGCGAGTTCGAGGCGGCGCATGGAGGCATGGCTCCAGTCCACTCCGCGGCGGGCAGCATTGCGTTCTAGGAGTCTGCGTTTAGCCTCAAAATCTAAAGTTGTGGCAACAGTGCTGAGGTCTTCGGCCTGCCACGCATCCAAGGTTCGGCGCCACAACGTCAGTGCGGTGGCCATCAGCGGGTCACGCTCCACAGCCCCACTTCGTTGAGCGTGAGCTGCGGCTTGTGCATAGAAATACTCCTGAACATCTACAGCGCTAAGCCGGCGGCCGTTGTCGAAGTTCACAAGCGTGTACCCGTCCGCGTCATCAGACACGGCACGTAGCGCATCCACCGGATGCGCTATCTCACCAAGATCAGACCCGCCACCGGCCTCGAGCCAATCCAAAACAAGCCACGTCGAAGCGACCTTCAATAAGGTGGAAGCCTCAGACACATTGGTGTCGCCCACAATCACGTGCAGACGCCGGTGCTTAGCCGCATCCGCATGTGGTTCATCGCGGGTGTTGATCATCGGGCGGGAACGGGTCGAACCTGAGGAAACGGCCTCCCACATGTGCCGGGCGCGCGGAGAGAGCACATAGCGGGGTTTGTCATCGAACAAACGGATATGGCCTGAGCCGCATAGCAACGGGCGTGTTACCAAAAAAGGGATGAGCGTATGGGCCAGCCGGGCAGCAGCCAGCTTACGCGGGATCATATAGTTCTCGTGGCAACCGAAAGCGTTACCGGCGGAGTCCACGTTATTACGCAACAGGTGCACGGTCCCTGGATGGGGTGAATCCTCCCAGGAGTCCTCGGCTATCTGTGCAAGCTGTTCCAGGGTCCGCGCCCCTGCACGGTCCTGTTCGAGCACCTCGCCCAGCATCGAGCATTCGGCGGTAGCAACCTCGGGGTGGGACCCGACATCCAGATAGAGCCGCGAACCGTTCGGTAGGAACACCGAGGTCGCTCGTCCCCATTCGATCACCGGCTGAAATAAATGCTTGGCAACCTCATCGACCTCAGGGGCACGCCCGCTACGAGCGCTGTAGGCAAGACCGTATTCGGTTTCCAAGCCCACAATCCGGTTCGCGGCAGGGTACTGCTGGCTCACTGCCCGCCCTTTTGCACGTAGCCGGAAACGAACTCGGAAGCGTTGCTTTCCAATAATCCGTCGATCTCATCGAGGATCGAATCCACGCCTGCGTCCTGACCCTGCGTGTTGATCTGCGGGGTGTCCGCGGTTTCGTTGCTCTGTTCCGCGGGTGATTCGCTCTGTTGGTTGATGCGTTCCTGGGCCATGTTCTACTCCCTACTTCCCTATGCCGTTTCAGTTCCCGGTGGTCTTTGCATGCCGGTTGCTGTGTGCCTCCATGCTACAAACCCGCCTGTTAGAGGGCGTGCGGGTCGCTCGCGCTCGCCGTGTGTGCGTTCATTGATGCGTTGATGGATGAACAGAATTCGCCCAAGCGGAATTCGTTCGGGGATGTGGCGCTGACTTCCTCGCGGGTGCCCGCCCACGGCACGGGCATGTCGATGTGTTCGATGCGGCCGTTGGCTTCGAAGGTCAGGCTCTCCCACGATGCGGCGTTCAGTTGGCTACCGAAGGTTGTCACGGCCTGGCCACGGGCCCACGCGCGTGTGTTGGCAGGTGGTGTGGTCATTGCCGTAACGATATCGGCCTCCGCAAGCACGGTTTCTGCTTTGCCGGCGCGCTCAAGTGCCCACGCTAGGCCTTTACCTTCCCTCATGTCAGACCATTGCAGGTCGATGAGCTTGAGCTGGTCTGCTTCCCAGGCGTCCGGATCCTCAATGTCGAGCCCGCCACGAGCGGCATAGGCCCGCAGTAGCGCGTATTTACCGCGCCATTCAACTAACCGGTCAGCGACAGTGTCGTTAGCACGCAACGCATCGATCACCCGCCGCCATAGTGGCAACACCTCGCGCTCCGCTCCGGTAGCCTCGGCGTCGCTTGCGGCGTAGGCTTCCGCCGCTTCGAGATAGCTCTCCTGGATATCAAGCGCACTCACGCGCTGGCCATCAATCGTTGGCACCTGAACCTGCAATGCGGGGTCGTGGGAGAAAATTTTCACCGCGGCCACCGGATCAACAATCTCAACGCGCGGGCATCGGCCTGCTTCGATGAGCCGCAGAACCCAGCTGGTTGCACCCATACGAAGGCGAGCGGAAACACACCAACAATTCGCATCCCCCACAATCACGTGCAAGCGGCGAAAACGACTATGTTGAGCATGCGGCTCATCCCGCGTGTTCACCAGTGGGCGGCGCAGAGTGGTTTCCAACCCTACGCGCTGCTCAAAATAGTCGGCACGCTGGGAGATCTGGAAACCCGGTTTCTCACCGAACTGCCCCAGACCAACCCGGCCGGAGCCGCAGACGATATGCCGAGTAGCGAAGAACGGCAGCAGGCCTGACACGAGGGCATCGAACGGTAACGCACGCGGGGTCAGATAATTCTCGTGCGTTCCATACGAGGCACCCTTACCGTCCACATTGTTCTTGTGCAGAAGAATCTCGTGCCCGATGCGCCCGCTAGCGATCCGCGCCGCCGCGCTCGCCAGGCGGTCACCTGCCTGATCCCACACCGCGGCATCGTAGGAGTTCGTGCTCTCCGGGGAGGAATATTCGGGGTGAGCGTGATCAACATAGAAGCGGGCACCGTTACCCAAAACCGAGTTCATCAGAATCCTGCCCGAACCACCCTTAGCCGCAGCCCCTGGGGCAACTGAGGTGCCTTCATGGGTCAGCTGGGATTCGTGGGCGTCTGCGCGTCTCATCGAAAAGCCGCGGGCGTCATCAAGCGGCCGCTCATGCAGGTAATCCCACGGGGCGGCAGCGCTTGCTGAGCCGAGCTGTTCGAGTGCCTCCCCCATCGCGGTCACTACCGCCGCGGAGAGCTGTGTTGGTGTCAGCCCGGAACCGGGGGCGATGACCCCGTATTCGGTCTCGGTGCCCATGATCCGTTCACCGGGTGCCCGCCCTACTAGTCCGGCGGCTACTAAACCATCCGGGACGTGTTGCTGGATCGTACTCACGCGTGTGGTCTCTGCTTTTTGGTTCCTCACTGATCCCCTGCCGGTTCCGTTTCTTCGCCGTTTTCTTCACCGTTCTCTAGGCGGCGCACGCTCACGATGCGGGTTCCGGTTGGTGTGTTTAGCCCCAGGATGCGGGCCCATTCGTCCGGTGAGCCTTGCGTTGGCATGTGGCCGGAGTGCGTGAACTCGTCTTGGACCGCTGAACGCAGAAGGCCCGCGTCGAGGCCGGTCTCGCCGCCGTTGATCTCGCGTTTGATGGCGGCACGCTTTGCGCGGTCAACGATTGCTTTGACAACTGCGCCGGAGATCAGCTGGGCTCGGCCGATGTAGTGGGGTTGGCCGTCGGTATCGAGACATTCGAACAATGGAGCGTCAGCATCGAAGATTTCGTGTGCCACCACCTCACACAGATGCGCTGCCGCCGCCGCTGCATCGACGTGTTGGGTGAGCTCAGTCCGTGCGATTGGTGTGTCTTCGTTCAGGTAGCGCTGCAAAATATCGAGTGTCGCGGCGCGGTCGGGCCTCTCGATACGCACTTTGACGTCCAGGCGTCCAGGCCGCAACACCGCTGGGTCAAGCATGTCGGCGCGGTTGGTCGCGCCGATAACGAGCACATTCGATAGCTTCTCTACCCCATCGATCTCCGCGAGCAACTGCGGGACGATCGTGGTTTCAACGTCTGAGGACACGCCGGTACCGCGGGTGCGGAAGAGCGCGTCCATCTCGTCGAAGAACACCACGACGGGGTGGCCGGCTGCCGCTTGATCGCGGGCTTGGTCGAAAATCAACCGGATGTGGCGTTCGGTTTCACCTACGAACTTATCGAGCAGTTCGGGGCCTTTGACGTTGAGGAAGTAAGCGGATGATCCGGTTTGTTCGCTCAAGGCATGGGCGACTGCTTGGGCGATCATCGTCTTGCCTGTGCCCGGAGGCCCGTAGAGCAAAACCCCGCGTGGGGCTTCAAGCCCGTAGGCTGCGAATTTCTCGCGGTGAATGAACGGCAGCTCGATGGCATCGCGAACCTGGGTGATCTGCTGATTCAGTCCGCCGATCATCTGGTAGGTCGTTTGTGGAACCTCGGCCAATTGCAGGCCTGAGGTGCCTGAGTCCACCGTGACCGTGGAGAGGGCCATGTCCGTCTTCGCGTCAACGACCACGAGCTCACCGGCCCGGACTCCCCGGCGGGCCAGCTCGGTAGCCGCGCGGACTACGAGCCGTTCGCCTGTGCGGGTTGAAACGACAATCTTATCCGCGCCCAGAGTATCGGCCACGGTCATGACAGTCCCGGTTTCTCGCCGCCCAAGAACAGCCACGACTATGAGGGACTCGTTGACTAGAACATCCGCACCAGGAACTACATACTCATCTTCCAGCAGGGGTGAAATGCTGGTGCGCACGGTTCTTCCGGCGTGCAGGATGTCCACCCCGGCAGCTGCTGCCCCTGGGATTGCACGCGTGCGGTCCGTGATCGCTTCGTGGCGAGCCAGCACTACCGCGTGAGTCAGCGGGAAGTCGCCGTCCCGCTCCAGCGAAGCTCGTAAACCGTCGATTGCTTCGCGTGAGCGGCGCAACGCATCGACCAGCCGCGCGTTTTGTCGACTCAGGTCCTCAGCCCTGCGCGATAACTCGACGTTGCGGCTACGCACGTCGGCGAGATCGTTGGAAGAACTCTGCCTGGGTTCCGGCGATAGGGACGGGGTGGATGCTTGATCGCTCATGCATCCACCCTACGTGTTGCCCAGCAAGGCAAGCTCGATGGTGAGTGTAGCTTCGGCAGTCGATGCGCCGTGCCGTGAAAGGATGCACCCTAGTCTTCGGGCTGGGTGGCGTGGGTTCCGTTGACTTCGCTTCCGCTGCCGGCATCTGGAAGATCAGCGCCGGCGGCTCGGCCCATCGCTACCGCGTCGCGCGCTGAGCGGCGCAGTTTCTTGGCTGAAAGGCCACGCTCCCCTAGTCCTTCGGCTGTCCAGGCTTCTGGGTCGTGATCGGCGGTCCAAGCGGAAACATCCTCAGCCGGGAAGGTCACGTCTTTGACGCGCCGAGACCCCGGGATACCTACGGCTCCGTCAGCGAGCCGGCGGGTAGTCATCAGAAAACCGGTGTGGGCAACCATGCGGTGATCAGGCCGGACAGCCAAACCTTCAACGTGCCAGCCGCGCACCATCGTTTCGAAAGCCTCAGGTTCGGTGAAACGGCCGTCGGAGCGGATCGCTTCGATCACGCGGGAAAGTTGCGTTACGGTCGCAACATAGTTAACCCATACCCCACCTGGAGCCAGAACGGTGGCGACCGCATCCAGGCATTCCCAAGGCGAGAGCATGTCCAGCACCAGGCGGTCCACACTGCCAGGCTCGTGCTCTTCGACCACACGCTCCTGGAAGTCCCCCAACGATAAACGGAAAGAGGGCGGAACCTCACCGAACATCGCGGCGATGTTGCCGCGAGCGATATCCGCGAACTCTTCACGGCGCTCAAAGGAATGCACAAGGCCCGTATCGCCAACCGCACGCAACAAAGAAATCGTCAACGCGCCCGAACCGATGCCGGCTTCCACCACGCGCGCGCCCGGGTAGATGTCCCCCATCGTCACGATCTGGCCGGCGTCTTTCGGGTACACCACTGTCGCGCCACGCGGCATCGACAGAACGAAATCTTTCAAAAGAGGACGCAACGCCTGATACCGAACACCTTCGGAGTTCTCGATGACGCTGCCTTCTGGTTGGCCGAGCAACTGATCGTGGAACAAAACACCAACGTGGGTGTGGAACTCCCCGCCCTCTTTGAGGGTCAGTGTGTGTACGCGGCGGCGCTCGTCTGTGACTTGCACCCTGTCGCCCACTTTGAACGGTCCGCGACGGTGCTGGGCACCTACAGCCACTGTTTAAGTCCTTTCGCTCAGCGCCCTTCGAGCGCCTTGACAACGCTTTCGCGACGCACAGCACCAATGCATTGCTGCTGCGAGTCCACTACCAGCACCGTCCCCGTCTCAGAATCAAGTGCGGCACGAGCCAAAATATCACCATCTGATTCAGCGGAGACTACATGGGCGTCCATCGCGTCCATCACAACATGCATCACTGGCGTGCCTGCATACACAGCAGGAAGCATGTTCTGAAGCGGTTCCGGACGCACACGGTACAAGTGCGTTCCGTCTTGGCTTAGGACCAGGACAACGGTGTCGTCAAAGACCCCTGCCTCAACCGCATCGGCCACTGAAGCGTGAGGTGCGAGGCGCACGACGGGGCTGATCAACTGCCCGGCCTGCATTCCTTCGATCCGCAAACGGAAGTGTCCCAACCGAACTGACTTGACCGCTCCATCAAGCAACGGAACGATCATGACCAACAGCATCAGAAGCGTCACGAACTTGGTGTTGTGCTGGGCTTGCACCAAGAAGACGATGACGCTGACCCCGCCGGCCAAAGCGAGGATCCCGCCGATCCATCCGGCAACGATCGTGCCGATCGGCTGGCGCCCGGCGATACCCCACACGATTGACTCAACTACCCTGCCGCCATCCAGGGGTAGGCCTGGCAAGAGGTTGAACACGCCGATCGCGAGGTTCGCGATGACCGTCATCATGATGAAGAACTTCAGCGGCCCATCGGGAAGTTGGGCTCCGAGCCAGATGGGTGAATAGATGATCGCGGCGAGGGCAAGGTTGGTGAGCGGCCCCACGATCGAGACGAAGAACGATTGCGACGCTTTCGGTTTCGTCGTATCGAAGCTCGTGTGCCCGCCCCACAGCGTGACTGCGATGCCCGTGGTTTTCCAACCGAGTGCCTTAGCGACGAGCGCGTGGGCGACCTCGTGGATGAGAACCGAGAACATGAGGGCGACTGTCTGTAGAAGCCCCAAGATGATCGCTACAGCGGTAGTGGTCCCTGGCAGCCAGTCTTGGACCACCACAACCACGGCGATGGGAAGGACCAAAGCTACGAAGAACCAGGATGTGGATAGTGAAACGGGTACGCCACCGATACTCCCGAGCGGGAGCGGACGGTTGTACCACGGCTGGGTGGCACCTTCGGTAGGCATGACTCATATCTTAGGTCCTAAAACGCGAACCGATTAATCGGTTGGTCTTTTCACTCGCCGAGAGGGTGACTAGGGTAACGAATAAATGCTTGAAGGTGAGGAGACTGAGCACGTGAGCAGTGACCGTGAGAGCACTCAACCGATCGAATCATTACCGTATGAGTCGGTGCCGTTTGATTCGGTCAAGGAGTGGGTGCGCGCCCAGCCAGTCTCGGGTTCGAGTACGGATAAGTTGCGTCCGGCTGTTTTGATCGCGGCTTTCGGTGGCTTTGAGAACGCTGGCCACGCCGCGACCAGTGCCGCGGAATGGATTCTTGAACATGTCGATTCAACCTTGGCGGCCAAGTTAGAGCCTGAAGAATATTACGACTTCCTCGTCAATCGACCTTCACGTGTTGCAGGTGTTAACGGAAACCTTAAACTCGCTTGGCCTACTACGCGGTTGTATCGGTTCCGAACCCCGACCGGTTTGGACGTCGTGGTTGCTCTGGGCCCGGAACCTAACATGCGGTGGATCTCGTTTGTTGGTGAGGTTTTGATGCACGCCGAAGCCCTGAACGTTGTTATGGTCACAGCCTTGCACGCCACCGCTGAACAGATACCTCATTCAGCGAACGCCCAGGCGCGCTTGACCTCTGACTCGCGGGCTCTGCGTTCGCTGACTTCAGCGGATCGTTCGGTGGATGTGGGCCCTGCCGGCATTGTTTCGGTGCTTTCGGATACCGCGTGGGCGGCGGGTCTACCTGTTCTGGATGTGTGGGTTGATGTGCCGCGCTATGTTGCCGCGCTGCAGGATCCGAAGGCCCAGATCGCTCTGATCGCGGCGCTCGATGAGCATTTCGGTTTGGATCTGCCAACCGATAGTTTGCGTGCACACGCCGAAGAGTGGGAAGAAGCCCTCGATGCCGCGGCCGCGGAAGACCCGCGGCTGGCAACTCTCTTTTCAGAGCTTAGACAACAACACGCACAGGCCGAACAGGAGACTCCGCAGGAGCGCATCGATGGGGAGGCCATTGCGGAAGAGCTCCGCCGCTACCTTTCTGGCCGCGACGATCTCACGTCCTAGAAAGTCCTAGTTCCCGGCAGGCTGCAGTTCGATACCCAGTAGAGCGTTGACGGCGTCTGCGACCAAGCGAGCGGCCGCATCGGAAGTAGCTGGCCCATCGTGCGTTGCCGCGGCCCATTCATCGAGTGCGGCCAAGGCAGCTGGCGCATCGAGGTCGTTGGCAAGTGCGGCCCGCACGCGAGCGAGCACGTCCTCGGCCTGCTGCTGGGTGCTGCGGCCCAGGGCGCTCTCCCACGTTGCGATGCGCTGGTCGGCGCGTTCCAGGTCTGCGTGTTCGAAAGACCAGTCGTCACGGTAGTGATGATCCAGGATAACCGCGCGGATCGCTCGTGGATCGCGCCCTTCGGAGGTCAGCTTTGAGACGAGCACAAGGTTGCCAAGCGACTTCGACATCTTGACCCCGTCAAGGCCAACCATGCCGGTGTGTGCGTAGTGTTCGGCAAGCCGGTGACCGGACACAGCGGCCGTATGGCCTGCAGAGAACTCGTGGTGCGGGAAGATGAGGTCGTTACCGCCGGCCTGGACGGTGAGCGGACCGTCGTTGAGGCGGGCCGCCATGACGGAGCATTCGATGTGCCAGCCGGGCCGGCCGTCACCGAGGGTCCTGCCGTCCCAGGATGGTTCCCCTTCGCGGGCCACCCGCCACAACAGCGGATCCAACGGGTCGCGTTTACCTGGACGGTCCGGGTCGCCGCCACGTTCAGCGAAGAACTCGTTCATGGTTTCGGCGTCGTAGTGAGACACATCCCCCAACCGCCATGCATCCGTTGCTGCTGCCGCGGAGTCGAAGTAGACATCCCCGTCCGGCTCACCGGCCGCACCGCGCACACGGTAGGCGACACCGTCGGAGAGCATCTTCTCAACGCCCTCAACAACCCACGGGATCGCGGCAACCGCGCCCATGTAGTGCTGCGGCGGGATGACCCGTAGTGCCTCCATGTCGCCGCGGAACAGGTTGGTCTGGTCTTCAGCGAGCCATTCCCAATCCACGCCGGTAGCGTCGGCCCGCTCCAGGAGCGGGTCATCGATGTCGGTGACGTTTTGAATGTAGTTCACTTCAAGGCCCGCATCGAGCCACTGCCGGATCAGCAGGTCGAAGGTCACATATGTTGAGGCGTGCCCTAAGTGTGTGGCGTCATACGGGGTGATACCGCACACGTAGATGGATGCACGCTCGTTCGTCTTGACCTCTTCGATCTTTCCTGTCGAGGTATCGAACAACCGCATCGCTGGTGGTTGTCCGGGGACCTGAGGGACGTGTGGTCGTGGCCAAGACTGCACGGGCTCTCCTTACGTTACGGGGCGGAACGCGGGCACAACACTTATCATTCGAGGCTACCGTGTGGCTCGCCCGTTTAGACCGTTGGGTCGATGAGGTTAAGACCGAGCAAGACGAACAGGATGAAGCCCAGCGCGATGCGATACCACACGAACAGGCGGAACGAGTGGGTTGAGATGTAGCGCAGCAGCCATCCGATCACTACGAAACCGACGATGAACGCGATGACGGTCGCCAACGCGGTGGGGCCTGCGCCATATGGGCCGTCGAAACCGTCTTTGAGTGCTTTCGCGAGTTTGTAGCCGCCGGAGATCATGACCGCGGGAATCGCTAGCAGGAACGAGTAGCGAGTAGCGGCTTCACGCGAATAGCCGAGGGCCAAACCACCCGTGATGGTTCCGCCTGAACGGGATACGCCAGGGATCAACGCGAGCGCTTGGAAGAAACCATAGAAAATACCGTGTTTGACGGTGAGGTCTTGTAGCTGTCGGCGTTGTTTACCCAAGGAGTCCGCGGCCGCAAGCAAGAGGCCGAAGAACACGAGCATGAACGCCACGATCCACAGACTGCGGAAGGTTGTGTCGATCTGTTCTTCCAGTAGCAGACCGAGCACGCCGATCGGGATCGAACCGATGATGATCAGCCAACCCATGCGCGCATCGGGGTCATTACGCGGCATCTTCCCCACGAGTGCTAGGCACCAGTGTTTGATGATCCGCACGATGTCTCGCCAGAAGAACAGCAAGACCGCGGTCTCGGTGCCTAGCTGGGTGATCGCGGTGAATGCCGCGCCAGGGTCAGACCCGCCTGGCAGGAAAGACCCCGTGATGCGCAAGTGCGCAGATGAAGAGATCGGAAGAAACTCAGTCAGCCCTTGAACGAGGCCGAGGATCGCTGCGTATAACCATTCCACCACTGCAGGGTATCGTGCCGAGCGGACACAACCTAGCTGTTAGTGGTGTGTTCCACCGGACCAACCAGCCAGTTAGCCACAGATTCCATCGCCGATGGGCGTTGCGACGGATGGTGCATACCTGCCGCAACGTCACGGTAAAGACGCGAGATCTCTGAGGTACGCGTGAACCCGGCGCCACCAGAGAGCGCTCGGGCGGTCTCGATGTGAGCTTGGGCGGTGTCGGTAGCCATCGTGCGCAATGTCACCCACCGTGCGACTGTTGCCGGGCTCGGGTTGAGTCCAGCATCCAGTTCGTTGACGACTGATTCGACCACTGCATCGAGCGCGATCTGTTTCATGCCGGCCTCCGCGATAAGCGTACGCGGCGCCGGTTGTTGTGAGAGCGCCAGCCCGGTTGAGCGGGATGTGCGTTCATTCGCGCTGGCGCGTGCGAGCTCGAGCGCACGGTCTGCGATACCGACGTACACCGAACCGGTGAGGGGCAGGAAGGAGGCGAAGATCGCCGCAACCAGCGGCTCGGTGGCATCCCACGGCTCAAAACGGGTGTGGATGGTCTCTTCTTTCATCCACGCATCGGTGAGTTTGGTGGCAAACGAGCCGGAAGCCCGCATGCCGAGTGCGTCCCATTCCCCGACTCGCTGCACGCCTTCCTGTGGTTCCACGAACCCGTAGAGCAGCTGGCCGTCATGTTTACCCATGACGCCCAGCCGCGTCCACGCAGGACCTAGGGAGGTGAACACTTTCAAGCCGTTGAGGCTATAGCCGCCCTGCCCTGGGGTCGCTTGAGTGTAGGAGTCCAACAGCACGGCGTCGTTGCCTGGCTCGGAGACCCCAAAGGCCAATAGTTCACCTTCGGAAACCCACTGGCGCATGAAGGCAAGCCGATCATCGCCCCAGGAACGCAGAATCTTGTCGACGCCGCACCACACCTGGTGCATGTTCACGGCCAGCGCGGTGGCAGGCGCCGCGGCTGCCAGCATCCTTTCGGCGCGCACCAGGTCTGCGAAGCTCCACCCTGCCCCGCCTTCTTCAACTGGCAACGTAGCGGTGAAGTAGCCGGCTTCTGCGAGGTCACACACATCCTGGGCCGCGAACTCGTTGTTCTGGTCGTATTCGGGTGCGCGTTCACGCAGGGTTTCTAGCAGGCCGGGAGTCAGGATTGCTGTGACTCGATCAGACACGGTGATATCCTTTCCGTTCGTGGTGGGGGCTCTATGGGGTGTGGGCGCTAGTAGTCGAGGAGGAATTCGGAGAGTACGGCGCGGCCGAATGTGATCGATTCGATGGGTACTCGTTCATCGATCCCGTGGAACATGCCGGTGAAGTCTAGTTCGGCTGGGAGTAGGAGTGGAGCGAAGCCGTATCCGTTGATGCCGAGGTCGGCTAGAGCGTTGTTATCGGTTCCTGCGCCGAGCATGTATGGCAGTACGTGGCAGCCGGGGTCGTGGCGATTCAGTGCCAGCCGCATTGCATCGAAGATGGGGGCATCGATTGGGGCGCTGACTGATGGCCTGTGGTGGTCGATGCTGTAGGTGACGTGTTCGCCTGCGAGTTCAGCGATGCGTTCAAGCGTGGATTCGTGTTTGCCGGGTAGCGTGCGCACATCGAGCCGCGCTATGGCGTCTTGTGGGATGACGTTGTCTTTGTAGCCGGCTTTCAGGACGGTCGGGTTGCTTGTGGTCTGTAGTGTGTTCGCGATGAACTTCACGGTGGGCCCGAGTGCTTCTAGTTGCGGCTGGGGGTTGGCGGGGTCGAATTCTGTGCCGGTGATGTGCGCGATGCCTTCAAGTAGGGCGGTGGTGGCTTCGTTGTATTCGCGGGGCCAGTCATCACCTGCGATGCGGGCGATAGCGGTGGCCAGGTGCACGATCGGGTTTTCGTGTGTTACGGCGGATCCGTGCCCGGCCCTCCCGTGGGCGGTGAGTGCGCCCCAGGCGCGGCCTTTCTCGGCGGTTTGGACGAGGTAGAGGCGTTCGCCGTTGATGGTGGTTGAGTATCCTCCGACTTCGCTGATGGCTTCGGTTGCGCCAGCGAATACTTCTGGGTGGTTTTTGACCATCCATAGTGCACCGTATTCGCCGCCTGCTTCTTCGTCTGCGAAGAATGCGACGATGAGGTCTCTGCGTGGTTTGAGTCCGCGGCGTGCCATGTCTCGCACGGTGGTGATGATCATCGCGTTCATGTTTTTCATGTCTACGGCTCCGCGCCCCCAGATCATGCCGTCTTTGATGACTGCTTCGAACGGGTTGACGGACCAGTCTTCGGCTTGGGCTGGTACGACGTCGAGGTGACCATGCACCACGAGTGCGGGCAGGCTGGGTTCGCGGCCTTCGATGCGGGCTACGACGCTGGCGCGGCCTGGCGCGGATTCGTACATTGTGGGTTCGAGGCCGACTTCCTGGAGTAGCTCCATGACGTATTCGGCTGCGGGCCGCTCATTGGCGGCGTCTGGATAGCTGCCGAGGTTGGTGGTGTCGATGCGGATCAGGTCTCGGCAGATCCTCACGACTTCTTGATCCAGGGATTCCCGTGTACGGGTATCAGGGGCGTGTTCGCTGGAGTATCGCGGTTCAGGATTCTGAGGCGTGAGAGCGGAGTCTGGCATGCTCTCAAGTCTAGAACCCGGAAGCGTCTTGAGTTTAGTTTCTATCTCAGCCAAGGAAGGGCTGGACTATGCCAGACCGTATGCGTCGGTTTCAAGGGGAAGAACCAGGTTGTTCTCTACAGAGACTGTGAACTACTTTCTTCTGCGGAGACGCCTACGTTCACGCAACCTTTGTATGTCTTCTTTCAGCCATGATTTTATCTTGGCCCGTTCCTCTCTGCGTCTCTTCACTAGCCACTTGGGCACGATCGGATAAGGAAGCGGGACACCTGCCAACCCGAGAAGAGCAATAGCTACACAAACGAAGACACCGAACACCGTCAACTTCACGAGCCAATAACCAACGACCTTAGGTATATCAAGCTGGATGAGCAGGGCTGTAGCCGATATAGAAGCAAGCATGAGCGTAATGTAGGGAAACAGGTAGTAGCTACCGGGGCTCCAGCGCGAGTCATACCACGACTGATTCTTAGGGTTACGTACAACCTTGACGTAATGAATCCAATACAACACCGCCCCAATAATCATGCCAACACAAAGTAGGTTGTCCTCTGCAGACACTGCGTTTCACCTCCCTAGGCTCATTTAGCTCTCCACCAAGCGGGTTCCCAGTAGCCGAGGCCGGCTACTTTCTTCGGAAGGAACGAATACCTTTGCGGAGCTTTCGTGCGCGACCTTGCAGCCAGGCGATAGCGGTGGCCCACTCTTCTTTCTGTTTCTTCACCGCCCATTTAGGTAAAAACGGATAAGGAAGAGGAACACCGCCCGCCCCGAGAAAACCAATAAATCCAATAGCTATGCCAGCGAACATTGGCACTTTCACAAACCAATATCCCACCAGCTGTGGCATATCAAGCTGAGCGAGCAGTGCAGCCGCCGAAATTGAACCTATGCCGAGCCACCCATACGGAAATATGTAGAAGCTGGCGATACTCCAAGGCGAATCCCACCACGACTCATTTTTCGGGTTACGTACAACTTTGACGTAGTGAATCCAATACAGCACCGCCCCAATAATCATGCCAACACAGAGTAGATTGTCCCCTACAGACACTGCGTTCCACCGCCCTAGACTCAGCTAGCCGCTGGTTCGGTTTCGTCTTGCCATGCTTCGATGAGCCATTCAGTCGGTTACAAGGCAACAGCACGCCAGCGAACCCATTTCAAACGCTACCTGCCCCGTTCTTCAACTCCTGCTGAGAAGGCTACTTTCTTCTGCGGGAACGCAGACGGTCCCGCAGTTTCTGCATGTACTCTTTGACATAACCTATGGTCCTAACCCATTCCTCTTTCTGTTTCTTCACCGCCCACTTAGGTAAGAACGGATAAGGAAGAGGGACACCGGCCATCCCGAGAAAACCAACGAAACAAAGACCTATGCTAGCGAACATTGGCACCTTCACAAACCAATATCCCACCACCTGAGGAATATCCAGCTGAGCAAGCAATGCCGCCGCCGAAATAGTAGCAAGCATGAGCGTAAGGTAGGGAAATAGGTAAAAGCTATAGATACTCCAAGGTGATTCCCACCACGACTCATTTTTCGGGTTGCGCACGACCTTGACGTAGTGGATCCAATACAACACCGCCCCGATCAGCATGGCAACCCAGAACAAATTGTCCTCTACAGACACTGCACACTACTTCCCCGGACTCATTTGGTACTCGACCAAGCTGGTTTTCGAATCAGTAAGGGGGCTACTTCCTTCTGCGGAGACGCCTCCGCTCACGCCGTCTTCGTGCCCATTCTTTCAACCTGACTATGCTCCTAGCCCATTCCTCTCGACGCTGCTTGACAAACCACTTAGGCACCAGCGGATAGGGAAGAGGGACACCACCCGCACCAAGCATGGCAATAAAACAAAGAGCTATGCTGGCGTACATTGGCATCCCTATGAACCAGAACAGCACGAACTTTGGTATATCCAGTTGAGCAATCAGTGCCGCCACCGAAATAAATCCGAGCATGAGCGAAACGTAGGGATATAAATGCAGATTCCTGATGCACCAACCGGAGTCGTCATACCGCCAGGAATTCTTCGGATGACGCACAGCCTTGACGTAGTAAATCCAATACAATACCGCCCCAATCAGTAAAGCGACGCAAAGTAGATTGTCCCCTACAGACACGGTTTTCTACCTTCCCGGGCTCATTTAGCTCTCCACCAAGCCAGTTTCCCAGTAGCCGAGGCCGGCTACTTTCTTCGGAGGGAACGAATACCTTTGCGGAGCTTTCGTGCGCGACCTTTCAGCCAGGCGATAGCGGTGGCCCACTCTTCTTTCTGTTTCTTTACCGCCCACTTAGGTAAGAATGGATAGGGAAGAGGGACACCGGCTAGCCCGAGAAAAGCAATAGCCCCACAAAGGATGACACCCCACGGGACCAACTTGACGAGCCAATATCCCACAACCTCAGGCAAACCGAGTTGCACAAGCAGGACTGTAGCCGAGACAGAACCACAGATTAGCGATCCGAACGGAAATATGTAGAAGCTGCCGATACTCCAAGGAGAATCCCACCACGACTCATTTTTCGGGTTACGTACAACTTTGACGTAGTGAATCCAATACAACACCGCCCCAATCAGCAAGGCAGCATAAAGTAGGTTGTCCCCTACAGACACTGTCCCCTACCTCCCCAGGCTCAGCTAGCCGCTGGTTCGGTTTCGTCTTGCCATGCTTCGATGAGCCATTTAGTCGGTTACGAGGCAACAGCACGCCAGCGAACCCATTTCAAACGCTACCTGCCCCGTTCTTCAACTCCTGCTGAGAAGGCTACTTTCTTCTGCGGGAACGCAGACGGTCCCGCAGTTTCTGCATGTATTCTTTGACGTAGCCTATGGCCCTAACCCATTCCTCTTTCTGTTTCTTCACCGCCCACTTAGGTAAGAACGGATAGGGAAGAGGGACACCGCCCGCCCCGAGAAAACCAATAAATCCAATAGCTATGCCAGCGAACATTGGCACTTTCACAAACCAATATCCCACCACCTGTGGCATATCCAGCTGAGCAAGCAATGCCGCGGCCGAAATAGAACCTATGCCGAGCCACCCATACGGAAATATATACAGGCTTCCAAGACTCCAGACTGAGTCATACCACGCATCAGATTTCGGCTTACGCACAACCTTGACATAGTGAATCCAATACAAGACCGCACAAACCAGCAAGGCACCCCAAAGTAGATTGTCCTCTACAGACACTGCCCCCTACCTCCCCAGGCTCAGCTAGCCGCTGGTTCGGTTTCGTCTTGCCATGCTTCGATGAGCCATTGAGGCGGCAACAGAGACACTGCCCGTTGGAGGATGTACCAGCCGGGTGCAGGGTGTAGCTGGTACTCCTTACGCAACATGCGGCGTTCGGTGTCATAGAGCAGATATCCGTGTGGAGTATCAAGATAGATCACCACACCGGCCTCGTCACGATCACCGGCTTGATAGGTGCCTTCAACCACGATCATCTCGTATTGGCCATCTACCAGGTCTTGGGCTATCTCAGGCTGAATGTGGCTCACGGAGTCGGCGAGTGCTTTCACAGAGTCAGCCAGCTCAGGAGCCGGTAGATCATCAGGGATGAGGACGGTAAGGAAGTCTTTCTTTTTGATCACCCCATGCCCTGGTTCATAGTGCCGCCGGAAGTTACGCCGACCTAGAACCATACTGTCAATCAAAAGTGTGAACCGACTGTCGCGGTCTGCAGCCATCATCGTCACGGTGCCATCAGTGTGATTCTCTACCGTAGAGATAATGCCTTCCGGGCCTGTCCACACGTGGGCAGCATTAACGGTGCCGTCGGCGCGTCGGCGCCCTACTTTCACCGCACCTAATGTGGCGTGAAAGATCTTCCAGAACTGCTCATAGCCAGGTTCTGCTTCACCATTAGCCAACACACAGGCGCCGGTTACGTCATGAAGTGTGGGGCCGTACCCTTCGTATTCACCACCAATCATGTGCTGATATTGTTCCCAGCTTAGAACGATTCTGGTTTTTTGTTCTTTGTGATTGTTCTCTACACTGCCCATTCGAATTCCTTCGCCCACATATACGCAACGTCTGCCCACGCGAAAAGTAGTGCCGCATGGAATGTCAACGCTACGTTCATCTCAATACCGTCGCGTATCGCATTCCACTGATATAACACCACCGGTGTACCTTCCTCATTGCGGTAGGAAGCCACACGCAACACGGCCGCAGTATCATCCCCACCCAGCGTGTCCCAGCCCAGGTGAATATTGCGGTACTCCGCTAGTTGTTCTGCTAACCCCGCATCCGTGGCGAGGATCTCGTTGTAATAACCCTCATCAGTGGCGTGCCGCTGATCATAGGCTCTCTGGATGATCACGAAATTAGAACGAAACCCCTCAACATTCCAGAGTTCAGAAGGCCCTCCTTTATAGATGAAAACCCCATTATCACTACCGGAGTCATCCACCTCCCAGTCCTCAGGAATAGGCAACCTGAACTTCGCATCAGGATGCTCCGGAATTTTAACCTCAACATCTGGAATATCCATACGAACACCACCCTTTCACTTTCCTGACCTCACTAAAACAGTTACTAAGCACCCAACCAGCGACAAGAGCAGGCTCGCTAGTGTGGCCTTACAGTGACTCGTTCAGAACCAACCCTTAATCCACGAAACGACTCCTTTAGCTTTTTCACCAAGTGAACTACCCACAATCCCGCCAACAGCACCGCCAACAAGACCACCAACCACTGCCCCGACCGCCGTGCCCACACCCGGACCAACGAAGGAGCCGACTGCGGCACCTGCAGCTGCACCGGCTTTAGCGCCACCCCATGCCCCAACACCGGTAGTGAACGTCACGGTAGTGGCGCGTGCCGTCTTCTCGCCGTTGCCCATACTTGGGTATTTCCGGGAGTCTTCCTGCCAACTGGTCGCGAAGTTGACGCCACCAGCGAGCCAAAAGGAGGAGCGACCAACCCACTTCGAGGCTGTACTCAGTTTGGTTTTCCGTTCAGCTTGATCCCGCAGTGCTTTGCGCTTCTTGACTTCACTGACTCCGTAGATGGTTCGGCCTACCAGCAGACGTAGAAAGTCCCTAAAGTTCTCGGGCTTACGCGCGATGTTGCCAGGGTGGTTTCCCGCGATGAAACTGCCCGCAGTTTGTCTCCCGACTGGTACCAGGAGCGCTGGTTCCCATCCAGTGGTCCATCTAACGATGCGCTCACCTAATTTGCTGCTTTTTGCAATCCACTGCAGCCACCCAGGTGCCCAATTATTTCGAACCTGAAGCGTGGTGTACTTCACCCCAGCAAAGGTCAACGCATTCTCAGTCCGACTCAGAGCAAACGCAATACCCTGTGCGATCGGACCAAGAGGAGCGTCTAGATCATTCTTCTCAGTTAAATGATCTACCGCCTGCTGGCCGACGCTCGGGTCTGATCTCCTAGGGACTTCATGTGCTTGCGGGGCTCTGTCTTGTGCATCTTTAGATGAATTACCGTCAATGCTGATAGCTAGCAGACGCTCCCGGCAACGGTTCTGGACATCATCCTTATCCTGCAGCAACACAGAAGCATCCTTTTCGATTTCCTTACGCAGATTTTCTTTATCCCGCTGACCCGCGTCATCGTCATCACTGGGATTCATCGCCTCATAGTCACTGATTTTGTCCATGAGTGCTCTACGGCGTTGCATAAGGCCATCAAGATCAGTCGCATACTTCATCAGCACTTTCTTGATAGATTCGCCGGCGTCATCAAACGCGTTGACCGTCTTTTCAGGGACCTCCATCGCCCCGGACACGGTAGGAGCCTCAGGCGCTACATACTGGCCTTGAATAGGACGCCACCGATCATGCACAGTTTTCATAGCATCAGCCGCATCACCAAACCTCGAGCGCAAACCAGATACCCGTGTCCGAATCTCTCCAGGATCGTCAAGCTCTACGACGTTGAAGCTCACTCAGTTCACCCCCGGCATATCGAAACTGCCTGGGACTGCGCATACGTTGGCAGACATCTGCTGATCCCCACACCAATACAGCTTCAACGCACCACTCGTGGAGCCAGTTGCGGTACGGATCTTAGCCATCACACCATCCGCGGTAGGCTCAACAGCACCCTCTTTGACAGCAACTAACGCCCCAGCAACAGCAGGAGAATGCTTCAACACCTCCTGCATACCATCCAACCCAGCTTTCACATCAGCGAAAGCATCATCCAAATCATCAGCGGCGCTGTTGGTTGCTGTAACAGTCTGCGTAGCGGCCGCGTGATGGATATCAAAGTACATGTGTCACAACTTTCTGAAAGAACAGTCCATCCAACCCCCAACACAAAGGAGGGGTACGCCTATGGCTAGCCGATATTCGCTACAGCATTACGAGCACGCGACTGCGTAGACACAGCCGTCTCATCATTACTAGCCAGAGTCTCACGCACCAAACTAATAATCCCCCGCACCTCATTCGAAGCGTTATGCCACCGCTTCTCAACATGCTGATACTCAGCATCCACACCATCCATCTGAAAATCAGACATCGCCTCAGCCACCTGAGCATCACGCTCACCAATCAAGGACTCAAGCCGAGAGACAATCCCCTGAATATCCCCCTGAACCTGACCAGACACACCAGTATCAAACGAAATACGATCCAACGACATACAAACCCCTCACAAAAACAAAAACAAGAAAACTAAGGAAAACTAAGAGAAGTAGGAAAACTAACTAACCCCCACCCAGGCGGGAAAGACTAGTTAGCGGGTGGAAGAGAAACGCGCACCATCAAAATTCGCAGCAGACTCATTACGCGTCGAGTTATCAGCAGTCTGCTGATCCCCAGTCTGAGTCGCAACATTCATCTCAGACTGACCCTGAGCAATCCGAGCCAACGAACTATTCAAATCAGCAGCAATCTCATCAGCACGAGCCTTGAACTGATCAAACCTCACACGACCCTGACCATTAAACTTCCCCTCCAACGGAGCAACAGCCGCCACCAACTGACGAACCAAACCACCCAAATCATCATTCGACCCAGACGTCTTCTGATTCAACGTAGCCAACGTCTGCGAACCCATATCAAACTTCATAAAACTATCCCTTCAAAAACCAATACAACCAACACATCAACCCAAACCCCACACCCAAAACCAGGCGCGAAACCCGAGCCAACGCACGCCATCCTAACCCGCACCACCACCAGAAAACACCCCAAAAACCCAAAAATTCTACAAATTTGAAATAAAATCAAACGGAGTGTACTGAGTTGTTTTCGTGCCGCAGCTGGGGTGGAAACTTGTCTGGTGCAACGAGATCCTTCACCTGAAGACAAAGGTGTACCGGTCCGCAGGGGCAGCCCACGTTGAGATGCAGTGACAGCCCACGTTGAGGCGAGGCGGCGCAGAAACTAGTTGTCATAGCGGCCGCGAACAATAGATACAGATGACCCGACACATCAAAACCCCAGAGCATAAAAAATGTCGGGACATCGTGTTAACGATGTCCCGACACATAACAAACGTGCGCGGAGGGGTGTCTGGTTTCACGACATCGTTCACCCCCAACCACCTCAACCCACCCACGGATCTCTCACGACATCCTTCCAACCATGTCTCAGGACATCCTTCACCCATCTGTCACGACATCGTTCCCACCACTGCAAGGCCCGACGGGTCCACCGACGCCTCCACGTCGAGGCACGGGGCGGTGCAGAAACTAACTATCCCAGCGGCCACGAGCCGCCACTAGACCGGTGAACAGCAACCGCAGCGGCAGCAAAATAGCCCCGGGAACACCGGGGAGCCGCCAGACTGCAGGCAGTTTGCCCAGCCGTCTTTGCTCACCACATAAAACGGAACGATGTCCTGACACATCCACCAAAAAAGCGGAACGATGAGGGTTAAGGGTCAGAATGTGTGTCTGGGGTTGGTGTTTTCGGCTGTGTTGGCGCGGGTTTCAGCGGATATATATGGCTGCTGGGCATATATCGGTGGTGTGAGCGTTCATTCCTCGGTGTGGTGCCCTTGATGTGCTACCGGCTAGTGGTGTGGTGGCTGGATGCCGAAGAACAGACCACGATGCCACTGCGGTGGCGATATGAAACGCAATGGCACCACCACACAAGGTAGGACAAGGTGGCGGTGCAAACTCTGTGGAGCCTCAAGCACCAAAACCCGGACTGACATCACCAAAGCAGCAGTGTTCAAGCAGTTCATCGCTCACTGCACCTCGACCCGTAGCTTGAAAGACACCGCACAACAGGCCGGGGTGAGCCCTTCGACGTTGAAGCGACGGTTTAGCTGGTGCTGGCTGGTTGAAGTACCCGACCCGATGATCAAACACGCCGGGACGATCTATGACCAGATCTTTATCGATGGAACCTACACCGGTGCCGGGTGTCTTATCGTGGCAGCCACCTTCGATCATGTCCTGGCCTGGCACTGGTGCAAGCGTGAAACCAGCCTGGACTACCAACGACTACTTCAACGTATCCCCGCACCAGTGATCGCTGTCATCGATGGAGGACAAGGAGCCGCCAGCGCTATCAAGAAATGCTGGCCTGCCACCGTGATCCAACGCTGCCTGGTGCATGCACAACGAGTTGTACGACGCTACACCACCTCACACCCGCGTACCGATGCGGGCAAAGCGATCTATCAACTAGCACGGAACCTGACCCGGATCACCACCCTGGATGAAGCAGCCACCTGGGCGAGGCAACTCCATGAATACGGCACCTTCTACCGGAGATGGCTCAACCAGAAAACCTTCACCACAGACCCAATCACCCAACAACGCCACTGGGCCTGGACACACCCGAACACCCGTAAGGCCTACAACAGCCTGCTACACCTATGGCGTAACAACCTCCTGTTCACCTACCTCAACCCACCGACCGAACTACAGCACCGGCACCGCATCAAATCCACCACCAACAGCCTTGAAGGCGCGATCAACGCCGAACTGAAACTGCTCACCCGCACCCACCGCGGCAGAACCGGAGAACACCAACGAAAAATGCTGGAATGGTGGCTCTACCAGAAAACAGAACTGCCTGACGATCCAACAGAAATCGCCAGGCAGTCCAACTGGGGCCAAAACCAACTCGCCAAAGTACCAGCCCTGACCCACAACAAGAACCAAGCCGACCAGGGTTAAGGGTCAGAATGTGTGTCTGGGGTTGGTGTTTTCGGCTGTGTTGGCGCGGGTTTCAGCGGATATATATGGCTGCTGGGCATATATCGGTGGTGTGAGCGTTCATTCCTCGGTGTGGTGCCCTTGATGTGCTACCGGCTAGTGGTGTGGTGGCTGGATGCCGAAGAACAGACCACGATGCCACTGCGGTGGCGATATGAAACGCAATGGCACCACCACACAAGGTAGGACAAGGTGGCGGTGCAAACTCTGTGGAGCCTCAAGCACCAAAACCCGGACTGACATCACCAAAGCAGCAGTGTTCAAGCAGTTCATCGCTCACTGCACCTCGACCCGTAGCTTGAAAGACACCGCACAACAGGCCGGGGTGAGCCCTTCGACGTTGAAGCGACGGTTTAGCTGGTGCTGGCTGGTTGAAGTACCCGACCCGATGATCAAACACGCCGGGACGATCTATGACCAGATCTTTATCGATGGAACCTACACCGGTGCCGGGTGTCTTATCGTGGCAGCCACCTTCGATCATGTCCTGGCCTGGCACTGGTGCAAGCGTGAAACCAGCCTGGACTACCAACGACTACTTCAACGTATCCCCGCACCAGTGATCGCTGTCATCGATGGAGGACAAGGAGCCGCCAGCGCTATCAAGAAATGCTGGCCTGCCACCGTGATCCAACGCTGCCTGGTGCATGCACAACGAGTTGTACGACGCTACACCACCTCACACCCGCGTACCGATGCGGGCAAAGCGATCTATCAACTAGCACGGAACCTGACCCGGATCACCACCCTGGATGAAGCAGCCACCTGGGCGAGGCAACTCCATGAATACGGCACCTTCTACCGGAGATGGCTCAACCAGAAAACCTTCACCACAGACCCAATCACCCAACAACGCCACTGGGCCTGGACACACCCGAACACCCGTAAGGCCTACAACAGCCTGCTACACCTATGGCGTAACAACCTCCTGTTCACCTACCTCAACCCACCGACCGAACTACAGCACCGGCACCGCATCAAATCCACCACCAACAGCCTTGAAGGCGCGATCAACGCCGAACTGAAACTGCTCACCCGCACCCACCGCGGCAGAACCGGAGAACACCAACGAAAAATGCTGGAATGGTGGCTCTACCAGAAAACAGAACTGCCTGACGATCCAACAGAAATCGCCAGGCAGTCCAACTGGGGCCAAAACCAACTCGCCAAAGTACCAGCCCTGACCCACAACAAGAACCAAGCCGACCACCAAACAGGACGACCAGCCCTCTACGACAACGCTATCGACACCACCTACACACACTCAATCGGCATCCAAAAAGGCCACATCTAACCCCCGCAACACACCCAAACCAGACACACATTTTGACCCTTAACCCAACGATGACGCGACACTTCAAAGCTCCTAGGCATAAAAAATGTCGGGACATCGTGTGAACGATGTCCCGACACATAACAAACGTGCGCGGAGGGGGACTTGAACCCCCACCCTCTTATGCGAGGACTAGCACCTCAAGCTAGCGCGTCTACCTATTCCGCCACCCGCGCGAGCGGCTTTGGCCAGTCCCTTGTGTTGTACTGACCGAAGACAACAGGAAAGACTCTACACAGTGATTTCGAGAATGCCAAAACGAGGGGACCTCTATGTGTCACGTGGATGACCTGCCAGCTACCCCACATGAACTGCTGGCTCTAGAATGAAAGCCGTTCCATGGGCTTATTTGCTGGCTTTAAGCGAGCTAGATTCCGCTCGTGTCCCTGTTTGGTTTGTTCCCGTATTCCGCCTGGAGTGTGACTAAATGCACGTTGCTGTGATCAGTATGCACACCTCGCCGCGTGCAACAGCGGGTGGAGGGGACGCCGGTGGTCTCAATGTTTTCGTCGATCAGACGTCGCGTGCCCTCGCGGCCGCCGGCGTGAGCGTCGATGTTTTCACACGAGGTAAGCCGGGAAGCATCGAAGTGACCCCTGGCTACCGTGTCCACACCCTACCGGCTGGGCCAGCCGACGCTTCGAAGGAAGACCTACCCCAATACACGGATGAGTTCGCGCAACAGTTATCTCAGCATCCAGCTTTTATTGCCGCAGATGTGGTTCACGCCCACTATTGGCTCTCAGCCGACGCCGCCCTCAAAGCCGCTCACGGCAAGCCGGTTATCGTAACCTTTCACACCACCGCCGCGCGGAAGCGGCATCACGGCCACATCCGGAATACTGTGGAAACCTTTCGTGAGCAGACGGAACAGCGCATCGCCGCCGAAGCGTACGGGCTCACAGCTAATACCGTGACAGACCGGGCGGAGCTCAGTGACGACCTACGGGTCCAGCTTGAGAAGATCACGATCGTCCGTCCCGGGATCGACCGCAGCGTGTTCCACCCAGAAGGACCTACGGCTTCCTGGCCAGTAGAGCCCGGAGCACACCGGAGCGGGCTCAAGATGTTGTTCGCTGGCAGGTTCCAGGACTATAAGGGCCCGGATGTCGCGCTAGATACCCTGGCTGCGCTGAAAGATGCGGGGTGTGAAGCGAGCCTGGTCATGATCGGGGATCAGTCTGGGCCTGGTTCGATGGACCTAGCGGCACGGGCACGCGCGAGAGGCGTCGAGGATCGGGTTGCGTTCAAACCCCCGATGCCCCAGGATCTTCTCGCGTTAATGTACAGGGCCGCTGATGTTGTTGTGGTGCCGTCTCGCCACGAGACGTTCGGTCTTGTAGCTGCCGAGGCACTGGCTTCCGGTACCCCTGTTGTAGGGCATGCCGCGGGTGGCTTACTTGATTTGATTGACGACGGCGTTGACGGCTTGCTGATTCACTCACGTGATCCACATGAGTGGGCACGCACGTTGGCGCCTTGGGCGAAGGGCGGTGTCCCCCACGAGGTAGCGCTCGCGGCCGCAGATCACGGCCGGCACTTCTCGTGGGAGTCCACCGCCTCAACGCTTCTGGGTCTCTACCGTCAGGCGGCTACACACCCAAGGGGCGCACGTACCCTGTGAAGTGGATCCGCGGCTTCTTCCGGGTACTGAACCCGGTGAAGCCAACAAGCCCCTCAACTTCATCTCCCGCGTTTCCCTCACCAAAATCTGCGTTCTTCACCGCAGTCTGGTTGAAGCTGATGCGGGATGGGATCGGAGCGGGCGCACCGAATTCGATGTGCCACTCATAGCCGCCGCAAGCAGTTGCATCAGCCGGTTCAACGGCAGCCAGCGCGTGCGCTGCGAGGTCCGCGCCGTGAACGATCGCGGTTTTCATACCCAACAGTTTCGCGCTCACGTTGGAGAGGTGGATCGGGTTGTAATCCCCCAGGATCCCGGCCCACCTACGGCCCTCCCCCGGAGCAAAGCTCCATTGAGCGTTCATCGGTGGAAGGTCAGGCGCTTCCCGCTCAGGCCGTTCGGGCTTCTGCACGCCCTCGAGGGTGACCCCCTTAGCGAGGAACACACCCGTCCCCGTCCAGACCACGTCGCCGCCGTCATCGAGCACACGCGTTTCGATTTCGCACGCCACACCGGCGTGATGCGCATCGAGTGAAAGCGGCCGGACCTCGAAAGTGAGCTTCTCCCCTGGCACGATGGTGCGGTGATGCTCAACCGTGTTGGTCAAGTGGATCATCCCGAGCATCGGCAACGGGAACTCCGGCTGCCGCATGAGCTCGATCAGCAACGGAAACGCTGTACCGAACACCACGATGCTCGGCACGGAATCCCTAGTGGGCGCCCCAACGTGACGGTTGACAGCGTTGACGGTTTCCCGGGATATCGTGACCCCACGCACGCCGAGCCCATCACTCGGGAGGCTACCTGCAGCGACCTTCTTTGGCCGCTTCTTAAGCGCCTCGGTACCCGCTTGCGCATAGATCTTCCCCAGGCTTGGTAGCGCGTCGAGATAACGGATGGACATACTCACGCTCCGATCAGGCTCTGGCCACATACACGCAAGGTTTGGCCGTTGACACCACCCGCGCCGTCGGATGCGAGGAAGCTGATCGCTTCGGCAACATCCACGGGCAGGCCGCCCTGTTGAAGGCTTGGCATCACGAGCCGGCCCACCACACGTGGGCCGAGTGGGATCTTGGCTGTCATGTCAGTTTCGATGAAGCCCGGAGCGACCGCGTTGATCGAGCCACCGTGGGCCGCGAACCTCTCGGCTTCAGCCGCAACCATCGCGATCACGCCAGCTTTCGATGCTGCATAGTTGGTTTGGCCTCGGTTACCGGCAATACCGGAGGTTGAGGCGAGTGTCACTACACGCAGGCCTTCGAGCCCCGCGTCCTGGAACTGCTTGTTCATGCGTAACTGGGATTCCAGGTTCACTGCCATGACGCTGTTCCAACGTGACTCATCCATGTTGGCGAGCAACTTATCGCGCGTGATGCCCGCGTTATGGATCACGATGTCGAGGCCGCCGTGTAGCTGGCGTGCATGCTCGATAATGCGCTCGCCAGCGTCTACAGCCGTGACGTCGAGCTGGAGCGCGGTTCCCTTGATCTCGTTGGCCACTGTGGTGAGCGATTCGGATGCCCCTGGCATGTCGATCGCGATGACGCGTGCGCCGTCGCGAGCCAAAACCTTAGCGATCGCGGCGCCGATGCCACGGGCCGCACCGGTGACGGCTGCGACTTTACCTTCTAGTGGTTTCTCCGGGTTCTCTGGCAGTGTTCCATCGGCACTGCTGACTTCGATGAATTGGCCGTCAACGTAAGCCGAGCGACCCGAGAGTAAGAAACGCAGCGCCGCCTGGACGCTCGTTGCATCCACATCGACGGAATTATCTAACACGATGCCGTTGCCGGTCGATCCCCAACGGAGCTCGCGAGCGAGCGAACGCATCATGCCGGTTACGGCACCGCGGGCGCTAGCTTGGGCTGTGGATGTGGCTTGATCCGCTCGGCGCATGAGGGCCACAACACGGCCGGTGCGTGCGAGCTTCTTGACCAGCGGGGACGCGGTCATCGCTATACTGCTGAGCTCTTCTGGGGTATTGATTTCTTCGGTGCACAGGATGATGGCGCCGATCTCTCCGCGCACAGAATCAGGGTGGGTTGTGGCGTTGACACCCCACGTTCCGAGCAGATCGGCGATCCGTTGGACGCTTTTGCTCCGGGTTTCCAGTTGTGTTTCCACCCCGAGCACGACCGCCGTCCCAGGCACGAGCGGCGCACCTTCCTCAAAGCGGCGCAGCGTGGTTGGCCGGGGTAGCCCGAGCTTCTTGCTCAGGAATTTACCGAACCCTGCTTGGGTGAATTTCATGTACTGATCAGCCATATTAGAAAGCCTCCACGATAGCTACAGCGCCCTGGCCGCCTGCCGCGCACACGGATACGAGCGCGCGTGCCTTGTTGCCCTTGGCGTGAACCATCTTGGCGGCCGAGGCGATGATGCGCCCGCCGGTTGCAGCGAACGGGTGGCCGGCCGCCAGGGAGGATCCGTTGACGTTGAGCTTGGAACGGTCGATCGAACCGAGCGGGGCCTTCAAGCCGAGCTTGGTGGTGCAGAACTCTTCGTCTTCCCATGCCTTCAGGGTCGAGAGCACGGTACCGGCGAAGGCCTCATGAATCTCGTAGAAATCGAAGTCCTGAAGCGTGAGGCCGTTACGCTCGAGCATGCGCGGGACTGCGTAGGCAGGTGCCATGAGGAGGCCCTCTTCACCGCCAACGAAATCCACGGCACCGAGTTCGTAGTCAACGAGCTTGGCCAGCTTCGGAAGGCCCTTCTCATCAGCGTATTCAACCGAGCTCAACAGAACAGCTGATGCGCCGTCGGTCAGCGGGGTCGAGTTACCGGCGGTCATCGTTGGTTCCGATTTCAGGTTCTTGCCGTAGACGGTCTTGAGCTTCGCGAGCTTCTCAACCGTGGAATCCGGGCGCATGTTGTTATCGCGAGTGAGCCCCTGGAATCCGGTGATGAGGTCGTCGAAGAAGTTCTCATCGTAGGCTTTCGCGAGGTTGCGGTGGCTTGCAGCGGCAAGCTCGTCCTGGGCTTCGCGAGTAATTCCCCAGCGTTCGTTGGTGATCGCCTGGTGCTCACCCATCGACAAGCCGGTGCGCGGCTCGGCAGTGCCCGGTGCAACTGGCTTGAGGTGGGATGGACGGATCGATGCGATCGCCGCGAGCTTCTGCTTGACGGTCTTCGCTGTCGTGAGGCGCACCAGGATCTTACGTAGCCCGTCCGTGACAACGACCGGAGCGTCGGAAATGCTGTCCACCCCGCCTGCCACGCCGACGTCGATGCGGCCGTGAGCGATCTTGTCTGCTACGGAGCCGACGGCTTCAACGCCGGTCGCGCACGCCATCTGCACATCGTGGGCCGGCGTTGCCGGGTCAAGCTGGGAGCCCAGAACGACCTCGCGGGTCAAGTTGAAGTCCTTTGGGTGCTTCAGTACGGCACCAGCGGCCACGGCGCCAAGCCGTTCCCCTTGCAAACCAAAGCGGGCCACAAGGCCATCGAGGGCGGCGAGCATCATGTCTTTCTCAGACACATCGGCGTATGCGGTATAAGCGCGTGCGAACGGAATGCGGTTACCGCCAACAATCGCAACCTCACGAGGCGCAGATACACCTGGATTCTGCGGCTTAGGCTCAGCTTTACTTGCTACTTCTGCCTTGTTTGCCAGGATGTTTTCTGGGGACTTGTTCACGGACTTGTGTCCTCTCTAGTGGAGTCTCTATTCGAGCTTGAAGCTAACAGTGCCTCATGTGATTCAACCAATACTCAGCGTACCTGATACTATCGGTATCGTGAAACACATCACACAGTATTCAATGCGTTACAAGCGAGGCTGACCCATGCACAGCGATCAAGCCGAAGGCTCACTCGCCACACATGATGATGAGCACCGCACAGGTGATGAACACCAAGCTGATGAGCGCGAAGGCGACGGACGCGCAACACGTTGGGAAGACCACCGCAGGCAACGGCGAGAAGAACTCCTCATAGCCGCCCGCCGAGCCATCCACCACGGCGGTCCACAGCTATCGATGGACGAGATCGCAGCAGCCGCGCAAACATCCAAGTCCGTCTACTACCGATACTTCGGCGACAAAGACGGTCTACGTGCCGCGATTTCCCAAAAAATCATCACGCGTGTGAGGGCACACGTGATCGACGCTGGCCGCCGAGCCACCACACCCGAAGGCGGACTCACCGCGATGATCCGCGAATACCTTGACCAAGCACAAAGCTCCCCTGCGCTCTATGCGTTCGTGATGCACCCCGAAAACGCTGCCGGCGTCATGCCGACCAGCAGCTCGATCGACACCGATGTGGCGGCCAAAGCCCGCAACGACATCACATCGCTCATGACGTCCGGGCTACGCCAAATCACCCCGCATCACAGCAGCGAGCTCTTTGACACCCTCTGGGCTGAATCCGCGCTCGGATTCATCCTCTCCGCAGTTGACCACTGGCTGACCCACCAAAACGAAAACAGCACCCCAGCTGCACAACTAGCTCAGGCAATCAGTACGTGGCTCACCCACGGGGTCCTCTCCCCCATCGACATGGACAACCAAACCGAAACACCCGCCGCAGCACTAGGAAAGGCACACTGACCATGAGTAGCACCAGCATCAACGTAGACCGCTTGAATCAGTACCTCTTGGGCAGCTTTGCCGAAGCACGCACTGAAGCACGCGAACGCGTCAAAGACACACGTCTGCACAAGATCGAGGGTCAGGTCCTAGCTGACCAGCGCCAGCACGTTTTCAACAACCTCAAGATCCTGGTTGAACAAGACGCGATCTCCCGCGCGTTCCCAACCGAGCTCGGCGGCCGTGACGACCACGGCGGCAACATCTCTGCTTTCGAGGAGCTCGTCATCGCTGACCCTTCGATGCAGATCAAAGCCGGCGTTCAGTGGGGCCTGTTCGGCTCAGCCGTGCTGCACCTTGGGACCGAGGAACACCATCGTAAGTGGATCCCACAGATCATCAGCCTTGAGCTCCCCGGTGCGTTCGCGATGACCGAGGCTGGCCACGGCTCAGACGTTGCAAGCATCGGCACCACCGCAACCTATGACGAAGATGCCGAAGAGTTCGTGATCCACACCCCGTTCCGGGCGGCTTGGAAGGACTACCTCGGTAACGCAGCTCTGCACGGCCGTGCAGCCACCGTCTTCGCTCAGCTAATCACCAAGGGTGTCAACCACGGTGTGCACTGTTTCATGGTTCCGATCCGCGATGAGGACGGCAACCTGCTTCCAGGCGTTGGCGCAGAAGACGATGGCGTCAAGGGCGGCCTCAACGGCATCGACAACGGCATGCTGCACTTCACGAACGTGCGCATTCCACGCACCAACCTGCTGAACCGTTACGGCGACGTCGCGACTGACGGCACGTATTCTTCAAGCATCGATTCCCCGGGGCGCCGCTTCTTCACGATGATCTCAACCCTGGTTCAGGGCCGAGTGTCTCTCGATGGCGCTTCGATCGCCGCGTCCAAGGTCGGCTTGGGTATTGCGGTGACGTACGCGAATCAGCGCCGCCAGTTCGCTGCCGCCGGCAACCGCGAGCAGCTGCTGCTGGATTATGGCCGCCATCAGCGCCGCTTGATCCCTCTTCTGGCCAAGGCTTATGCCGGAACGTTCGCCCACGATGAGCTGCTACTCAAGTTCGATGCGGTGTTCTCCGGCCGCGAAGACAACGACGAAGCCCGTCAGGACCTCGAAACGTTGGCTGCGGCGTTGAAACCGGTCAGCACATGGGATGCGATGGATACACTGCAAGAATGCCGCGAAGCATGCGGTGGCGCGGGGTTCATGGCCGAGAACCGATTGACCTCCCTGCGCGCAGACCTGGATATTTACACGACATTCGAAGGCGATAACAACGTTCTGCTTCAGTTGGTGGGCAAGCGCCTACTGACCGAATTCGCCGGCCAGCTCAAGGGTATGGAGCCGCTGGGCTTGGCGACCTTCGCCGCGAAGTCTCTCGCGGAGAACTTCTATTCACATTCCGGTTTGCGCAACGTTGTTCAGGATGCCCTGGATACCGCATCAGAGCGCCGCACAGCTAAGAACCTCAAGGATCCGCAGGTTCAGCACGCATTGCTCTCAGCACGCGTTCGCATGGCTGTCGAAGAGATCGCGAAAGCGCTCAACGCGGTACGCAAAGCCTCCCCTGGCGATCAAGCCGATGTTTTCAACCAGCATCAGAACAGCCTCGTGCTTGCTTCCAAGGCTCACGCCCGCTTGCTTCAGTGGGAGGCATTCACTCGCGCGATCGAGGCGTTCGAAGAAAAGCACGGCGATTCGTGGGACGGCACCGCGCAGGTTCTGACGTGGGTACGCGATGTTTTTGCGCTCACCGTGATCGAGGAGGAGCTCGGCTGGTACATGATGCACGGCCTCATTTCTCCTCACCGCGGCCGCACTTTGACCGAGTACCTGGATCGTCTGATCACCCGTCTGCGCCCGCACGCCCAGGATCTGGTTGATGCGTTCGGTTACACACAAGAGCACTACCGCGCACCGATCTCTTCTGGCCGCGAGCAGGAACGTCAGGACGAAGCACACGCCTACTACGAGAAGCTGCGCAAGGACCCGGACGCCCCGGTGTCAGAGAAAACGCTGCGCGCTAAAGAAAAAGCCGCCAAGTAAGGCCACGCTGGGCCGAACTAAGTCAGCCAGCTAAAGCCGCTGTTGGCCTGTGCCGATGGGTACAGGCCAACAGCGGTTAAAGCTGGTTAAGGGTCTGCACGCTAATGATGTTTGAATATTCACATGAGTAATCTGCGTGCTTCCAACGAAAATCTGTCCCGCAACGACGCGCAGCAACGTTCGCGCACCGTGCAAGCCCACACGTACCAGTTGCATCTTGACTTCATGAGCGCGGTGAGTGAGAACCCCACACACTTTGGGCTCACAACCACCTTGCAGTTCACAGCAGTTGTCGGTTCTGAAACGTTCCTCGACTACGTCGACGGGATCGTTGAGCAGATTACCCTCAACGGCCGTGAGGTTCCGGTCAATGATGCTGTCGATGGGGCACGCATCTACCTGCGCGACCTTGAAGCCGAGAACACGGTGACGATCCGTTCGAAATCCACCTACTCGCGCTCGGGTGAAGGCGTCCACTACTTCAAAGACCCAACCGATGGCCAGGTCTACCTGTACTCCCAGAATGAGCCAGCAGACTGCCGCCGCATCTATCCGTGCTTTGACCAGCCGGATCAGAAGGCCCGCTTCAGCGTATCCATCACCGCGCCAAGCGACTGGCATGCGGATGCTAACGGTGCGCTCGAGGCAACCGAGGATCACGGCGACGGTAGCGCGACCCGCTCCTTCACCACAACCGAGCCGATGTCGACCTACATCACCACATTCCTCGCTGGACCGTACGCAACGTGGCAGGACCACTACAACGGGACCACCGCGTCGGGCGTTGAAGTCTCTGTTCCGTTGCAGTTGGCGTGCCGCGCGTCCATCGCTGAACACCTGGACCACGAGGAACTGTTCACGCTGACCAAGCAGGGGCTGGACTGGTTCCATACCCACTTCGACTACGCATACCCGTGGGGTGACTATCACCAGGTGTTCGTACCGGAATACAACCTCGGCGCGATGGAGAACCCGGGCCTGGTGACGTTCACGGAAGCCTATGTTTTCACCTCGGCACCGACGTTGGCGCAGCACGAGGGACGCGCGAACACGATCATGCACGAGATGTCACACATGTGGTTCGGTGACCTCGTGACGATGACGTGGTGGGATGATCTGTGGCTCAAGGAGTCCTTCGCGGACTACATCGGAACGCTCGTGGTCGATGAAGCGACCGATTTCACGACCGCCTGGACGACGTTCGCCTCGCGCCGCAAGGGCTGGGCCTACACGCAGGACCAGTACCCGACGACCCACCCGATCATGGCCGACATCGTGGACCTTGAAGCCGCGGATCAGAACTTCGATGGCATCACGTACGCTAAGGGCGCCTCGGTCCTGAAGCAGCTGGCCGCGTATGTGGGTCAGGATGCGTTCCTGCAGGCATCGCGCACATACTTCCAGCGCCACGCGTGGGGCAACACGACCCTGGATGATTTCCTGGTGATCCTTTCCGAGGCCTCCGGCCGCGACATGCAGGCGTGGGCTGAGGCGTGGCTCAACACGTCCGGGCCGTCGAGCCTGTGGGTTGAAACCGACACGGATGCCGATGGTGTTGTCACCTCCGCTGTGGTGAAGCAGCAGGGAACGGACCCGGTGACGGGCAAGGAGGTGGTGCGTCCGCAGGTGCTCAAGGTTGGCTTGTTCGAGGCTGGCGACGCCGCTGATGCTGATGCGGTTGAGCAGGCTGCCGAACCTGCACGTCTGGTTGAGGCGTTCGAGGTTCGCCTTGAGGGTGAGTCCGCACCAGTTCCTGAGTTGGTGGGCCGCACCTTGGTTGCGGGCCGTAGCGCCGTGTTGCCGAACCAGGGTGACCTGACGTATGCGAAGGTCCGCCTGGAGGGCGCTTCGCTTGATGTCGCCTTGACGGTTGGTTTGGATTCCGAACTGGACCGTGCAACCGCGCTGGCTGCCGCATGGAACATGACCCGTGACGGCGACCTGCCTGCCGAGCGTTTCATCGATGGCGTGGTCGCGAACTCCGCGTTGATCGAGGACTCCGGCGTTTTGGCTACCGTACTGGGGCAGGCGGGTATCGCTGTTCGCGGCTACACGACCAAGGACCAGCGCGCCGAGATCGCACAGCGGTGGCTCACGTTCTTGCTGACTCAGGTTCTTGAAGAAGAGGTCGGCTCTGACCGCCGCCTCGTATTCACTCGTTCGCTGCTCTACACGGCTGCTCGGGTTGCTGAGCTTCCGGAGGGGCTACTCGATGTGGTTGAGTCCTGGCTTCAGGACAAAGAGACCCTGGGCGAAGAGCTGACGTGGGCCTCGCTGACAGTGATCGCCGCGCACGGCCGCGCTACCGCTGAAGACATCGAGGCTGAACACCGCCGCAAGCCAACTCAGGATGCGGCGTGCGGTTTGCGTGAGGCACTTGCTGCCCGCCCGGATGCCGAGGTCAAGAAGGAGATCCGCGCGAACGTGTACGTAGGCAAAGAATCCGACGGCACGGTTCTATCCAACGACTACCTGCAGGCCTACGCTGATGGTCTGGGCATCGATCCGGCCGGCAAAGATCAGCCCGAGCCAGCTGAGTACTGGGAGCGGATCGAGAGCGTGTGGGCTTCGATGTCGCAGGGGCAAGCGACCCGTGTTGTTGAGGGCCTATTCCCTGCCGCGGTTGAATTGGCCGATGGCGACCTCAAGTCCAACCCTGAGATTCAGCGTGCACGTAGGTGGCTTGATGGATCCACGGACGCGCCAGCTGCGTTGCGTCGCCTCGTACTCGAAGAGCTCGACGATGCTGAGCGTCGCCTAGCCGCGCAAGCAGCTAGCTCGAAGGCATAGAAAAACAGAGGCTTAGCACAGCCTCTCTCACATAAAAATAGTGGGCACGTCACCAAGAGCTTGGCGACGTGCCCACTATTTTACTGCTTCCTTCACTGGCCGAAAATGCTTACTGGGTTCCTGGCTGGGTTCCCGACTGGTCGATTAGCTCGGAGCAATCTCCATCAAGGAGGCTTTCAAGCTCCTGGTCCGCTTGGAGTGCCGCCTTGTCAGCGTTGGTCAGCGCGGTCTTGATCTCTTCGCCGTTAGCTGGCCAATAACCGGCTTCTTCTGCCTGTTTGAGGTTGTTGTGCCCGGCCTGTGCTGCATCGCGGGCTTCACCGTTAATGTTGCGGGCCGACTGAAGTGGCTTCACGACCCCCGAGAGATCAGTCAGCTTGTCGTTGTATGCATCGGTGGTTTCAGCTACCGCATCAGCGGCTTTCTTTTCCGCCTCCTTGGCTTCGTCACCTGAGATCTCTCCATTTTCTATCTTCTCAACGATCGCATCATAGGCCTGGATGGCCTCGTCACGGTCTGCTTGAGCCTTGGATACGGCCGCATTCAGGTCTTCGAGGCTTCCGTAATCCTCCTCCGCGATCTGCAGGGCCGAGGAGACCAATGTCTTGGCCTTGTCGCTCTTGTCATGAGAGAGCTCGATATTTTTCTTCAGGTCAGCCGAATAGTTGTTGGACTGGTAGTCCTCAGCGAGGAGTTTCTTCTCCGCTACATTGAGGTTGCCCAGCGTAGCTTCGATGTTCTGCTGGATAGATAGAGTCTGCGTGTTTGCTTCTGCAAAGCACGATGCGGCACTCGCGCCTTTCTCTGGCGCTACGGTGCTAGCTGGGCTGGCAGTGGCAGTTCCGCCAAGTGCGAGCCCTCCGATGAGTAGTCCGGTTGCGGTTGCTGTTGCAATATTCCTTACGGTCTTCATGCGAACCTCCAACATGATGCGTTGTCGCCATTGCTGGTTGTTTCTAGACGTACCGCGACGGTTCTCGTCCACGGCTCCTTATCCGGTTCTCTTGCAACACAGGCACGGGATGTTTGATTCTCGCTCTGCGGGAGCTATAAGTCCCCGGGGCCTGATATTTCTAACGGTAAGCACATGTAGAGGCCCGTGTAAAGAGGCTGCCCTCTACGGCAAACGAGCCGTCCACTCTGGATCCTGGAACTTCTGCTCGGCCAGGCTCCGCGCCTCCGCCAGTGTTTCCTCATCCAAGTGGACGCGCCGAGCCCCATACTTTCGCTCGAAGGCACTCATCATGACCTCAAGAATGTCTTCACGGGCAGTGTTGCCAGTCTGACGTTTCAGCGGGTCAACTCGTTTCTTCGCCGAAGCAATCCCCTTATCGGAGATCTTCTCCCGCCCAATGCGTAAGACCTCCATCATTTTCTCAGCGTCGATGTCATAACTCATCGTCACGTGATGCAGTAAGCCACCGCCAGCCAACCGTTTCTGGGCAGCGCCGCCGATCTTCCCTTGCTCGGTAGCAATGTCATTCAAAGGAACGTAGCGCGCCTCGACCCCCAGCTCGCTCAACGCTTCCATGACCCACGCATCCAAAAACGGATACGAGTCAGCGAAACTCATGCCATCAACCAAGGTCGCCGGCACAGTCAGCGAATAGGTCACACAGTTACCCGACTCCATGAACATGGCTCCACCGCCACTGATGCGACGCACCACAGTGACACCATGCCGCTCGGCTGCTTCAACATCGACTTCATTCGAAAGCGACTGGAAAGAACCGATCACTACTGCCGGCTCATTCCATTCCCACAAACGCAACGTAGGTTTACGCTTGCCTGCAGCCACCTGACGGGTCAAAACCTCATCGAGTGCCGTGTTCCACGAGATCGGATACGCGACCGGCTCAAGAATTTCCCACTCGTGATCAGCCCACGTTGTTGAATGGCCCAGGGCCCGGCGGACCGCCGTCGCAACCGCGTGAGCATCGAAACCGAACATGACCGCGTCCTCGCGCAGTCCAGCCTCAACCGCTTTAACCAACTTCGAGTGGCTTACATCTGCCGCCAGACCAGTGAGCGCATGATTGATGTCAGCTAACGCCTCATCAGGTTCCAGGAAAAAGTCGCCGTTGATCATCGCTTGCTCGATGCGTCCGCCATCAACTACAAGGTCGGCAACCACAAGTTTTCCACCTGGAACCTTATATTCGCCGTGGTGAGTAAAGGCTGGCCCACGATTGCTGTTCACGATGTTACTCATGCTTCTACCCTAACGCTGGCAAGCTAAATGGGGCTGACACCCGTAGGTGTCAGCCCCATTGAATGCGCGCTGCACAGTGTGCGCGCCGCAATGCTTGCGATGCAGAACTTAGCGCTTGCCGCCGAAGCCCTTGAAGCGCTGGTTGAAGCGCTCCACACGACCAGCGGAGTCCATGATGCGCTGCTTACCCGTGTAGAACGGGTGCGATGCCGCAGAGATTTCAACGTCAACAACCGGGTAGGTGTTGCCGTCCTCCCACTCGATGGTCTTATCGGAAGTCATGGTCGAGCGAGTCAAGTACTTCTCGCCGGAAGCCAGGTCACGGAAAACCACGGCCTCGTACGTTGGGTGAATTTCAGCCTTCATATATCTGCACCTTTAAAGATCTAGTGCGCCTGGATTTTGCCAGTCGCGATGGTTTCGGTGGCGTTCAGGCACGCGCACGTGCGTGAACAGCTTTTCAAGTCTACATGCTCAGCTGGCAGATAGCACACTCAATCTGAGCGCGTTGCCTATACGAAGAGTTTGATGAGCATCGTGACTACAGCCACCGAGCCGATCACCACAATGGTCCCGCGCAGGATCGTGGGGGACAGTTTGCGCCCCACTCGCCCACCGATCCAACCGCCTACGGTTGAGCCTGCCGCGACCATCAGAACCACGGGCCACGAAATCCTGTCCCAGGCAAACAAGAGATAGCTCAACGCAGCAACGATATTGACCGCCAAGGTCAGAACCACCTTGAGCGCATTGGATTGCTGCAAAGAGCCGAAAAGCATGACTCCGAAAATCGCGAACAGAATCACGCCCTGCGCCGCGGTGAAGAACCCCCCATAGATGCCCGTAAGGAATACGAGTACATACAGAAACGGTGACAACTGCTGATGATCAGGCGTACGCAACTGCGTTGAACCGGTACGGGCTTGAACTAGCGCAGAGAGCCGCGGCTGGAAGACAACCAAAAACAACGCGAACAGAATGAGGGCAGGTGCAACCCAATCGAACACGTCGTCAGGAACGTTCAAAAGTAACGCTGCACCGCACAACCCGCCCGCAACTGAGGCAGGCAGAAGCCGCAGAAACGTACGCGGAACAGTCTTCAGCTCTTCGCGGTAACCATAAGCGCCAGAAAACCCGCCGGCCACCAGCCCCATCGCGTTAGAAACCACCGCATTCACGGGGTTCATACCCATCGACACCAAAACAGGGAACGTCACCAACGTGCCCGAACCCACAACCGTGTTGATGGTTCCAGCCCATAAGCCAGATAGAAAGATCAGCCCTAGCTGCCAGAGTTCCCACTCACCCACAGGAGCCGGACCTTCTAGCGTGCAAACGCGCTATAGCGGCCCTGCTCGGTCCGGGTCAGCTTAACGTCCACGCTGAACGTCTTCTTCAGGTTCTCTTCGGTCAGCGTGTCTTCGATCGAGCCCTTCGCCGTAACCTCGCCGTCTTTGAGCATCAAAACATGCGTGAAACCAGGAGGGATCTCTTCAAGGTGATGCGTCACCAAGATCAGGGCAGGCGCGTACGGGCTATGCGCGAGCTCGGACATACGCGAGACTAGATCTTCACGCCCGCCCAGGTCCAAACCATTCGCTGGTTCATCCAGCAGCATCAGCTCAGGGTCAGTCATGAGGGCACGGGCAATGAGAACGCGTGCCTTTTCGCCGCCAGACAACGTGGCAAACCTGCGTGACATCAATGTCCCGGCACCCCAGTCCTGCAATAGCTGGAAGGCGCGGCGCTCATCGTCCTTATCGTATTTTTCACGCCAACGGCCCGTCATACCGTAAGCAGCAGAAACCACCAGATCCAGGGCCTGCTCGCGCTCCCGCACCATCGACGCAACCGAGCTCGATGCCAATCCGATCGATGGCCGCAGATCCGCAACGTTAACGCGCCCCAAACGCTCACCCAGAATGTCCACTGTGCCGGCGGAAGGGAACATCTGCGTTGCTGCGATTTTCATCAACGTCGTTTTACCTGCGCCGTTCGGACCCAACACAACCCACCGTTGGTCTTCGCTCACCTGCCAATTAACGTCTTTAAGCAGGTACTTCCGGCCGCGCCACAGGCTGACATCTTCCAGGTTCAAAACGGAGCTCATGCACACCACTTTAGGACACATCGGCGTCATTCTTATGCCACAGATAGACAACTAGTGCCCAAGATTCGAAACAATGCCATCATGAGCATTCCACTCTCAGCCTCCCCCACCGTGATTGTCGTCGCGCCACAAGGCTTTCTCGCTTCCGCACGCAGGCAGGTTGCTGACCTTTTGGGGTCACTCATAGTCCAGGAGAAGCCGGCGCCTCGAACCGCACCTGATCTTGGCGCTGCTGCCTGGACGTTGGCCTCCAACAATGCGGTAACTGTTGCGCGCACACGCTTGCGGGACTGGGTTATCACTGACGGCCCGGTACAGACTACCGACACCGAGGCCCCGGACAGGGAGACCGCGGACACCGAACGCGCATGGGCCGCGTGGACGAGCGAACAGATGGCCGCATGGAACGAGCCAGCCGGGGCGATCGTGACCGACGTCGATTCAACACTGATCGAACAAGAAGTGATCGAAATGCTCGCCGCCCACATCGGCCTTGAAGAACAGGTCGCCGCAGTCACCGAACGCGCCATGCGCGGCGAACTCGACTTTGAACAGAGCCTGCGCGAACGAGTCGCGGTACTCAAGGGGCTAGACGCCCAGACCATCGAGGACGTCTCAGAGAAAACTACGCCAACAGCGGGCGCACAACTCTTGATCGAAACCGCTCATGCACGCGGCTGGAAAGCCTATGCGGTATCCGGCGGGTTCCAACAAATCCTCGACCCGCTCGCCGCCAGACTCAACCTTGACGGAGCCATAGCTAACCACCTCGAAGTCAACGATGCCGAACTCACCGGCCGCGTGACAGGGCCGATTATCGACCGCCAGGCGAAAGCCAAGCATCGTGCACAATGGACATCGAACAACCAGTTGCCTTCGCTCGGGCTCGGAGACGGCGCGAATGACATCGACCTCCTCACAACCGCAACCGGCGGTCTCGGGCTGCAACCCAAGCCAGCCCTCAAAGCCGTCGCTGACGGCACCCTCTCGCTCCGCCGGCTTGACGCCGTAGCCGCGCTGCTTGGCTGGGACGTTGCCACCGAGCAGCAACACTAAGACGCAGGCAACATCACGAGTACAGCACGAGAGGTACACCACAGCTGTTGACCGCAAGCCCGCTCAAGAAACCTTGTGAAAAGACTTAGAATATTGGGAGGCTTTCAACAGTATTCCAACAGGCGCATGCGCCCGTGTGCAGCACAGAAGGGTTTTCATGAACGCAAAGCTTGGATCCGACGAGACCCCCGAAGACGGGACGCCTCAAGAGGAGCCGACTCAGGAGGAGGCGGCGCAGGAAGAAACCTCGCAGGAGGAAACTCCCGAAGACGAGCCGACTCAGGAGGAATCGACTCAGGACCAACCGGCTGAGGACGAGGCGGCTCAGGATGAGACGCCGCAAGAGGATGCGTCTCAAGAGGAGACTCCCCAAGACGAGACCATTCGGGACGAGTCAGCTCAGGAAGAGACGGCTCACCAAGAGCAGGACCCCGCCGCGGCTTCCACCGCATCGGTCCCTGAGCCTTCCACTGAGCCTTCGACGGAGCCTTCCGATGAGTCCTCCGCCGCATCTTCCGTTTCGGACTCGGCCTCGGTCTCCACCACCGCTCCCGCCGCCACATCCACCGCCACTGCGTCCGCTTCCACTGCGTCCGCTTCTGCTGCGTCCGCCCCAGGTTCTGCATCGGCTTCCAACCCGCCATCTGAGAAGGCTGGCGGCCACAAGCGCAAACGGCGCGGCCTCGTCGCAGGTTCCATCGTCGGTGGAGTCCTCCTGCTCGCAGCTGGCGCCTACGCCGGAACCGCCTGGTTCACCTCAGATAAGCTCCCTGCCCACATCACGGTGAGCGGGGTCGATATCTCTGGCCTTTCCAGCCAGGAAGCCGCCGTGAAACTAGAGAAAGAGCTCGGCGGCAGCCTCACCAAGAAGCTGACGCTCACCGCTGGGTCCGCGACAGCGTCGGTGACCCCCGCTCAGGCCGGTGTCGGAATCGACGTTGAGGCGACACTTGCAGATCTGTCTGGGTGGACGTGGAACCCGAAGATCATTCTCGAACGTTTATCCGGAACCCAAGAGCTCGAGGTCAAGCAGACCCTCGATGAAGAAGCCCTCACGACCAGCGCAGAGAAGATCTCTGATGCACTCACTAATGACCCGGTCGAAGGAAAACTGAGCCTCACCGAGGGCGGCCCTGAGTTCACTCAACCGAAAGACGGCCACGACGTCAGCGAACAGATCGCCCGGAACAGCATCACCAAGAACGCGTTCGCCAAAGAACGCAAAATCGAGGTCGCATCCAACGTCATCGAACCCGACGTCACCACCGAAAGATGGAACGAATTCATCAAAACCACGGTGGACCCATACCTCTCTGGCCCAGTCACGGTGAAAGCCGGAGGCGAGCGGGCCGAACTGGGCGTGGCTACTCTCGCTCAGGCTACCGTCGTAGACGTCAAGGACTCCTCCCCCGAACTGAAAACGGACGATGAGGCGTTGAAATCCGCGGTAGAAAAAGCCAACCCTAAGCTCAACACCACGGCACAAGACGCAAGCCTCAAACTGGTCGGGACAGGCTCGAACGCGAAAGCGGAGATAGTACCGGGCAAAAGCGGTAAAGGACTAGACAGTGAGGAGCTAGGCAAAAAGGTCCGCGAAGCCGCCGCATCCACGTCTGATCGCATCGCGGACGTGCCGTTCAAAGCCCAGGAACCATCCGTAACCACCGCGCAAGCGAAGAAGTGGAACGTTACCAAGGTCGCTGAGTTCGCAACACCGTACCCTTATGACCCAACCCGGACTAAGAACCTCGAAGCCGGTTCACGACGCATCAACGGTAGCGTCATCCTGCCCGGTGAGTCTTTCGATCTTGCCACCAAGTTCGGCCCAGTTACGGAAGCAAACGGCTATTACTCATCCGGTGTGGTGGTCAACAGCGTCTCGACCAAGGCAGTCGGTGGGGGCCTTTCACAGATCGCGACGATGGCGTATAACGCCGGATACCTCGCAGGCATGGACATCCAGGAGTGGAGGCCACACAACCGTTGGTTCGACCGCTACCCAGCTGGACGTGAATCCACATATTGGGAAGGCTCGATCAACGTCAAGTGGAAGAACAACACCAAGGCTCCCGTCGTGGTCGCGATGTGGCTGGAGAACAACAAGGTTAACACCGCCGTGTTTGGCCATAAGACCTGGAAAGTGAAAACCACCACGAGCGACTTCTACGACTACACGTCTGGCCCAACGCTGACCTCGGACGATCCGAACTGTATCCCGGAATCCAGCGGCAAGAAGGGCTTCACCGTTAATGTCACGCGAACTCGCACCAACGTTGATACCGGCGAAGTTCTCAAGGACTCCCAGACCACACGTTATGAGGGCTGGCCTAACGTAACCTGCAGCAAGGACTAGGCTGTAGCACAAGATAGTTAGCCGCGACGAGCTCAGCAAGCAGTCCTGCGGAACAGCGTGAAGGGGCGACCACTTTGGACAAGTGGTCGCCCCTTCACATGTGCTGGCCCCTACGTTGAGGCCTAAGGGCCTTCGTCAGCGGATAATCCCTTAGAGGTTAAAACCCTTATCGAGGAAGCCTTTAGCGCCACCGACGTATTCGGTGTGCATGTGCTCGACGTCATCCATAGCCATCCGAGCAACCTCTTGAGCGAACTCAGCAACCGAGTACAAGCGGCCAGCTTCCTCGCGGCGCGCTTCGATCGCACCTGGCTCAACGCGGTCCAGAAGCGTTGCGGTGATGGTGCCTTCGATCATGTCACCCGAGACCACCACGAACGTGATATCGGCTTCAGCGAACTCGTGTTCACGCTCTCTCAACGCGGTCTCACCTGCGCGCTTCGACTTGGCAACCATCTCGTAGGCCGGAAGCGTTGGGTGGGTTTCGATGAAGTGGGCCTGATTGCTGGTCACGAACACTACGCGGCCGCCCGGGCGGATCGACGGGAACGCGGCATCGAGCATACCCACCTGAGCGTCACGGTTCAGGCGCATCGCGTAATCTTCGCCACGGTCGGACTCCATACCGCCCGATGCGTTGAGCACGAGAATGTCGAGGTGGCCGAAGTTCTCTACGGCGGCTTTCACGAGCGCCTCACGATCCTCTGCGACCGTGAGGTCCGCCTTGACCGCTACCGCACGGCCACCGGCTTCCTCGATGGCTTTGACAACCTTATTCGCCCGCGGCGCTTTATCGCGGTAATTCACCACGACAGCGGCACCTTCAGCCGCGAGAATCTTCGCGGTATCCGCACCGATTCCACGGCTGGAACCAGTAACGATCGCTACCTTGCCTTCAAGCTTGGACATGCAAACCTACTTTCAGTAAAACGTCTCAGAGCAAAGAGAATCTAGGCCGGGGCCTAGTGCCCCATCCCCAGCCCGCCGTCGACGGGTACAACCGCGCCAGAGATATAGCCGGCGTCTTCCGATGCCAGCCACACTGCGACCTTGGCTACTTCTTCAGAGGAAGCGAAACGGCCCGCTGGGATCTGTTGCTTGTACTGCTTCTTCAGATCCTCGTCAAGAGCCTCAGTCATGTCTGTCTCGATGAAGCCGGGGGCGATCAGGTTCGCGGTAATGCCGCGCGAACCCAGTTCACGAGTAACGGAACGCGCAATCCCGACGAGCCCGGCTTTCGATGCTGAATAGTTGACCTGGCCTGCCCCACCCAGCAAACCAACAACAGAGGATATGAGGATCACGCGGCCGAAACGAGCCTTGACCATACCTTTCGTGGCGCGCTGAACCACACGGAACGCACCCGTGAGATTCGTGTCCACAACATCGGTGAAGTCGGATTCGCTCATCCGCATCAAAAGAGTGTCGCGAGTAATACCTGCGTTGGCAACCACCACGGTGATCGGGCCGAGTTTCTGCTCAACCTCAGCCATCGCGGCATCAACGCTGCCGCTATCGGTCACATCGGCCTTGACAGAAAGAATCCCCTCAACCGGTGCAGGCTCAGACCGAGTTGTCACCGCCACCTGGTAACCGGCTTTGAGGAACTGCTCAGCGATCGCCAAACCAATCCCCCTGTTACCACCGGTCACTAATACAGTGCGTGCGGGTGTATCCGTGGTTTTCGTGGTCGCGGCACTCGCGCTCATGCATCTCCTTGAGCAGGTCAGCGCACACCCGTTCCCGGGGTGTGCAATAAGCCAATGTGATGTACGTGTTCAGTCTACCGAGTGCGGTGCGTAAGCTGGCAGGAAGCCAACACCCGTGATGCGTACCTAGGATGCCGGCATCGAACGAGTGGGAGTCCATAATAGATACAATGGCTAAAAAGGATGCGACCGTAGCTGCGGAATACTCGATCACCGACGCCCAAGAGGCGGCGTCGCTTGAGGCACGCCATCGTCACCGTATGTACGCGCTCAAGATGACTCTGCGCGTCATTTGCTTCCCGCTCGGCGGTATCATCGCCTACTACGGGAACCTATGGGTGGGCCTTGGTCTTCTACTGTTCGCTACCGTGATCCCCTGGTTCGCCGTCGTGAGCGCGAACGCGATCCAGCCTTCCGACACCGTGGACCCCACGTGGGCAGATCAACAGGCACCTACTGAGTTGTCGAGCACCTACGTCGAAGACCAAGAGGATAAGGCCTCCGAACAGGTCATCCAGGTTCATAGCGAGCAACACCAACGTTCACAAGCGGCTGGAAACAACGATGCGGGGCATGCCTGATTATGGATGTGCTCGGTTTTCTATCAGGTCAGCACAAAGACGATGATGCAACGGCGCAGGAAGACTCAACACTCACCTGCTCCCGCAAAGGCTGTAAGGCGGAAGCGAGCTATGTTCTGGAGTGGAACAACCCGAAGGTCCACTCCCCTGACCGCCGTAAACAATGGCTTGCGTGCAATGAGCACCGCGAGTATCTCAGCGAATTCCTCAACGCTCGCCTATTCCTCAAAAACGTTGTCCCTGTAGCGACATTGCACACAGCGCAGGCGCACGCCTCGAATGAAGACTCAGCGACTCAGAGGGAGGAGCCCTAGGTGTATAAGTTTTTAGCTTCCACTCGCTGGATCGGCTGGCTTCTGATGGTCCTGTTCTTCGCAGCGATTTGCGCTGGGTTGAGCTGGTGGCAGTGGGACCGCCGGGCCGATGTCGCGCAAACGAACCGGCTCATCGAACAGAACTGGAACGCTACCCCGATCGAGCTAGCCCCTGATAGCCCGTGGCTTGAGTCCCTGCCAGAAGACAAGCAATACACTCCGGTTAGGCTCGAGGGCCGCTACCTGAGCGATCAACAGCTCATGGTGCGTATGCGCTCTGGCAACGGTCGGGTCGGTATGGAGCAGCTGGTTCCATTCGAGACCAATGACGGCGTGATCCTCGCTGTTGACCGCGGTTGGATGCCCAACGGCGACGGCCCTGACCAGCACCCCGACAACGTGCCTGCACCTCCCCGAGGCGAGGCGAGCATCGTGGTTCGTTTGGTGCGTGGTGAACCTAATATTGGCAGGGATGCCCCTGCCAGGCAGATCGCCTCAGTTGATCTGGTTGGGGCCGCCCAGGTGACGGGACTGGATATCGCCCCGGGCGCCTACGGTTGGCTTGCTTCGGAAGAGCCGAGCGTTGAAACTCCAGCGCTACTGCAAGAGCCGTCCGAAGACGAAGGCATGCATTGGTCCTATGCCTTACAGTGGATGGCTTTCGGCCTCTTGTTCTTCATCGGTTTCGGATATGCGGCACGACAACAGGCCAAAATCAACGCTGAACGCAAGCAAGCCCAGGCCGCCGGTGCTACAGGGGCCGATGGCGAGGGCACGTCTGAGCCGATGTTCCAGGCCCGGCGGGTGGCTCAGAAGAAACAGCGCCGCCCGCGCCGTGACGGTTCGGCACACGATGAAGACATCGAAGACGCCTACCTCGACGCGCAAGGTTATGAGGATGAAACTCCCCTAGCCGAACCGCAACGAGAAGACCACACGTGGATGTCGGATAAGACCTAGCCCTCCGTTCAAGAGCTAGGCGTCCGTTCAAGAGCAAACGCATCCAGTTGCTTCTTCTCTATGCTAAGGAAACGAGCTCGAGGTATTCGTCGTTGAACAAGTCCTCGGTGCCATCTGGCAAGAGCAGGACCCGTTCGGGGTTGAGCGCGGCTACCGCTCCCTCATCGTGGGACACCAAGATCACCGCGCCCTCATAGGTGGCCAGCGCACCGAGGATCTGTTCACGAGAGGCCGGGTCAAGGTTGTTAGTGGGCTCGTCCAGGAGCAATACGTTCGCATGAGAAGCCACGATCATCGCCAAAGCTAGGCGGGTTTTCTCGCCACCTGAGAGCACACGTGCGGGTTTGTCCACGTCATCACCAGAGAACAAGAACGAACCCAAGATCGAACGCACTTGGGCATCCCCTAAATGGCTTGGAGCGGTGCGGCGCATATTCTCCAGTACGGTTTTCTCACCATCGATCGTGTCGTGTTCCTGAGCGAAATAACCGATCTTGCATCCATGCCCGTAAACGACCTGCCCAGAGTTCGGTTCATCAACCCCGGCAAGCAGGCGCAACAGCGTGGTTTTACCGGCACCGTTGAGACCCAACACGACCACACGGGAACCACGGTCGACCGCAAGATCCAGGCCAGTGAAGATCTCGAGTGAACCGTAGGCGCGGCTCAAACCTTCCGCAGAGATAGGCACTTTCCCGCACGGGGCCGGGTCCGGGAAGCGAAGCGCCGCAACCTTATCCGCTTGCCGTTCAGGCTCGATGCCCCGCAACATGCGTTCCGCGCGTTTGATCATGGACTGCGCCGCCACAGCCTTGGTAGCCTTAGCACGCATCTTATCTGCCTGAGCCAACAACGCTGATGCCTTCTTTTGGACGTTGGCGGCTTCACGGCGGCGGGCCCGCTCATCGGTTTCCCGTTGCTCCAGGTACTTCTTCCACCCGAGGTTATATTGGTCGATCGTGGCACGGTTGGCGTCCAGGTGGAACACCTTGTTCACAACCGCCTCCAGCAAGTCCGTATCGTGGGAAATGATCACGAACCCGCCCTCATAGGCCTGCAGGAACTCTCGCAGCCAGATGATCGAGTCTGCATCCAAGTGGTTGGTCGGCTCATCCAATAGCAGCGTGTCGGCTTGCGAATACAGGATGCGAGCAAGCTCAACACGGCGGCGTTGACCACCCGAGAGCGTACCGATCGGTTGCGCCAAGACCCGCTCAGGTAAGTCGAGGTTATTGCAGATGGTTGCCGCTTCCGATTCAGCCGCATAACCTCCCGCGGCTAAAAACTGGGCCTCCAAGCGGTCATAGCGGCGCATCGCCTTCTGCGCAATAGCCGGGTCATCACTGGCCATCTGTGCTTGCGATTCACGCAACTTGGTTATGACGTTATCGAGGCCACGGGCCGATAAGATGCGGTCGCGAGCCAGCTGTTGCATATCCGGAAGATGGGTGTCCTGCGGAAGATAGCCGATCTCTCCGCGGCGCTCGATGCTGCCGTCGGCCGGGAGCCCCTGGCCAGCCAACACCTTCGTTAACGTTGTTTTTCCCGCGCCGTTACGCCCCACCAAGCCGATCTTGTCTCCGCGGTCAACCCTGAACGAGACCTCGTCCATGAGCAAGCGCGCACCCACGCGCAGCTCCACATTGTCCACGGAAATCAAGACAACCCCCAATACGGCTGAAAACGAACTTTCCTAGTCTACCCAGGGGTTGGCGCGAAAACGCTGTGCCTTTCACCGCGCGGGCACCTTCACGCGTGACTTCCTGGTCGCTAATAGTTAAAGCTGTGCGGGGTTGAGCACCGTATAGATACTCAACCCCGCACAGTTCTAGCCCAAGCGTGAGCTTCTAGATAACGCTCTGCTTAGATGTTGAATCCGAGCGCGCGCATCTGGTCGCGGCCGTCTTCGGTGATCCGTTCAGGACCCCACGGCGGCATCCACACCCAGTTGACGCGGTATTCATCAACCATGGTGCCAATAGCCGAGTCGATCTGATCTTCAATCACATCGGAGAGCGGGCACGCCGCCGTGGTGAGCGTCATGTCGATCACGAGCGCACCCTCGTCGTCATATGCCATGCCGTAGAGCAACCCGAGGTCAACCACATTGACGCCAAGCTCCGGGTCAATCACCTCATGCAACGCCTCGGTGACATCCTCGATGGGTGCCAGATCTTTTGCGTTCTCAGCCATGAGGGATCACGCCTTAGCGAGGTACTTGTCGTACCCCTCTTCTTCAAGCTTGGTAGCGAGCTCTGGGCCGCCCTGATCAACCATGTGGCCGTCAACGAACACGTGCACAAAGTCAGGCTTGATGTAGTTCAGGATGCGGGTGTAGTGCGTGATCAGCATGACACCCATGTTGTTGCTTTCCTGGACACGGTTCACACCTTCGGAAACGATGCGCAACGCATCGACGTCCAAGCCGGAGTCGGTCTCATCAAGTACCGCATACTTTGGCTTGAACAGTTCCATCTGGATGATTTCAGCTCGCTTCTTCTCGCCACCGGAGAAGCCTTCGTTGATGTTGCGGTTAGCGAACTCTGGATCCATCTTGAGCGCTTCGAAAGCACCCTTGACGTCCTTAGCCCACGTGCGCAGCTTCGGTGCCTCGCCATCGAGTGCAGTCTTGGCGGTACGCAGGAAGTTCGTCATGGTAACGCCCGGCACCTCGACTGGGTACTGCATCGCGAGGAACAATCCGGCTTTAGCGCGCTCGTCAACTTCCATCTCCAAGACGTCCTCACCGTCGAGGGTGATGGAGCCGCCGGTCACGATGTAAGACGGGTGGCCTGCGATGGTTGCAGCGAGCGTGGACTTACCGGAGCCGTTAGGACCCATGATCGCGTGGGTCTCACCTGGCTTGATGGTCAGGTTGACGCCTTTGAGGATTTCCTTGAATCCCTGATCGGTCTCGATGCCGACCTTCAGGTCTTTGATTTCAAGAGTGTTCATGAAAAGTCGATTCTCCTTGTGAGAAGTGAAGGTCAGTTATCGTTGACGGCCAGCTCGGCCTCGATGGTCGCGTTGAGGGAATCCTCAATCTCAGGAACATCGATCTTCTGGATGATTTCGTTCAGGAAGCCACGGACCACCAAGCGGCGCGCCGTTTTCTCGTCGATACCGCGGGCCATGAGGTAGAACAGGTGCTCGTCATCGAAGCGACCCGTGGTAGCCGCGTGGCCTGCACCTTCGATGACGCCGGTCTCGATTTCGAGGTTCGGCACCGAGTCGGCGCGTGCGCCTTCCGACAGCACGAGGTTACGGTTGGCTTCGTAGGTTGTGGTGCCTTCACCGGCAACCGGGATGAGGACGTCGCCAACCCACACCGAGTGCGCACCGTCGCCCTGCAACGCACCCTTATAGAGGGCATCGGACGTGCAGTTCGCGGATGCATGGTTGATGAACAGGCGGTGTTCTTGGTGCTGGCCCGCGTCGGTGAAGTACAACCCGTAGACGTAGGCTTCGCCTCGTTCACCCGCGAAACGTACCGATGGCGTCAGGCGGACGAGGTCGCCACCGAAGGTCACCACCACGTGCTTGAGTTTGGCCTCAGCGCCGAGGCGTGCCTGCATGTTCGCAGCATGCACGGCGTCGTCTTCCCAGTTCTGTAGCGAAACGATGGTCAGCTCAGCGCCGTCCTTGACGTCGTATTCGATGTGCTGGGTCAGAACCGCCGAACCTACGTGGTCGAACACGACGGTTGCCTTGGAGCCGGGCTCGGCTACAACCGTGATGTGCTGGCCTGCCGGGTCCTGATGCTCACCACGTAGCGTGAGCTTGGTGACGAGCCCGTCGGTTTCAGCGGGAACTGTCACGAGATCCACGTGTTTGGCGGCTGCGTAGGCGTTCGCCGAGAGCCGGTCTTCTGGCTCCATGAAGGAAACGGCCGCGTGATCCTGGGCGACCTGTTCGATGCGGACCTCGCCGGTACCGGTGAGGACCTCTTGGTTCAGGCTCGGTGCAGTACCTGTCAGATCATCCTTGTGGAGGCCTTTCAGGCGGCGCAGTGGGGTGAAGCGGAAATCCTCTTCACGGCCGGTGAGCTGCGGGAAGTCTTCAACGTTGAAGCTCGTGGCGCGGCCGGCACGCGAAGAATCGTTAGCGCCACCCCAGCCCTCGGCTGCCCCGCCGTGGGAGTGGCTCTTCACGGCAGCCCCTGCGATGGGGCTACCGCCGTGAGCCTGATCAGCGTTCATCGGGGATAGGTCTTCGCCTTCCTCCGTGAAGCCCGCGATCAGTGGTGCGCCCTGTGGACGCTGTGTGGAAGTCGTCTCAGACATATCAGCCAACAGATCCTTCCATCTGAAGTTCAATTAGACGGTTGAGTTCAAGCGCGTACTCCATCGGGAGCTCGCGGGAGATCGGCTCGACGAAGCCGCGAACGATGAGCGCCATCGCTTCGTCTTCAGGAATACCGCGGGCCATGAGGTAGAACAGTTGGTCTTCGGAAACCTTCGAAACTGTGGCTTCGTGGCCCATCTGTACGTCGTCCTCACGGATGTCGATGTACGGGTAGGTGTCCGAACGCGAGATCGTATCGACCAAGAGCGCATCACATTCGGTGTTGTTCTTGACACCGTGGGCACCTTCACGCACCTGCACGAGGCCGCGGTAACCGGAGCGGCCGCCGTTACGGGCGATCGACTTCGCGACGATCGAGGACGAGGTGTTTGGTGCGATGTGCACCATCTTCGAGCCGGTGTCCTGGTGCTGGCCGGCACCAGCGAACGCGATCGAAAGGGTCTCGCCGCGGGCGTGTTCACCAGTGAGGTAGACAGCCGGGTACTTCATGGTGACTTTGGAACCGATGTTGCCATCGACCCATTCCATGACCGCGCCTTCTTCGCATACTGCGCGCTTGGTGACGAGGTTGTACACGTTGTTCGACCAGTTCTGGACGGTCGTGTAGCGAACGCGGGCACCCTTCTTCGCGATGATCTCAACCACAGCGGAGTGCAGGGAGTCCGACTTATAGATCGGGGCCGTGCAGCCTTCAATGTAGTGAACGTAGGAATCCTCGTCAGCGATGATGAGGGTGCGTTCAAACTGGCCCATGTTCTCCGTGTTGATGCGGAAGTAGGCCTGCAGCGGGATCTCGACGTGTACACCCTTCGGGACGTAGACGAAGGAACCGCCGGACCACACTGCGGTGTTGAGTGCCGCGAACTTGTTATCGCCAGCTGGGATCACGGTGCCGAAGTACTCTTCGAAGAACTCCGGGTGCTCTTTCAAAGCGGTGTCAGTGTCAAGGAAGATGACACCTTGTTCTTCAAGGTCCTCGCGGATCTGGTGGTAGACAACCTCGGATTCGTACTGGGCGGCAACACCAGCTACGAGGCGGTTGCGTTCTGCCTCTGGGATGCCAAGCTTTTCGTACGTGTTGCGGATATCTTCTGGAAGGTCTTCCCAGGTTTGGGCCTGGCCTTCGGAAGCACGGACGAAGTACTTGATGTTGTCGAAGTCGATGCCGGAGAGGTCTGGGCCCCAGGTTGGCATTGGCTTGCGTTCAAAGTACTTCAGTGCGCGCAGACGCCTGTTGAGCATCCATTCGGGTTCGTCCTTCTTAGCCGAGATGGAGCGCACGCGGTCTTCGTCGAGGCCACGCTCTGCGTCCTGTCCGGCGGCGTCGGAGTCAACCCAACCGTATTCGTAGTTACCAATACCCTCGAGTTCCGGGTTCGCCTCGAGGATTTCGGCGATTACACCTGGATCCTTTGCGCTAGGCGCCTGTTGATCCGTCATCGCGTCCTCTTCTCTGCTGGCACTCGCCAGCGTCGGGTCACTGATGTTTGTTCCAATGAGATGTTTTCCTCTGACGCCGATATCGGTGTTCGGCGTCTGCGCCCAGATACGCTGTCAACGTTGAGCGCGCGAGTTGCCATTGCGGTACAACGGTGGCGGTGTGGGATTTATTCCGCCCCGCAGCCCAAAAAACTGAATTACCGAACTTAACTGTTGCGTTATTCGGCATCTGCGTCAACTAAGCCACACCTCAGTTCATTCATGGGATATACCTACCGCGATCCGCTGTGCTGGCGACCACTATGCTCGCGATTCGCTGTGGTCACGATCCGTCATGCGCTGTCCAAGGCCTACTTATCACCCGATGGGCGCCGCGGCCCAGCCACGCGGGTGACTTTCTCCCGCGGAACGGGCGTACCCCTACCGGCAGAGCCGCGCTCAACAGGCACGTGGGTGGTGCAGACGTGCCCGCCGGCCGCCATCGTCGACAACCGCCGCACATCCACACCTAAGACCCGCTGGAACATTTCCGTTTCCGCATCACAAATCGCGGGCACCGCCGCGGCGATATCCACCACCGGGCAGTGAGCCTGGCAGATCTGTTTAGCCCGCATCGGGGTCCTGCCGGCAGGGATCGAGACGTCCCGCGTGAATCCCATGTAGCCGTCGGCGGCGAGCGCGCGGGCTAGTGCCTCGATGCGCTCGGGCCCTTTTTCGGTGCCTTCAAGCATCGCGGTGTAGCGGGCTTCTTGTTCGAGTGCGAGTTCGCGTGCGAACTCTTCTACTGCGCGTTCCCCACCTAGTGCGTATAGACGGGAGATGGCTTTGATCGCTACGTCAGCGTTTCGGGAGCCCCACTGGGATTGGCCTTGCGGGTTGACCACGTAGTGGCGTGCGGGGCGTCCGGCTCGGGATGGTCTGTGCCCCATCTCTTTGACTTCGATGAGGCCTTCTTCTTCGAGTTTGTCGAGGTGGCGGCGGATCGCGGCTGCGGTGTGGCCTAGTTCTTTGCCGAGTTTGGCCGCGGTGATGGGGCCGTTCATCATGACGCTATGCAACACGCGGTCGCGCGTGGATTCTTCCGGGGCAAGGTGCGGCTCCCGTTCAGCAGCCCCATCCCGCGTATCGCGATCAACAGCATCGTTGCTGGACTGAGCAGAGTTGCTGGTCTGGGCAGACATGAACGTTTGCCACCTTTCCTCGTTGAGGGTTAACGCAACTGTCCACCATCGTAACTACTCGATCCGGGATCGCGCGCGTGGCTCGATACGATGGCACCGTGGCCCAACATCATTTACCCCAGGTTTCCGTGCCCGAAACGCAGGCTGCGGATGTTGCCCTCGAGGTTTCGGGGCTTGCGAAAACTTTCGGTTCGAAAACCCGCCCTATCAAGGCAGTTCAAGGCGTGTCCTTCACCGCGGCCCGTGGGCAGGTGACGACCCTGCTCGGAACGAACGGTGCAGGTAAATCCACAACCCTCGCGTGCTGCCAGGGCTTGCAAAAGCCTGACGCCGGAAAAATTTCTTTGCTGGGCCAGACCCCTTGGGGTGCGTCTGCCACATTGCGCTCCCGTGTAGGCGTCATGTTGCAAGACGGTGGACTACCACCAGCACAGACCCCACTACGTCTGCTCAAACACGTTGCGGGCCTGTTCCAGAATCCCCGCCCGCTGCCTGAGCTCATGGAGCAGCTCAACATCGCGCACCTCGCGCGCCGCTCCATCCGGCGCCTCTCAGGTGGCGAGAAACAGCGGGTTTCCCTCGCGATGGCGATGCTGGGGCGGCCCGAAGTTCTCTTCCTCGATGAGCCAAGTGCTGGGCTTGACCCACAGTCACGACTGCTTGTCTTCGACATCATCAAAGAACTCACAAGCGATGGCGCGGCGGTTGTTCTCACAACCCACCTGCTCGAAGAGGCCGAACGGCTCTCCGATTACATCCTCATCATGGACCGCGGACGCGTCGTGAAGCAGTCGAGTGTGTCTGACCTCTTAGACGCCGACTCAACGGCAAGCCTCAGTCTCACTCTCCCCGAGGCCGTTGACCTCGCACGCATCCTTGACCAAACCGGCGTGCACCTCACCGCAACCAACACAAGACCAGGCGCATGGACTATCGAGGATGTGACGGCTCCCCAGCAGCTGCGCGAACTAGCATCTGCGCTCGAGAAGGCAGACCTCATGCCCACCAGTATGCACCTGGGACGCCGTAGCCTCGAGGACGTTTTCCTTGAGGTCGCATCGCAATCCACCGAAGGCGAGGCCTGACATGACTACGACTGCAAGCCTTCCGGCTCCCGCGCTCACCCGGATCCTGCGCCATGCCGGCTACGAAACCCGGATCATCGTGACCAATGCGGAACAACTCCTGGTCTCCCTCATCCTGCCGCTACTCGCACTCGGGGCTCTGACCACCACATCGGTACTCGACGGCATCGCGGACACCCGCATCAACGCTGCAACCCCGGGCGTGCTCGCACTCGCACTCGTGAGCGTGGGCTTCACTGGCCAAGCGATCCAAACCGGCTTCGACCGACAGTACGGCGTGTTGCGTGCGCTGGCCACAACTCCCCTCGGCAAGTCAGGGCTCATCCTCGGCAAGATCACGGCCGTCGCCATAGTCGCGTTACTCCACGTGGCCGTGCTCAGCACCGTCGCGGTGTTCCTCGGATGGCAACCAAAACCCACGTTCGGATGGGCCGTTCTCATCGGGGTTCTTGGCGTCATCACATTCACTGCTCTGGGCCTACTGATCGCTGGAACCGTGCGAGCACAAGCAACGCTCGCCATCACCAACATCGGCCTCGTTCTGATCGCTGCGATCGGCGGCGTGCTCATGCCCCTGACCCGCCTGCACGATGCGCTCGCAGGTTTCGTACAGCTCTTGCCTTCCGCAGCGCTCGGCGAAGGAATGCGCGACGCGCTTGCACACGGCCACATCAACATCCAAGCCACGATCGTGCTCGCCGGGTGGGCCCTGATCCTCGTCGCGGCCGCAATACGCAACTTTAGGTGGGAGAATTGACGGTGCGGCATTGCGCTTCTCGATGATGAGCCTGCCCCATTCGAGCCCACAACCGAACCTCACACCGAGCCCCAGAAAGGAACCGTCATGACAGCGACCACCTCGTCGCCAACCCAGCCGACTGGCTCACAAGCCAGCGGCTACCAGCCGGTGACGAAAACCGCTCACGGTCTAGCAATCGCTTCCCTGATCTCACAGATCGGGATCATCGTGACCGGTGGTGCCGTCCGGTTGACCAAATCCGGCCTCGGTTGTTCAGAGTGGCCCAAGTGCACGCCTGAAACCATGACCCCTACCCCGGAAATGGGTATCCACGGTCTCATCGAATTCGGTAACCGCACCCTGACCTTCGTGCTTGCGGCGATCGCAGTCGCGATGATCGTTGCCGCGTGGCGTTCCCGCAAGGCTCACAAGAACATCTTCGTGCTGTCCTGGGCGCTTCTAGGCATCATCCCGGCACAGGCTGTGATCGGCGGCATGACGGTTCTCACCAAGCTCAACCCCTGGGTCGTCTCACTGCACTTCCTTGCATCCGCCGCGTGCGTGGCTCTCGCGGTTCTGCTCGTCAACCGCACCGGCCGCGCCTACCGCAACCCAGGCGTCGAAAGCTCTGTAGCCCTCAAGGAAAACGTGCCGTTCACTCCGCAGCCAGTGTTTGGCCCGCTGCGTGTGATCGCAGCGACTGCATGGGCTCTGGCCGCTTGGATCATCGTGATGGGAACTACCGTGACCGGCACCGGCCCGCACGCAGGTGACGAAAGCGCGCCACGACACACGTTCAACGCCCTCATCGTGACTCGGATGCACACCATCCCCGTCTACGCGATGACGTTGCTGATCATCGTTGGCCTTGTCATTGTGATGCGCCGCAACATCGCGAGCCTCAAGAACGCCTACCTCATGGCGATCGGCGTGATCCTCATCCAGGCAGGCATCGGCTATTGGCAGCACTTCTCAGGCCTTCCGATCGGCCTGGTTCTGGCACATATGCTCGGCTCGGCACTACTGCTCTCCGCGGTGACCAACGTGTGGGACCGTACCGTCAACTAGCCAGCACCAGACGCACGGCAACACCAGCCACGCGAAACCCAACCAAACGAGAGAGCCGCGCTTCACTCAGCGAGTGAAGCGCGGCTCTGTCGGTAAGTAAATACGTTTTAGCCCAGAAGCGGCGAACCAACGAACGGGTCGATCGCCAGGCCAATGAACAGAAGCGTGAGGTACATGATCGAGAGGTGGAACACGCGCATCGCCTTCCGGTTGAGGCTCTTCGCGCTGTGATCCTGCGCCGCTTCACGGTGCAGAATATGGGATTCCCAAATGAACCATCCACCCGAGGCCAGCGCAACCACTGTGTACACGATGCCGGCGTCCCCCATCGGGATCAGCAACAGCGAGCACGCGACCGTAGCCCACGCGTACACAACAACCTGAGCGGACACCGTGCGGCCCTGGGCAACAGCACCCAGCATCGGAACGTCGGCGCGTTCGTAGTCCTCCGAATACTTCATGGACAGCGGCCAGTAGTGCGGCGGGGTCCACAAGAAGATGATGAGGAACAAGACGATGGCTGGCCACTCGATCGTGTTCTTCACAGCAGCCCAGGCAATCAGAACAGGCATGCAACCTGCGATGCCGCCCCACACGATGTTTTGTATGGTCTTGCGCTTAAGAATCAGCGTATAGAGGACCACATAGAAGAGGATCGCAGCAAGACCCAACGCGGCAGTCAGAAGGTTGGTTCCAGCCCACAACACCGCGATCGAGGCGACACCTAGGATCCACCCGAACACGAGCGCGGCGTTCGGCGTGATTTCCCCGGTCACCAGCGGCCTGTTCTTGGTCCGGTTCATGACCTTGTCCATGTCCCGGTCAAAATAGCAGTTGAACACGCCAGCGCTACCGGCAGCCATCGCCCCACCGATGTTGGTTGCCAGCATCGCAACCAGGTCCGGCCAGCCGCGTTGAGCGAAGATCATGGTCGGCAACGTGGTCACAAGCAACAGCTCGATCACGCGCGGCTTGGTCAGAGCCAAGTACGCTTTAGCCTTGCGCGAGAGGAAGACGCCATGTGTCTCGCCGGGCTGGCGCTGATGGCGCGGCACGGCGGGAGTAGACGTTTCCTGATGGCTCAAGGTGGACATTGACTGTTACCTCATGACGTTGGGTCGCGCCAAACCGCGGGGCGCAGTGATGCGGGGCACAGGAAGAGAGGATTCCTGCATTCTTCCACCTATTCTACCGCCCTATGCGCTCGATTCCCTGACATCTGCGGGTAGGCTTAGATACAGCCTCGATACGTCACCGATCATCAGCGTTAAGTGACCGTTCTGTTAGCGAGTAGTTCGAAAGGACCATTAATGCCTTCGGCGAGCCAGACCTTCACCTGGACACAAGAAGATGCCGCCGCGGTAGATACCGCACGAGTTTTGGCCGCTGATGCGGTTGAGAAGGTGGGCAATGGTCACCCAGGCACCGCCATCTCGCTCGCACCCGTAGCCCACCTGCTTTTCCAGAAGCATATTCGCCACAACCCTCAGGACCCTCAGTGGGCGGGCCGCGACCGTTTCATCCTCTCCCCTGGCCATACTTCGCTGACCCTCTATACTCAGCTGTTCATGACCGGCTACGGTCTGAGCCTTGATGACATGAAGGCTCTTCGCACTTGGGATGCTTTGACCCCGGGCCACCCAGAGTACGGCCACACTGCAGGCGTTGAATTCACCACGGGCCCACTGGGCCAGGGCTTGGCTTCGGCTGTTGGTTTCGCTTACGCTCAGCGCCGCATGCGTCGTCTATTCGATAAAGATGCCCCTGCTGGTGAGTCGCCGTTTGACCACCGGATCTATGTGATCGCATCCGATGGCGATCTGCAGGAAGGCGTTACATCCGAGGCGTCTTCCCTGGCTGGTCACCAGCAACTGGGTCAGCTCGTGGTGATTTGGGATGACAACGAGATCTCTATCGAGGACGACACGAACGTCGCTTTCACTGAGGACGTCGAGGCCCGCTACCGCGCTTACGGCTGGCATACCCAGCGCGTCGACTGGTTGCGCACTGGCGACTACGTCGAGGACATGAAGGCACTGAACGAGGCGATCGAGGCCGCTAAGGCAGAAACCGACCGGCCTTCGTTGATCGCTTTGCGCACCGTAATCGGTTGGCCTTCCCCTACCAAGCAGAACACCGGCGGTATCCACGGCGCCAAGCTCGGAGGAGACGAGGTCGCTGGTTTGAAGAAGGCGGTAGGTTTTGACCCTGAGCGCAGCTTTGTTGTTGACGATGCGGTGCTTACCTACACGCGTAAGGCACAAGAACGCGGTGAACAGTTGCGTAAGAAATGGGACGCCGCGATGGAGGCATGGCGCGCCCGCTCCGAGGATGACACTGTAGCGCTGTATGACCGCTTAGAAAAAGGCGAGCTGCCTGAGGGCTGGACTGAAGCCCTGCCTCACTTTGAAGCCGGTGAGACGATCGCTACCCGCGCCGCCTCCGGCAAGGTCATCAACGCACTGGCCCCTGTGCTTCCCGAGCTGTGGGGCGGCTCAGCGGACCTTGCAGGTTCGAACAACACGTTCATCAACGGCGCCAAGTCTTTCAACCCTTCCACGTGGGCTACCGACACTTATGAGGCGTGCCCAGGCGGGCGCAACCTGCACTTCGGTATCCGCGAGCATGCGGCAGGCGCGATCGTCAACGGCATCGTGACCTCCTCCCCGACCAGGGCCTACTCAGGCACGTTCCTGATCTTCTCCGATTACATGCGCCCTGCAGTGCGTTTGTCCGCGCTGATGGGCATCCCCTCGATCTACGTGTGGACGCACGATTCGATCGGTTTGGGCGAGGACGGCCCGACCCACCAGCCGGTCGAGCAGCTCGCTTCCTTGCGCGCGATCCCGAACCTTGATGTGATCCGCCCAGCGGACGCCAACGAGGTCGCGGTCGCGTGGAAGAAGATGCTTGAGACCACCGATCACCCGACCGCGATCGTCTTGACCCGTCAAGGTGTAGAGACCCTGCCGCGTGAAGAAGACGGTTTCGCCGCAGCTGAGAACGCTGAACGCGGCGCATACATCCTGCGTGAAGCGACCCGCGACGGCGAGGACGTCACCCCGGATGTCATCCTGATCGGAACAGGCTCCGAGGTTGGCCTCGCTGTGGAGGCTCAGAAGACACTGGCCGAACGCGGCATCGCCGCCCGCGTGGTTTCGATGCCGTGCATCGAATGGCTCCGCACCCAGGATGCCGAGTACCGCGAAAAGGTCCTGCCACCTGAGGTCACTGCACGCGTAGCTGTGGAGGCGGCGCACCCGATGAGCTGGTACGAATGGGTTGGTAGCAACGGCCGCATCGTTGGCTTGGATCACTTCGGTGCCTCCGCGGACGGTGACACGCTGTACCGTAAGTTCGGTATCACCGCTGAGGCTGTTGTCGAGGCTGCAGAAGCTCTGGCTGCCCGCTAACGATGGAATAACGCGTGAGCGCCCGCCCCGCGAGCCGCAAGCACTCCCGATAGGCACGCGTGTTTCTCGGGCGCTCACCGCTGTTTTTACACTTGAACTGTTCTTGATTCAGGAGTTGTCCCCGTTCATGTCTAACGTTCATACGCAGGCCCTTTCCGATGCCGGTGTTTCCATCTGGCTTGATGATTTGTCTCGTCACCGCATCACGAGCGGCTCTCTGGAGTCTATGGTGCGTGAGGTGAACGTCACCGGTGTGACCACTAATCCTGCGATTTTCGCCTCCGCGCTCGCTGATTCGGAAAGCTATGCCGCTGACATCGCTGAGCAGGCCGCTCAGAACGCCTCAGTCGACGATGCAGTGGTTGCGATCACTTCGAAGGACGTCGCTCAGGCCGCTGACTTGTTGCGGCCCATCTATGATGCGACGGACGGCGTGGATGGTCGTGTCTCGATCGAGGTGGATCCACGCCACGCTTTCGATACGCAGGCAACAATCGATCAGGCAGTAGCGCTGTGGGAGTCCCTGGACCGCCCCAACGTCATGATCAAAATCCCGGCCACGGATGAGGGCCTGCCTGCCATCACCGAGTGCCTTGCCCGCGGTATCAGCGTCAATGTGACCTTGATTTTTGGTCTGCAGCGTTATCGCGAGGTCCTCTCCGCTTTCTTGCGTGGCCTTGAGAAGGCCCGGGACACCGGGCTGGACCTTGCCAGCATCCATTCCGTTGCGTCTTTCTTCATTTCCCGTCTGGATACCGAGGTCGATGCGCGCCTGGATGCGATCGGTTCCCCTGAGGCCCTCGCGTTGCGAGGTAAAGCAGGGCTGGCCAACGCGCGTTTAGCCTACGAGATTTTCCGTGAAGTATCGCTCACCCAGCGGTGGAAGACGCTCGCGGCTCAAGGCGCACATCCGCAGCGTCCCCTGTGGGCTTCGACCGGGGTCAAGAACCCCGACTACGCGGACACGCTCTACGTGGATGAGCTCGTTGCCGCACAGACTGTCACGACGTTGCCTGAAGCCACACTCAACGCGGTAGCTGATCACGGTGGTGACGGTAAGGACACGGTCAGCGGAACCTACCGTGAGCAAGACGTGATCCTCGATGAGCTCAGTGAACTCGGAATCGACTACAACGAGGTCATCGCAAAGCTGGAGACCGAAGGCGTCCAGAAGTTTGTTGCAGCATGGAAGGACCTGCTGACGCGGCTCGAGGCTGAACTTCAGGCTGCATCGGAACGCTAGAGATGACGATGCTTTCGACAACCGCCCACCTCGAAACCGAGGAGGCGGTCAACGCTTTAGTGCCTCAGCTGGTCAAGGACCGTGTGGCTTCCCGCCTTGCGGCTAAGGACTCTTCCCTGTGGGGCAAGAAAGCCGCACTCGAGGCTGTGCATCGGCTTGGCTGGGCGAACCCTTTTCCTGCGTCTGGCCCGCTCATTGACCCAATCATCGAGTTGCGGGATGAGCTGAAAGAACGCGGCATCAAACGGATCATCCTGGCGGGCACGGGTGGTTCCACGCTGGCTTCAGAGGTTGTGTCTCGCGCAGCAGGTGTCGAGCTCAGCGTGATCGATTCAACCGATCCTGGGATGCTCGCCGCAACACTGACACACCTTGATTCGACGCTGATGATCGTGGCCTCTAAATCCGGAAGCACCCTTGAGATGGACGTTGCTTTCCGGGTTTTCAGCGAGGCCGTCCAGCGGGCTGGTTTGAGGCTCACTGAGCACGTTCTGGTCATTACTGACCCTGACTCCCCGCTTGAGCAACTAGCGCATCAGCACAGGCTCACGATGTTCACCGCAGACCCAACGGTTGGTGGTCGTTTCTCTGCTCTGGCTGCTTTCGGGCTCGTGCCAACCGGTCTCGCCGGCGTCGATGTTGAGCGCCTACTCGATGAGGCAATGGCGGCGCAAGCCGAATGCATCCGGGATCATCGCGAGAACCCCGCACTCATCTTGGGCGCCGCTTTGGCTGGCCAGCATCCACAGCGAAATAAGCTTGTGATCCATGATGACACCACCCACCTGCCAGGATTCAGCGCATGGATCGAACAGCTCGTAGCCGAATCCACTGGCAAACAGGGCTTGGGGCTTGTGCCCACCGTACAGTTGGCCTCATCAGCCGAGGATGCGCTACCAGATGAGGCAGAGGATGTTCTGCACGTCTACCTGCAAGGCACCAACGATGGCGCCCACACGCCCGCGGGCCCAGGCATCACCGTTACGGGTTCGATCGCTGCACAATTCATGGTGTGGGAGTACGCGGTCGCGGTGGCGTGCCGTCTGATCGGCGTCAACCCATTCGACCAGCCGGATGTCGAGACGTCCAAGGTGGCAGCTCGCAGCCTCCTAGCGGGCGAACCCGGCAACGCTCAGACTCCCCCGAACATCGCCGACGGTCCGGTCTGTATCGCCGCATACGGCGATTGGGCGAACAACGCGAACATCACCGACCTTTCCTCGGCTATCGAGGAACTCGGTGCCGCCTCCACATCGCGTAGCTATGTTGCGGTCAACGTGTTCGCTGACCGCAACAAGCACCGTGAGATCGCCGCTACCTTGCAGACGGCCCTCTTAGAGATCTTCAAACGTCCAACCGCATTCGGTTGGGGGCCCCGTTTCCTGCACTCGACCGGACAAGCCCACAAGGGCGGTCCAGCGGAAGGTATCTTCATACACATCCTCGCCGGAACCGTCAACGACATCGACATCCCTGGCCTGGACCATACCGGCGGTGAACAGCTTGCAGCACAAGCCACCGGAGACGCACGCGTGCTCGCCGGGCGCGGACGTCCCGTCCTCATGATCAAAGCCGACGACCCAGCGGTGGGATTACCGTACATCGTTGACAAGCTCACCGAGATACTCAAGCGCTCCTGAACACTGAATCACATCTAGAAGCCCAAGCGAGCCTCAGTACCCAAGCAACCTCGATATCCAAGTGAGCCTGCCGCGGCGGGCTTAAACACGTTGGAGGCGGACCGAAATGGTCCGCCTCCAACGTCTATGTTGCTCAGGCTGTCTAGGCCTCGACGTTCAGCCGCATCAGGAGAGCAAGCAGAACGATGCACACAGCCCACACGATCGAGATCGTAACGGTGATCTTGTTCAGCGTTCGCTCAGCGCTACCGGAAGACTGCATCGATGAGGCCATACCGCCGCCGAACAGATCCGAGATGCCGCCGCCACGGCCCTTATGGAACAGCACCGTCATAATCAGCAGGATGCTGGTAATAAGTACAAGGATCTGCAGGGTGACCTGCGAGGCGTTGATCAAACCCGACATGATCTCCTCGAGCTTCTAAATACGTCAAAACTGATTCAAAGTGTTCGCTTCGCACTCCGCGTCTATGCGTAGTGCTGTTCGAACCTAGCAATATTAGCAAATTCCACGGCATCGAGGCTTGCGCCTCCCACAAGAACACCGTCAACATCGGCTTCTTGCATGATCTCCGCGACATTAGTTGCTTTCACTGACCCACCGTACAGGATACGTACGCCGTTAGCGGCATCCTCGCCGTGGATCTGGTTGACACACTCCCGGATAGCGTGAGCCATCTCCTGGGCGTCTTCCGGTCCAGCGACCTCGCCGGTCCCGATCGCCCACACCGGCTCATAAGCGAGCACGAGCTTCGAGACCGTGTGCGCATCCAGCGAGCTGATCACGGCTTTGACCTGTTCAAGCGTGTGCTCAACGTGCTGCTGCGCTTGGCGTACCTCAAGCGGTTCACCTACGCACACCACAGGCGTGATCTCGTGGCGCAGCGCAGCGGCTGTCTTAGCGGAAACTACCTCATCGGTTTCCTGATGCAGTGTTCGGCGTTCCGAGTGGCCCACGATCGTATAGGTGCACCCCAGGGAGTCCAGGAACTGCCCGGAAATCTCGCCCGTGTACGCCCCCTCGTCATGCTCGGAGATGTCTTGAGCGCCATAGACCACCGGGAGATCGTCCCCCGCAACCAGCGTCTGAACGCTACGCAGGTCAGTAAAGGGCGGGAAGACCGCTACCTCGACTCGATCAAAGTTATGGTTCGCATCCTGCAACGTCCACACCGTTTTTTGAAGCAACGTGATGCCCTGGCGATGATCCATGTTCATCTTCCAGTTGCCGGCAATCAGTGGACGGCGAGCGAATTCACCGTTGGTGATGTGTGCCATCTAGTTGCTCTCCTCCAGAACAGTCAGCCCTGGAAGTTCCTTACCTTCAAGGTATTCAAGGGATGCGCCACCACCGGTTGAGATGTGCCCGAAATCAGCATCGTGATGGCCCAGGCTACGAACCGCAGCAGCCGAGTCGCCGCCACCCACGACCGTGAACGCCTCAGAGCGCTCCAGCGCGCTCGCTACAGCGCGCGTACCCGCAGCGAATGCCGGGAACTCGAACACGCCCATCGGGCCGTTCCAAAACACCGTGGCTGCGGTGACAATCTTCTCTCCGAAGGTTCCAGCGGAAACCTGGCCAATATCCAAGCCCATGCCGGCCTGCCCGATGCTGCCGCCAGTCAGGTCTTCAACCGAGCGGGTTTCGTGGGCGGCATCAGCAGCGAAGGAATCAGCCATCACGATGTCGCTTGGAAGGATGATCTCGGCGTGCCCTTCGGTTCCGGAACGGTCAAGGTAACCCTTGACCGTCTCAAGCTGATCCTCTTCAACCAGCGAGCTACCGATCTCATAGCCTTTAGCCTTCAAGAACGTGAAGACCATTCCGCCGCCCACCAGAATCTGGTCAGCAACGGTGAGCAAACGCTCGATCACAGCGAGCTTGTCAGAGACCTTCGCCCCACCCAGAACTACAACGAAGGGGCGCTGAGGCTCAACCGTCAAACGCTTCAAGACCTCAAGTTCATCACGAACCAGGTCCCCCTGGTACGCCGGCAGAAGGCGTGCGATATCGAAAACCGAGGCATGCTTACGGTGCACCGCACCGAACGCATCGTCCACATACGCGCCGTCCTCGCCGGCAAGTGCGGCGTAGCGCTTCGCGAGTTCCTCACGCTCGGCGTCATCCTTGGACGTCTCGCCAGCTTCAAAGCGAACGTTCTCGATCACCAGAACCTCACCATCGGCAAGCTCCTGAGCCAAGGACTGCGCGGACTCCCCTACAACGTCTTCAGCGACCGTGACGTTCAAGCCGCTCAGCTCAGCGAGCTTTTCAGCTGCCGGGCGGATCGAAAGCGCCGGATCAGGCTCCCCTTTCGGCCGACCCAGGTGTGCCATCACAATCACCCGGGCACCAGCGTTGCTCAGACGCGAAATCACCGGAATCGAGGCCTTAACGCGGCCAGCATCGGTGACGTTGCGGTCATCGTCGAGTGGAACGTTCAAATCGGAGCGTACAAGAACCGTACGGCCCTTGACGCCTTTGGACATCAAATCCTCAAGAGTAAAGGCAGGCATACATCTAAGCCTACGGGATAACGCCCGCGTTAACGATGTTCGCCGCTCTCATCCGCGACGAAGCGAACGAGAGCGGCGAGACACTCACGCTCTAGTTGCGTTGATTAGGCGCCTGGCAGAACCAGCTTCGATGCGCCTTCCTTAGCTGCTGCGTAGCGCTCGGAGACGTTGTCCCAGTTGACGATGTTCCAGAACGCATCAACGTAGTCAGCCTTGACGTTGAGGTAGTCGAGGTAGAAAGCGTGCTCCCACATATCCAGCATCAGTAGTGGCTGGGTTGCTACTGGGACATCACCCTGCTGGTCATGCAACTGCTCGATCAGCAACTTGCCGCCGATGCCTTCATAGGACAAAAGAGCCCAACCGGAGCCCTGGATGCCCAGTGCTGCGGCGTTGAAGTGCTTCTTGAAGTTCTCGAAAGAACCGAAGTGCTCGTTGATGGCCTCAGCAAGTTCACCGGTTGGCTCGCCGCCACCCTCTGGGGAGAGGTTCTTCCAGAAGATCGAGTGGTTGGTGTGACCACCGAGGTTGAACGCGAGGTCCTTGGTGAGCTTGTTGACGTTGGACAGATCACCCTTATCGCGTGCTTCTGCCAGCTGTTCGAGGGCGGTGTTGGCGCCCTTGACGTAGGTTGCGTGGTGCTTGGAGTGGTGCAGCTCCATGATCTTGCCGGAAATGTGCGGCTCAAGTGCACCGTAGTCGTAGTCCAGGTCCGGAAGCGTGTACTGAGTCAAGTTAACCTCCATGCGTTCAACCAGCAGGAATCTCCATGCCGGTCATACAGATGTACTCTTGCAACGCCTCTACTCCCCTGACGTCTGGGCAGTGCGAGTAGGGGTAGCGCAAACTGTTGGGAGCCATCCCTGAGGACGCCCTCATCCGGGTGTAACCAACACAACCCCGCTCTTATTCCCTGGCCGCGCTTTATCTTGCGCGTTGCGGTGTCATCCTGTTCCGCACGCCGGGATGGACGGCCCCACCTGGGTTAGTCGTCGAGGATATCCGCAGGAACTGCGGTTGTGGTGTTCGGGATCCCGCGTTCATCAGCAACGCGATCGGCCATCATCAGCAGGCGGCGAATACGGCCAGCGATCGCGTCCTTCGTCAGCGGCGGGTCCGCTAGCCGGCCAAGCTCATCGAGGCTTGCTTCCTTGTGCTCGATGCGCAAGGTACCGGCATCCCGGAGGTGTTCCGGTACCTCATCACCGAGGATCTCCAGGGCGCGCTGAACGCGTGCACCAGCAGCGACCGCGGCTTGCGCGGAGCGGCGTAGGTTCGCGTCATCAAAGTTCGCTAGACGGTTCGCGTTGGCACGCACTTCTTTACGTGCCCGGCGCTCCTCCCAGACCTTGACTGCTTCCACGACACCCATTTTTTGAAGCATGAGACCGATCGCTTCACCGTCACGCAAGACAACGCGATCTTGCCCGCGGACCTCGCGCGCTTTAGCGGTGATGCCCAGGCGGCGTGCGGCCCCCACGAGCGCTAACGCGACTTCGGGTCCGGGGCACACGATCTCTAACGCGGAGGAGCGGCCAGGTTCGGTGAGTGAGCCCGCCGCGAGGAACGCTCCGCGCCACACGGCCGCCGCATCAGCGACCGAACCGTTGACGATCGAAGGAGGCAAGCCACGCACCGGGCGGCCCATGCCGTCAACCAAACCTGTCTGCCGAGCCAGCGATGCTCCATCGCCCAGAACCTGCATCTCAACACGCTCAGAGTTGCGTAGCCCGCCACCGCTGACGAGCCGCATGGCGCATCGAACGTTGAAAACCTCACCTAGGGTCTTCTGGATACGGCGCGCAATCGCCTCGCCACTTACCTCTGCCTGAACCGCGATCCGCCCGGCAACCAGATGCAAACCACCAGCCAAACGGAGCATGGTAGCTACCTCGGCACGGCGCTGGGACGTCACCGTAACGTCCACGGCAACCAGCTCGTCTCTGACTGCATTCGTCAATGCCATGAAAGCTGACATCCCCTTCGGATTACACAGACCATACAAAAATAGGTCTTACAAAAACCATAAGTCTAACCGGAGACACCCCCGGACTCGAAGTGCGAAAAAACATCCTTATATGCGGCCGCGAGCCGCAATGGATCATGCACAGACTCTTTAGCCTTCGATTCGACACGGTCGAAGAACACCTTAGTGCCCATGTTCTCTGCGACCTGGCAGAAATACGCTTCATCATCGAGGGTCGATGGATCAGCGAGCACCGCATCGATGTGCAGCTCAGGAGCGTAGCGGCGCAGAATCTTGAGGTGATCAGCAGACCTCAGCCCGGAGGCCTCAAACGTTGAAGACGACAAGTTCATCGTCACAAGCGTGCGCGCTTGCGATTCAGCGAGCGCCCGCCGGCTGTCATTGAGCAACAGGTGCGGCATAACCGACGTGTACCACGAGCCTGGCCCCAGCACATTCCAGTCCGCTTCGCTGATGGCTTCCACAGCCTGCGGGGTCGCGCTCGCATCTTCAGGAAGCAAGCAGATATCGGTCACGGAACCACGGTGCGCCGCTTTCGCCAACGCAACCTGGCCCTCATACACCTCAGCTATCGGCTGACCGTCTTGTTCCCTCACAACGGTGCCTTTGATACGCAACGGATCGGTCGACATCGGCAGGACCCTGCCGCGGGCACCAAGCAACTGGCCAGCCCAGTTCAGGCCTTCGACCGCATCCCCTAGCATCTCCCACAAGGTCACGATGAGGAAGTTACCCAGAACGTGACCTTCCATACTGCGAGGAGAATCTGGAAGCGTTGTAAACCTGTGCTGCATGACCCGGGCCCAGGTGCGGCCCCATTCGCTGTCATCGCACAGCGCCGAAAGCGCCATCCGCAGGTCCCCTGGCGGCAGCACACCGAACTCGTCACGGATCCGGCCTGAAGAACCGCCGTCATCGGCAACCGTCACGATGGCCGTCAGGTCAGCATCAAGCAAACGCAAAGCCTTCAGCGAGGCATGCAGTCCATGCCCGCCGCCGAGTGCGGTGATCTTCCACCGCGAGCGACGCTGGCTAGGACGCAAACGCGGAGCGACCAGCGGGATCGCATGTGTCGGTATATCCATGCCTATTCCCTCCCCAAGTCCCGGTGTGAAAGAACAACCTTCAGATCAGGGTTCTGATCAAGACGGCGAGCGACCTCGGTTGCGATCGCCACCGAACGGTGTTTACCACCCGTGCACCCGATCGCGATCGTCGCATAATGCTTCCGTTCACGGCGGTAGCCATCGAACACCGATTCGAGCGCACCCACGTAGTGCTCGATGAACGTTGTTGTGCCCTCCGCTTGCAACACATACTGCGAAACGTCATGATCCTGACCGGTGAGTGGACGCAGTTCAGGAACCCAGTGCGGATTAGGAACAAAACGGACATCAGCCATGAAGTTAGCGTCCATCGGGACACCGTATTTGAAGCCGAAGCTGATCACGTTGAGCGTCAGAACCACGGGGCCTTGCTCATTGAACAGGTCGTGGATGGAGCGGCTGAGATCATGCACGTTCATCGTTGTGGTGTCAAGCGTGAAATCGGCCCGCTCACGCAGGCCCGCCGTTAGGGCGCGCTCGGCCGCGATCCCGTCAACGATGCGCCCGCTACCTTGCAACGGGTGCGGGCGGCGGCCCTGTTCAAAGCGGCGCACGAGTGTTGCATCGTCACAGTCGATAAACAGGAGCTGATACTCCACGCCGTCAGTGTCCATCTGCGCGAGCGTGCTACTCAGATCATCCAGAACCTGCTGGGACCGGACGTTTACGCCAACCGCGATCTTGAACTCTTGGCTACGCGATCGCGACAAGACATCTACGAGGGTCTGTAACATCTGTGGCGGAAGATTATCCACCACGTACCAGCCCATGTCCTCTAAAGCATGGCCTGCCGTAGTGCGGCCTGCCCCAGACATGCTGGTCATGACAACGATCGTGTTCTTCTGCGGTACCTCAGCCGGCTGCTCAATCTGCATAACCCAAGGCTACCCAACCGCCGTCCCTAGCGTGCCTCGGTCTCATCAGCATGAAGCGCATCGTAGATCTTCTGAGCCAACGCAGGACCAACGCCCTTAGCGCTTTGAAGCTCCTCAACGCTCGCGGCCCGCATCTTCTTCAGCGACGGAAACGCATCCCGTAGAGCCTTTTGCTTGGCGGGGCCGAGCCCATCCACGGTATCCAAGATGGACTCAAGCATCGACTTGCCTCGGCGTTCTCGGTGGAACGTGATCGCGAAACGGTGTGATTCATCACGCACGCGTTGTAATAAGAACAACCCTTCGGATTGCCGAGGCAGAATCACCGGGTAGTCGTCCCCGGGGACCCACACCTCCTCAAGACGCTTAGCCAACCCGACCACCGCGATGTCCGTGATCCCCAAATCCAGTAGAGCCTGCTGGGCAGCCGCCACCTGAGGTGGGCCGCCATCGACCACAACCAGCGAAGGCGGGTAGGCAAACTTAGGGGCCTGACCCTTCACGGCTTCTTCGGCAGTGATCTCACCAGAAGTGTGAGTCTCGGCCTCCGCAAGGTCTTCGAGGTAGCGCTGAAAACGGCGCGAGATGACGTCATACATCGAGGCCGTGTCATCACGGGCAGCGTCACCTTTGACCATGAACCTGCGGTAATCAGACTTCTTCGGCAGCCCGTCTTCGAACACGACCATCGAACCCACAACATTGGTTCCGGACGAATGAGAGTTGTCATAGCCCTCAATGCGTAGCGGTGGCTCAGCAAGCCCGAGAGCTTCTTGGAGTTGTTGCAGGCCAGCTGAACGCACCGTGATGTCCCCGGCACGTTTGATCTTGTGAAGTTTGAGCGCCTGGACGGCGTTCTCATGCACAGTCTCAGCGAGTTCACGCTTGGTTCCGCGCTGGGCAACGCGCAAAGAGACTTTCGCGCCGCGCAACTCAGAGAGCCAGCCGGTCAGCACCTCGAAACGCGTAGGCAGTTCAGGGACCAATACTTCACGTGGGATCCGGTCGGCATCATCATAAGCGCCATAAACCTGTTCCAACAGTTGCTCAACAAGCCGCGGCGGTTCGAGGTCTTCAACCTTCTCCATGACCCAGCCTCGCTGGCCTGTGATGCGCCCGTGGCGGACGTGAAACACCTGGACCGCCGCTTCCAGGTCGTCTTGTTCGATACCGAAAATATCCGCGTGCGTCGATTCATCCAGCACAACAGCGTTGCGTTCAAAGACCTTCTGAAGCGCCTGGATGTCATCGCGATGCCGTGCGGCGGATTCGTAGTCGAGCTCAGCGACGGCTTGCCTCATCTTCGCTTCGAGCTCGCGGATTGCGGGCTTGCCGTCGCCGCTCATGAACCGAATCAAGCCGTTGACAAGCTCACGATGCTCCTCAACGCTGACCCGCTCCACACACGGGGCGGAACATTTGTCGATATATCCGAGCAGGCACGGGCGTCCCGAACGCTCTGCCCGGCGAAAAACGCCCGCTGAACAGGTACGCACCGGGAAAACACGAAGCAACAGATCGAGGGTTTCACGCACCGCACGCGCCGGGGAAAACGGCCCGAAATACTTGGTCCCCTTACGCCTGTCACCACGCATCACCTGGGCGCGCGGGAACTTCTCAGAAACCGTGACGGCCAGGTAAGGATAGGACTTATCGTCCCGGAACATGATGTTGAAACGTGGATTGAACTGTTTGATCCACGTGTATTCAAGCTGTAGCGATTCCTGTTCGGAACCCACCACCGTCCATTCAACAGACGATGCCGTGTGCACCATCGTGTACGTCTTAGGCGAGAGCTGTTCCGGGGCAACAAAGTAGGAGTTGAGCCGGTTCCTCAGGTTCTTGGCCTTGCCGACATAGATGATGCGGCCAGCAGGGTCTCGGAAACGATAGACGCCCGGACTCGTAGGGATCTGAGATGATTCGGGGCGGTACGATGCCGGATCGGCCACCTGATTCACCTCGCCTAGGTCACTACTGCGGTCACTACTTAGGGTTCGCTATTGGTGGTTCGCTACTGGAACGTCGGAGCTTTACTGGGATGCTGGGGGCTTTACTGGGATGCCGTGGCCCTATTGGGCTGTTGGGGCTTTGTTGTACTCCCCCACGCGTTCTTGCCCCGTGATCTGTGCGATCGCATCGACCACCTGATCAGTTACTTTACGGCGTAGCGGCAACGGGTGCTTAGCGCCAGGATGTTCGAAAGCAAGCGGCGCACCCACGTGGAGTTCGAATTTATGGCGCCGGATCCGGTTGGATCCGGCAGGCTGGAGCTTATCTGTACCAATGAGCCCTACAGGAACCACTGGCGCTCCGGTGGCCAGGGTCAACCAGCCTACGCCAGTGCGCCCCCGGTACAGGCGGCCGTCACGGGAGCGGGTCCCCTCCGGATAGATACCTACTCCGGAGCCTTTGTCGAGGATCTCAACGAGCTTATCCAGCGCGGCCACTGAGGCAGCCTGTTGCCCGCGTTGGACCGGGATCGAGCCAACCGAGGTGAAGAACGCTTTCATGATCCGACCTTTAATGCCCGGAGTCGTGAAGTATTCGGCTTTAGCGAAGAACGCGACCTTGCGCGGCATCAACGCCTGGATGATGACCGAGTCGAAGAACGACAAGTGGTTCGAAGCGACGATGAACGGTCCTTCTTTGGGAATGTTCTCAAGGCCTGTGATGGTCGGCCTGAAGACAAGCTTGATAGCCCGCGCTACCACGGGCTTGAAGAAATCGATGCTTGCCATCCTGGATTCGTCACCTTATCTGCATGCCTTGAAAGGCATGCTTTTCTTATTGCTCTAGAAGTTTTCCGTTTGCAATTGTGCCACGGATGGCCCGCCTTTTGTTTATCACAGCGGAGCATTACAAGGCGCAGGTTCATGCCGATTCCGGCATGCTTGGCCGCACCTAGCAGGCGCAGGCACCCGGGCGGGTTAGTTCAGGATCTCGTTGAGGAAGAAGCCCGTGTGGGACTCGGAAACCTTTGCCACGTCCTCCGGCGTTCCTTCCGCGACGATTGTCCCGCCACCAGAACCACCTTCGGGGCCTAAGTCGATAATCCAGTCCGCAGACTTGATCACATCCAAGTTGTGTTCAATCACAACCACCGAGTTGCCCTTATCCACCAGCCCCTGCACCACGCGCAGAAGCTTGTTGATGTCCTCGAAGTGCAGGCCTGTGGTCGGCTCATCTAAAACATAGATACTGCGCCCGTTCGAGCGCTTCTGCAGCTCGGAGGCGAGCTTGACGCGTTGAGCCTCACCACCCGAAAGCGTGGTGGCGGGCTGGCCGAGCCGCACATAACCGAGCCCCACATCGACCAGCGTGTCGAGGTGGCGAGCGATGGGCCTGAAGGCGGAGAAGAAGTCAGCGGCCTCCTCGATCGGCATATCAAGCACATCGGAAATGGATTTGCCTTTGTACTTGACCTGCAGCGTCTCGCGGTTATAACGGGCACCGTGGCAGACTTCACACGGAACATAGACGTCCGGCAGGAAGTTCATCTCGATCTTGATGGTTCCATCGCCCTTGCACGCTTCGCAGCGCCCACCCTTGACGTTGAAGGAGAAACGCCCCGGCAAATAGCCGCGCATCTTCGCTTCCGGGGTTTCGGCGAAGAGCTTACGAACATGATCGAAGACACCCGTGTAGGTGGCCGGATTGGAGCGCGGCGTCCGCCCGATCGGGCTCTGGTCTACGTGGATCACCTTATCGAGGTGTTCAAGGCCCTCGACGCGGGTATGGCGGCCCGGAACGAACTTCGCTTTGTTGAGCTTGGTCGCCAAGACCCGATACAGAATGTCGTTGATGAGCGTGGACTTACCCGAGCCAGAAACACCCGTGACAGCGGTCAGCATGCCAAGCGGGACGTTCACGGTCACGTTCTTGAGGTTGTTCTCACGTGCCCCAACAATCTTGAGTTGGCGCTTCCTATCGCGTTTGCGGCGCTTCTCCGGAACCGCGATGCTTCGACGGCCAGCAAGATAAGCGCCCGTAACCGATTCGGTGTTTTCCTTCAGCTCGGCGAGCGATCCCGAGTGCACGATCTGCCCGCCGTGCTCGCCAGCGCCTGGCCCCACATCGACAATCCAGTCGGCTTCTTCGATGGTCTCTTCGTCGTGCTCAACCACAATCAGCGTGTTGCCGAGATCGCGTAGGCGCGTCAGGGTCTCGATGAGGCGGCGGTTATCGCGCTGGTGCAAACCAATGGATGGTTCGTCGAGCACGTAGAGCACACCGACCAGTCCTGAACCGATCTGGGTCGCCAGACGGATGCGTTGGGCCTCACCGCCTGAAAGCGTGGCGGAGGCGCGGGAGAGGTTGAGGTAGTTCAAGCCGACATCGAGCATGAACTTCAGTCGAGCGCGGATCTCTTTGAGAACCTCGGTTGCGATTTTGGCTTCACGCTCGTTGAGTTCGAGGCTCGCGGCGAACTCATAAGCCTCATCGAGCGCCATTTCTGAAACTTCTGCGATCGATTTCCCACCGACCAGCACGGCGAGCACCGCAGGGTTTAGGCGAGCACCGTTGCACTCCGGGCACGGGACGTTGCGCATGTACTCTTCGTAGCGTTCACGAGCGGTATCGGATTCGGTTTCGCCGTGCTTACGTTTGATGTATCCGAGCACACCTTCGAAACCCTGCGTGTAGCGGCGTTCGCGGCCAAAACGGTTGCGGTAGGCCACGGTGACCTTATAGTCCTTGCCGTGCAGTAGCGCTTTCTGAGCCTTCTTCGGTAGCTTCTCAAAAGGCGTATCGACGTCGAAGCCGAGTTCTTCACCCAGCCCAGCCATGACGCGCACCCAGTACTTGGCAACCGAGCTGCCGATGGCCCACGGCGCGATCGCGCCTTCAGCCAGGGTTGCGGATGGGTCTGGAACCACGAGGTCAGGGTCCACTTCGAGCTGATGCCCGATGCCGTCGCAGCGTTGGCATGCACCGAATGGGTTGTTGAAGGAGAAGGTGCGTGGTTCGATCTCTTCAAGCTGCACCGGATGGTCGTTGGGGCATGCGAGGCGTTCGGAGAACGTACGGGTGCGGTCGGCTGCATCCGCGTCGCGGTCCACGAAGTCGATCATCACGCGGCCGTCGGCGAGCTTGAGCGCGGTCTCAACCGAGTCGGTGAGGCGTTGCATCGCGGATTCTTTGATCGCGATGCGGTCCACGATGACTTCGATCGTGTGTTTGTACTGCTTGGCGAGCTTAGGCGGATCAGAGAGTTGGATGGTTTCGCCGTCCACGCGGGCGCGGGCGTAACCGTCTTGGGATAGTTGCGCGAAGAGGTCTTGGAATTCGCCTTTGCGTTCCCGAACCATGGGTGCCATGACGGCGATGCGGGTCTTGTCTTCTTCCCGCATGAGTTGATCCACGATCTGCTGCGGGGTCTGTGCCGTGATTTTCTCGCCGCACTCTGGGCAGTGCGCAATTCCGACGCGCGCGAAAAGCAACCGCAGGTAGTCGTGAATTTCTGTCACGGTGCCAACCGTGGAGCGTGGATTCTTTGAGGTTGATTTCTGGTCGATCGAAACCGCCGGTGAAAGGCCTTCAATGAAATCGACGTCAGGCTTATCAACCTGGCCGAGGAACATGCGGGCATAAGCCGAAAGAGACTCGACGTAGCGGCGTTGGCCTTCCGCGAAGATCGTGTCAAAGGCCAGGGAAGACTTACCGGAGCCAGACAAGCCCGTGAAGACGATCATAGCGTCGCGCGGCAGCGTCACATCGACGTTTTTGAGGTTGTGTTCGCGGGCTCCCTGAACAACAATGCGGGTTCTGTCAGGGCGGGTGCTGGAAGGTGTGGTCACAGAAGAAGTCACAGCTCCAATGGTAGTAAGTGTCAGTTGCGCAACTGGTTGCGTCGCGGTCGCGCGCCGCGCACTTCGCGCGGCTGAGCCCCGGTTAGTTCAATGCGGAGGCCCGGTTAGGTCAATACTGGTTAGGTCAATACTCCGTGACTGGCTATTTATTGGATGGCCAGGCGGCGCGTACGAGGTCGAGGGCCGCTTGAAGGCTCAGGCCTGCGCCTTCGGCTGAGCGAGCGAACCATGTTGCATTGGATGCGATTTTCGCTGATGTTCGCCCGGCTCCGGGTGTCACGATCGTGCCAGCGCGCCCTCGGCCTTCCACGAGGCCGAGTTCTTCGAGCTCCTTATAGGCTCGGGCAACAGTGTTGGTCGCGAGGTTGAGTTGGGCGGCGAGTGAGCGGACTGTCGGTAGTTTCGTTCCGACGGCGATCGTGCCTTCTCGGATGTCTTGGGCAATTGCGCGGCGCACTTGGCGGTACGGCGGGATGTCTTCACTGCTGACCGTGAAGTCGGCGAGGATCGTCATAGTCATCTTTCCGGCGGTTTTAGTGCCTTTGACACAACACAATACGAGATATGTATCAGGGTATACTACTGGGCATGGCCCCAGCATCTCCACGTAACTCTTCGCAAGGATCAAAAGCACAGGTTATTGCCTCGGATGACAAGACTCGGCTCAGCATGGTCGCGGTGTCCGATATGGATAACCGCGCCTATATTCTGCAGTCGCTGACTGATCCGCAGGATGTCTTGCTCATCGACGCCCCTGCTGAGCCTGAGACTTTGCGCGCGGCCGTCGGTGCTGATGCCGCGCCGAGCATCGTGATTACGCATCAGCACCATGACCACACTGGCGCTTTGCCGGAGCTGACCGGGGAAGGTACCCGGCTCATCGGGCATCCGCTGGATATTCCTGCGGTGGAAGAGATGCGGGGCATCACATTCACGGAGACTGTGGATGATGGTGACACGGTGGACGCTGGCGGGGTCACATTGGATGTGATCTGGTTGCGTGGACACACCCCTGGCTCGATTGCGTTGGCCACTACGATCGACGGGGTTCAGTACCTCTTCACGGGCGATTCCCTCTTCCCTGGTGGCGTGGGTAATACATGGAATGATCCGGAGCGTTTCGCAACGCTGATTGATGACGTTGAGTCCAAACTGTTCGGCCGTTATCCGGATGAAACGGTTGTTTTACCGGGTCATGGCGATGGCACCACGCTGGGTGATGAGCGTGCGAGCTTGCCTGAGTGGCGTGCCCGCGGCTGGTGATGAACGTGAACCTGTCTGATCTGGTCCCGAATGCCTCGGAGACGAACCTTCCGGAGGCCATCTACGATGCGTTCCTGAAGTGGGTTTCAAACCGTGGGTTGACGCTGTACCCGGCTCAGGATGAAGCGGTCATGGAGCTTGTTGAGGGTAAGCATGTAATTCTTGCGACCCCCACGGGTTCGGGTAAATCGATGGTTGCTATCGCGGCGCATTTTGCGGCTTTGGCCCGCGGTGAGCGTTCGTTTTATACAGCCCCGATCAAGGCGTTGGTTTCTGAGAAGTTCTTTGACTTGATCAAGGTTTTCGGTGCCGAGAACGTGGGCATGCTCACGGGTGAGGCGAGCGTGAACCCAAAGGCACCGATTATTTGCTGTACCGCGGAGATCCTCGCGAACATGGCGTTACGCGAAGGCGAACACGCTGATTGCGGTGTCGTGATCGCCGATGAGTTCCACTTCTATGCTGACCCGCAGCGCGGCTGGGCGTGGCAGGTTCCACTGTTGGGTTTGCCGCAGTCGCAGTTCTTGTTGCTTTCGGCAACGTTGGGCGATACGACGTTCTTTGAAGAGGACCTCAAACAACGCACGGGCCGGCCTGCTGTGACGGTTTCAGGCTCCGAACGCCCTATTCCCTTGCACCATCATTACGGCATGGAGCCGATCGGCGAGACGCTCAAGGAACTGGTCGAAACTCACCGCGCCCCGGTCTATGTTGTGCATTTCTCTCAGCGTGAGGCGATCGAGCAAGCTCAAGGTTTGCTTTCGCTCAATGTTGCTAGCCGCGAGGAGAAGGACCGTATCGCGGATTTTCTGGGTGGCTTCCGTTTCGCTTCGGGTTTTGGGCAGACTCTGAAGAAGATGATTCGTGCCGGTATCGGGGTGCATCACGCAGGGATGCTCCCTAAGTATCGTCGGCTCGTTGAACAGCTTGCCCAGGCTGGTTTGCTCAAGGTCATTTGCGGTACTGACACGCTCGGTGTGGGCATCAATGTGCCGATCCGTACTGTGGTTTTGACCGCGTTGTCTAAGTTCGATGGTCAACGCACCCGGCATGTGAACGCGCGGGAGTTCCATCAGTTGGCTGGGCGTGCAGGCCGGGCAGGTTTTGACACTGCCGGTGATGTGGTGGTGCAGGCCCCGGAGCATGAGATCGCTAACGCGAAGGCTATGGAGAAAGCCCGGTCTCGGCACGGGGATGATCAGAAGAAGCTGCGTCAGGTTAAGAAGCAGTCTCCCCCTGATGGCTTCGTGTCCTGGAGTGAGAAGACCTTTGAGAAGCTCGTGGCCTCTCAGCCGGAGACGATGACCTCGTCTTTTCAGGTCTCCCACGCGATGATCTTGAACCTGCTCGCTTATGAGGGCGATGCGTTCAGGCATGCTCGCGATATCTTGACGCAGAATCACGAACCACCCATCCGTAACCGGGAGCACGTCAAGAAGGCTTTAGGGATCATCAAGGAGCTACTGGCGACCAATGTTTTGGAGCGCGGCGAGCCAGATGAGTACGGCAACCGGCTTCACCTCACGGTTGATTTGCCGGAAGACTTTGGCCTGAATCAGCCGCTCTCTAGCTTCGCTATCGCCGCGTTAGAGATGCTGGAGCGCGATTCACCTGATTACGCAGTCGATGTTGTCTCCATTCTTGAGGCGACCCTTGAGGATCCGCGCCCTATTATCGGGGCACAGGTCAAGAAGGCCAAGAGTGAGGCGATGGCGCAGATGCGTGCCGATGGCCTCGAATATCACGAGCGTATGAATCGGCTTGATGAGATCACGCACCCACAGCCTTTGCGGGAAGACCTTGAGGTGGCTTTTGAACGTTACCGGCAGGGCGCTGGCTGGTTGGCTGGCTATGAGCTCTCCCCTAAGTCAGTGGTCCGTGAAATGTATGAGACGGGTCAGAGCTTTGGCGAGTATGTACGCAATTATCAGGTGACGCGGGCTGAGGGGATTCTGCTGCGTTATCTCACGGATGCGTATAAGGCCCTGCGTAGCTCGGTGCCGGATTCAGCTGTAACTGAGGAGCTTGAGGACATCACCGAGTGGCTAGGTCAGATGATCGAGCAGGTCGATTCTTCGCTGTTGAGCGAGTGGGAGGCCTTAGCTTCGGGTGAGGTGCCGCAGGATCAGTCGATTCAGCAACCGGCCGAGCCGCCGCGCTTGTCACAGCAGAAGCGTGCTTTGCGGGTCATGGTGCGCAACGCGATGTTCTCTCGCGTCAAACTGTTCGGGGCTGAGAAGGATATTGCTCTGGGTGAGCTGGATGGCGAATCTGGTTTCGATGCCGATGCGTGGGCTGATCTGATGGATGACTACTTCGCTGAGCATGAGGACATCGACGATGGCCCGAGCGGCCGCTCCCCTGAACTGTTGCAGATTGTTGAGGCGACAGACCCCGATGGTCGGCCGATCTGGAAGGTCAGCCAGACGTTCGCTGACCCGGAGGGTGATCACGACTGGGGTTTCGATGCGGTTGTTGATTTGGATGCTACGGATGAGCGTGGCGAATTAGCGCTCACTGTCACGGCGATCGGCCGCATCGACGGCACGGGCGAACGCCGGTGAACATGTCAAACATAAATTAGCGATAGAATGGTTCCCATGTCACGACTTTCCACTCGCACTGTTCGCGCAGTTGCGCTCTTGGCGCCTGCATCGTTGGTAGTTGCTTCCCTGGCCGGTTGTGCCCCTAAGCACCCAACGACTCTTGATTCCCCAACCCCAGAGTCCTCTCAGTTCCATCAGAAGGACGGCTCTGTTGAGGGTGAAAACACCAATCAGGGTGAAAACACTCACGCTGAACCAACGTCGGAAGCAGCCTCGGGCGAGGCTTCCTCGACGGAGTCCGGCAAGGACTCTGGCGTGTCCGCTCTTGGTTTCTCTGAGAACACTCACTTGACCGTGAAGTCTTTCACTGTCAAGGGCGCTGTGTCTGAAGCGAAGCTGGGTGGCTTCATGTTGACCCCTTCGGGCTCCGGTAAGGGCACGTTGGCAGTGATCGACCAGTGCGCTAACGAAACCTATGACGTCGATGTTCAGGGTTCTGATGCAACGGTGACGCAGTCTTACAGCAATGTCACCAACTGCCAGGGCGAAGCTCTCACCGCCGCTGAGGCCCTGGGGGATTTCTTGACCTCCGGTAAGCTGCGTATTTCCGAGGCGACCAACGGTGTTGAACTGACCAATGGTCAGGACAAGCTCGTATTGCGTAAAGCCGACTAATTTCTATCAGCGCGGTGAGTATCTCTTCACCGTGAGCATCTCTTCACCGTTCGAGCCAACCGAAGGTCAGCACTGTTTTGACTCCTTTGACGCCTCGCCCCGCTAAGCTTCTTCGCCGTGATGATGCGGCTGCTTGGCGGGGCGCTGTCGTGTCTTCGGTTCTATACGAAGTACCGCTCGTCCACGGAACCGAGCACTTAGCTGCTAACTCGTCGACGCACAGCTCTGGAGCGTCACTCGATGCTCAGAGCGTGACGGTGCGGGCGCGTGAGGTTCGTTCAATCGATGCGGATGCGGAACAGCGGCCGTGGCTTGTTTATTTACAGGGCGGCCCAGGCTTCGAAGCTCTGCGTCCCGTTAATCCGTCCTCCGGCTGGCTTGGTGAGCTGCTACCGCACTTCCGCGTGTTGTTGCTGGATCAGCGCGGTACCGGCGGTTCCTCTCCGATCAGCGCTGCGACGCTGAATGCTATCGGTTCGGGCGAGCCTGAGCCGCAACAGATCACCCGACAGATCGAGTTCTTGTCTCACTTCCGGGCCACTGACATCGTTGCTGATGCTGAGGCGATCCGCCTGGCTATGGGTGTTGATTCTTGGTTCACGCTGGGCCAGTCCTACGGTGGCTTCATCACGATGAGCTACCTGAGCTTCGCCCCGGACGCGTTGGCTGGTTCGATGATCACCGGCGGGCTTGGGCTCATCGAAGGTGATCCGAAGCGGGTCTATGACGCAACATACGCTCGTACTGCTGAACGTCAGGCCGAGGTCTTCGAGGCTTGGCCGCATGCCGCAGCGCAGTTGAGAGATCTGTACGCTGAAGCGCGCCGCGCTCGCGATGCCGGGCATCCGTACCGCTTAGCTAACGGCCATGTCGTGACCGAACTGACTATCCAGCGGCTCGGGATGCTATTGGGCGGTAATTCGCGTGTTCAACAGTTGCGTTTCGGGCTAGAAGACGCCCTCTCGCATGGTGGCATCTCCCCTGTGATGCTCTCGCTTCTGGGTTCCCAGGTGGATCACGCACGCAACCCGATCTATTGGCTCTTCCAAGAAGCGATCTACACGTCCGGCCCTGCGACACGGTGGGCGGCTTCGCGTTCGCAACAGCAGACACACCCTCAAACGTTGCCTAGTGCCGATGTTCCGCAGCTGATCGGTGAGGCAGCGTTGCCTGAAGATTTCGAGCAAGACCCGGCTCTGCAGCCGCTTGAGCAACTCGCTCATGCGCTGCATGAATACAGCGGATGGAGCCCGCTCTACAATTACGAGCAACTGGCGAACAACACGGTTCCCGTCGCCGCCGCGGTCTATACCCCGGACATTTATGTGGACCGTGAGCTCTCGCTTGAAACGGCTTCCAGAATCCGCGGCATCAACGTGTGGGAATCAGCGGATCACCACCACGATGGCCTCTCCGACGACCCGGCAACAGTGCTCGGGGAGCTCAGAGAACGCATCGGCCGCTAGCGTTTCAACAGTTCAACACCGCAGGGTTTTAGCGTTTCTCTTTGAGTTCTTCTTCGATCACGGTCGCGGTCTCTTCATAGTCCACGAACGCGTCACGGATCTCGGATAACGGCATCGCGTGCGCTGGTGCATCTTGGTCGTGATCGGCAACATCGCGCAGTGTTTCGCGGGCCTGGATCGAGGCAGGGTCGTTAGGTACCCGTCCGCCCTGTTCGAGGTCCACACCGAAGAGCGTGTGGACAGCGGACATGAACTTTTGACCCTCGCCTTCCCGCGCGAGTTCTTGGGCGCGCATCATAGGCGAATGCAGTAGCCGCTTATATACGCGGCCCAGGGCACGTTCAACAACTTTGACGGTTTCCTCGTCATGGTTGTTGCGTACCCCCTCGATCTCGCGTTCGATCTCGGCGCGGACCGAGCGCCGCAGGGCGGATACCGCAGGGTCGAGGCGACGGATCTGCTGACGCAACTCGAAACGGCCCACCCCAGCGTTGATCATCTCTTGTGCGCGCTCGATCTCTTCCTGGTTAGAGGCGTCTGCCGAAATATCCTTGAGGCCTAGAACCCGCACGCCCGGGATCGTGCGCACTTCCTCTTCCAAGTCAGAGGTCAAAGACATGTCGAGGATCACGAGTTCGCCGAGCTTGGCTGAAGCGTGTTCGGCGTTGTATAGCTCGCGCAGCTGCATCGCGTCGCGAACATCCTGAGTCAAGATCTGTGCAGTGCCGCGGCCAGAGCAAGCAACCACGAGTGAAGATGCCGCGAGTGCTGCAGGCATTTCATCGGTGGACAGCGGATGCGCGTTGTGGGTTATCGCAAAGTTCTTGGCACGGCCAGAACCAGACAACACATCCAAACGAGCTACGCCGCGGCGGTTCAGATCAGAGGCCGCGATGCGCGCCATCGCGCCTGTTCCCACCACGATCACCCGAGCGCCGGTCAACTGGCCGGTCGTAGGTTCTGCCTGATCGATCGCAACAGTGACGGATGAGCGGCCAGCCGCGCCGATCGTCGTGCGGTGGCTAATGTTTTTGGCGGTACGTAGCGCACCCTGGAAGAGGTCGTTGAGCATCGAGGTTGTGCGCCCTTCAGCCAGCGCCTCGGAAAAGCTCGCGCGCACTTGCCCGTTGATTTCGCCTTCGCCGACTACTTGGGAGTTCAGCCCCGCCGCCACCGTGAACATGTGGTGGGCCGACAATGAGCCGGCGTCAGCGACCAAAAGGTCCTCAACTTCGCTCTGGCTCAAGCCTGAGGCCTCAGCGACGGCCAGGGCGATGATATCGACCGCCTCATGGAAGAGATCCGCGTCAAGATAGATCTCTAGGCGGTTGCATGTGGCCATCGTGACCCACCCGGACAGCGGCTGTTCAGGATGGGCCTCGTTGAGGCGTTCGATGATCGTGTCAAGCTGGTCGGCTCCTCGCGTGATGCGTTCGAGGGCGTCCAGCCCCAGGCGATCGTGAGTTGCGCGAAGGGCGATAAGCATGCCTTATATTCTAGTCCGCACCGCCCACGATGACACCAAAGCGACCAGGATGTGAACGCCAGGTGTCGTTCAGAATCCTCCCAGGTTGGCAATGAGATAATAAGGGCACAATGACAACTGTGACTTTGCCTTCATCTCATCCTTTGCATCGCAGCACCGCTGAGGGCGGGACCGCGGATGCCCCACTTATCAAGCGTTTACGCGGCGAAAGCACGGATGCCGCCCCGAGTGTCTGGTTCATGCGTCAGGCTGGGCGTTCACTTCCTGAATATAAGAAGGTGCGAGCAGGCACGGACATGCTTGAGTCCTGCTTGATCCCGGATATGGTGGCCGAGATCACGTGCCAGCCGGTGCGGCGCCACAACGTTGATGCGGGTATTTTCTTCTCCGATATCATGACCCCGCTCAAAATCGCTGGGATCGGTGTGGAGATCGAGCCAGGTGTTGGCCCGGTCCTTGACTCCCCTATCGCCTCAGAGGCTGACATCGATGCGTTGCCGGCACTCGATGACGTGTATCAAGAGGGTCTGGAATGTATCCGCGAAGCGGTACGGCTCACGGTTGATGAACTCGGTTCGACCCCGCTCATCGGTTTCGCGGGCGCCCCCTTCACGGTTGCTTCCTACATGATCGAGGGCCGCCCGTCACGCGATCATCTCAAGACTCGTGCGCTCATGACCGCCGAGCCGCGCTTGTGGGCCAAGCTCGCTGAGTGGGTCGCTCACGCCTCGGGCCTTTTCATGCGCGCCCAGGTTGAGGCCGGCGCTTCCTCGGTTCAGCTGTTTGATTCGTGGGCCGGCTCACTTTCGGAAGCGACGTACCGCGAGCACGCACAGCCGTTCAGCAAAATCTCGATGCAGCACGTCGCGGACCTTGGAACCCCTCGCACGCATTTCGCACTGGGTTCCGGCCACATGCTCAAAGCCATCGAAGAAGTCGATGCGACCGCGGTGGGCCTGGATCACCGCATCTCGATCCCTGCCGCGCTCGCCCAGCTAAACTCAACCATCGCTGTCCAGGGCAACATCGACCCTGCGGTTCTGTTCTCCACTGAAGAGGTCCGTTTCGCTGAGGCTCGCCGTGTGGTTGAGGAAGGACGCAAGGCCCCAGGCCACGTTGTGAACCTCGGGCACGGTGTCCCACCGACAACGGATGCACAGGTTTTGACTGACCTGGTCTCATACATCCATGAGCTCTGACACCGCCCATGAACTCTGACTATCTCGTCATCGGGGGTGGCCCCTCCGGGCTGTTGCACGCGTTGGCGGCAGCCCACGCTGGGCGTACCGTTACCGTCCTGGAGGCCGCTGATCATGCTGGCGGAGCTGTCTCTGACATCCTGCTTGATGGGGTGCGCCTCAACGGTGGCGCGGAATCCTATGCGATCGGTACCGGAGCGATGTCGGAGTGGATCGAAGCGCTCGGCCTGAGTGATCAGGTTGTTAGCCCGCAAGGGAATGCTTCTTGGATCCATTCGAACCACGGCCCGTTCCCGATCCCGGGCACGTCGCTATGGGGTATCCCCACCGAGCCACTCAACAAGGACGTCAAGCGTGCCGTGGGCCGGTGGGGTGCCATCCGCGCGTGGGCGGATGCGCTATTACCCGGTAGCTTTGGCGCCAAGCCAGGCATCTCAACCTACGACTATGTTTCCAAACGTATGGGTCAACGCGTGGCGGACCGCCTATTGGTTCCGCTGATCACGGGCGTGCATTCAGCGGATCCACGCACGCTCGAGCTCGAAGCGCTCGTGCCTGGGCTGATCGATAACGTCAAACAGTACGGAAGCCTCAGGCGCGGAGCGCGCGCGATCCTGGACAAGCGGAGGTCCGCGAGCCATTCAGCAAAGACGGCGGGGGCTGCGGTTGCTGCGACCGTGCCGACGATGTCCACGCTCATCGATGGGCTCGTGAATGTCCTTGCTCAGCGCGGAGGAACGCTTGAGACCAGCGTTCGCGTGACCTCGTTGCGCCGCAACCATAGCGGCGGCTGGACGGTGGAAGCAGACGATGGCCGCCGATACGAGGCCGCGAGTGTAGCGCTTGCAACCGACCCTGACACCACGCGAGACCTCCTTGCCGAACCTGCGCCTAACATCGCCCGGCACATCCCTGAAGCCCCCGCCTCCCCTGTGCGGCTTGTCGCGTTGAGCGTGGTGAGCCAGAAGCTGGCGCTCAATCCGCGCGGCAACGGAGTGCTCGTTCCGCCGGACACCCGCGGTGTGCGCGCCAAAGCGATGACGCATCTTTCGGCCAAGTGGGAACACATCGAACGTTTTGCATCCAAGGTTCCGGGGCGTGTGTTCGTGCGGCTGAGCTATTCACCTGTTGATGGTGAACTCCCTGACCCTGCACTGTTTCCGGAGCAAGCGGTCAAGGATTTGGCCGCGATGACCGGCGTCGATGCCGAAGACATCGAGGTCCGTGACTGGCTCATCCAAGACTGGCCCGTAACCCAACGCAGGCGTCTGCCAGGCCACGCGGAATCGCTTGCCGCGCTCAGCATCGCACTCAGTGAGGACCCAACGCTTGAACTCACCGGATCTTGGCGGGCGGGAACGGGTTTGGACGCGATCGCTCGCTTCGCGCGAACAACCCACGTGCCCCCAGCACCTTCCGGTACCACCGAACGATAGGCTTAAACAAACACCAATCCGCGGCCGGCAAGGCCCGTCTGTGATGGAGAGATAACTATGAGCAAAGCTGACATTGCAACAACGCAGGTGAAGTACTGTTCTTATAACGTTTATCAGAAGCTCGTTGGCCTGAGCGACGCAAACTTAGACGTTGAACGCGTCGTCGCAGACATCGAGGCCACCATCAAGTCCATCGAGGCCCGCGGTGTGGAAGTGCGTGGCTTCTACGACGTCTCTGGTTTCCGCGCCGAGGATGACGTCATGGTGTGGCTGACCGGCGATGATCCGGAGCAGCTTCAGAAGGCTATCCGTGAGTTCGAGAATTCGGAAGCCGCTGCTGGCCTCGGCCGTGTGTGGCAGGCGATGGGTGTCCACCAGATCGCTGAGTTCGCTCGCGCCCACATGCCGGCGTTCATGGATCCAGACGTCACGCCACGCAAGTGGATCACTGTTTACCCGTTCACCCGCTCGTACGAGTGGTACATCCTCGAAGAGGAAGAGCGTTCCCGCATGCTGCGTGAGCACGGGATGCTCGGCCGCCAGTATCCGAACGTCAACGCCAACACCGTTGCTGCGTTCGCGTTGGGTGACTACGAGTGGCTGCTCTCCTTCGAGGCTGATGAGCTGACGGAGCTTGTGGACATGATGCGTACCCTGCGTTACAGCGATGCCCGCTTGCACGTTCGTGATGAGTTGCCGTTCCACACCGGCCGCATGTTCGATGACCTCAACGAAATGGCGGGCGTACTGCTGTGACCACGGTTGATTTTTCTGATACCTCGATGCCGTGCAACATCGAGGAGGCCGAGAAGATCGATGCGATCCTCTTTGCGTCTTTCGGCGGCCCTGAAGGCCAAGACGACGTTATCCCGTTCCTGAAGAACGTTGTGCACGGCCGCGGCATCCCGGATGAGCGCCTCGAAGAGGTCGCGGTTCACTACCGTTCGATGGGTGGTAAGTCCCCTATCAACGACCAGAATAAGGCGATGATCGCAGCGCTGAAGGAAGAGCTGGGTCGCCGCGGCATCGACTTGCCGATCTACTGGGGCAACCGCAACTGGGAACCGTATATGGCTGAGACCGTCAAGCAGATCCACGCTGACGGGCACCGTGCGGCGCTTGGCATTGTGACCTCGGCTTATTCCTCCTATTCCTCGTGCCGTCAGTACCGTGAGGACTTCGGTATCGCGCTGGATGAGACGGGGCTTGCCGGGGAGCTGGATATTCGTAAGGCGCGCGTGTTCTTCAACCACCCAGGTTTCCTCGATCCGGTTGCCGCGCACATCCGTGAGGCTCTCGAGAAGTTCCGTGCTGAAGGCCACAAGGACGAACAGATAGAGATCCTGTTCACGACCCACTCGATCCCTAACACGATGGCAGAGACTTCTGGCCCGCGCGCAACCTGGGAAGAAGGCTCAGGCGGCTGGTACGAAAAGCAGCACATCGCGGCCGCTGAGTACATCATGGAGTCCGTGGGAGACATCGAGTGGCAGCTGGTGTACCAGTCGCGTTCGGGCCCTGAGTTCATTCCATGGCTTGAACCGGATGTCAACGATGTCATCGCCGAGCTTCCCGGTAAACGCACGGCCGTGATGGTGGTTCCGATCGGCTTCGTGACCGACCACATGGAAGTGGTGTGGGACCTCGACACTGAGGCGAAGGAGTCGGCCGATGAGGCGGGGCTTGCGTTCGTGCGCATCCCCACCGCGGGTGAGTCCCCTGAGTTCATCGCAGCGTTGGCTGACCTGGTTCAGGAGCGCCTGGATCCAACGTTCCCACGCAAGTGTGTGACGAGCTTCGGCCCAACATTCGATGTGTGTGGCGCCGGTTGCTGCCCGAATCAGCGTGCCATCAAGCCGACGACTTCCGCGGTCGATTCGGATTCTGATGTTGCCCATGCTGGTGAGCCGAGCGAACTTGCAGTCATGATCGCTGAACGTAAGGCTCAGCGTGATAAAGAGCGTCAACAGGCTGGTGAATGATTTTTGGGTGAAGTGATGCGCATCGGAACGCGAGCTTCCAAGCTCGCTCTGACGCAAGCTGCTTGGGCGGCTGAGCTGACGGTAGGCAAGGACCGTTTCGAGCTCGTCCATGTCACGACCAAAGGCGATACGGACCGCCGTCATCTCTCGCAGATCGGGGGTACGGGCGTGTTCGTGAACGCTGTGCGTGAGGCGTTGCTGAACAAGGAGGTCGATGCGGTGGTCCACTCGCTCAAGGACCTTCCAACGGCTCCGGAGCATGGCATCGCGTTGGCGTGCATCCCGCACCGCGAGGACGTCACGGATGCGTTGTGTAGCCGCGACGGGATGAGACTGGCGGACCTTCCGGCTGGCGCGTCGGTGGGGACGGGTTCCCCGCGTCGTGCGGCACAGTTGCGTGCGATCCGCCCCGACCTTCAGGTTGTGCCGATCCGCGGCAATGTTGATACCCGCTTGGCTAAGGTGACCGACGGTGAGCTGGATGGCGTGGTTTTGGCGACCGCCGGCCTGAACCGTTTGGGGCTTGAGGGACACATTAGCGAGCGTTTCGACCCCAAGCAGTTCTTGCCGGCTCCGGCCCAGGGGGCGTTGGCGCTTGAGATCCGTACCGAGGCTGCCGAAGGTACGTGGTACGGGGAGGCCCTGACTGCCGCTGACCACGCGGATACCCGTGCGGCGGTGCTGGCTGAACGTTCGCTTCTGCGTACGCTTGAGGCCGGTTGCTCTGCCCCTGTGGGTGCTTACGCGACTGTTGAGGGCGGTGTTCTCACGTTGCGTGGGGGCGCGTTCGCAACGGATGGTTCACAGACGTGGGTTGACCATGTTGAAGGTCCTGCAGAGAACGCGGTCGAGCTTGGCGCGGTCTTGGCGCAGCAGTTGCTCGATGCCGGTGCCGGGACCGTGTTGAACGCCTAGGCACAACAATGTTTGGCTACCTGCAATGCTGTTTCGGCTGTGTGCAGGTAGTGAGTTAGTCGATGATGGGATAGGTGCGTGTCAGACGGGCTCGGGGTGAGTGTTCCGAGGGTACTAGTTCCGCGGCCTGCTGGCCGTGCGGCACGTTTGTGTGCGGCCCTTGAGGACGCAGGTCTTGAGCCGTGTGCTCATCCCTTCATTGATTTCTCTTATGCTGATGCAGCGTTGATCAGCGCGTTCAACGAAAGGCTCGCCCGCGGGGGTTACGCTCATCTTGTTGTGACCTCGAAAACCACGGTCCAGGCACTCAGCTCCCAGGGCAACTTCGCGCCGCATGCCAGCGTTTCCGTGGTCGCGGTAGGCCGAGCCACCGCCGCTGCCCTTGAAGAGGCCGGCGTGCGCGTTGACCACGTAGCGGCGGGATCCGGCGAAGCCCTCGTTGCATCGTTCCCCCACTATGTAGAAGGTCCACGCTCGGTCGCGTACCCGGTCTCGGCCAAGGCTGGGCCCACCGTCAAAGATGGGCTCACACACTTGGGGTGGGATGTTGAACGGTTCGACGCCTACGCCCCGGTTCCAGCGCCACTTCCTGCCGAACTTCCAGGCCTCATCCGCGCTGGCGCCTTCCATGCATTGTTGCTGACCAGCCCGTATATCGCTGATCTGGTGTTGGCGCATCAGCCGCCGGACTCGACCAAGCTCATTGCGATCGGCAAGCCCACCGCCCAACGCATCCAGGAACACGGCTACCGTCTCGCAGCGCAAGCAGAGCACCCCTACCCCGCCGACCTCGTCACCGCGTTGCGTAGGGTCACCGCACCTTTGCCTGACGGGAACGCAACACCACGGCGTGAGGCGAACCCGAGATCATAAGCCATTCAATCTTGACCATGTCACGTATCTAAGGAGCATCTGTTCATGGCGTTCCCACATCATCGTCCTCGCCGTCTACGTTCAACTGCGGCGGTGCGTGCTCTCGTGCGCGAGAACACGCTGCGCCCAGCTGATTTCGTTCTGCCGGTGTTCATACGCGAAGGCGCCACCGAGCCGCGCCCGATCACCTCGATGCCGGGTGTGGTTCAGCATTCGATGGATTCGCTCAAACGCACAGCGCACGAGGTTGTGAAGGCTGGCCTGGGCGGCATCATGCTGTTCGGGGTTCCGGAGACCAAGGACGCGGTTGGTAGCGCGGGCGTGGACCCGAACGGAATTCTGAATGTCGCGTTGGGCGAGGTCCGCAAGGAGGTCGGCGATGACACGGTCGTCATGAGCGACCTGTGCTTGGACGAGTTCACCGATCACGGCCACTGCGGCGTGCTTGCCACGGACGGCGGCTCCCCTGCCACGGTTGATAACGATGCGACGCTTGCGATCTACGCGGACATGGCGGTTGCGCAGGCCGAAGCTGGCGCACACATGCTGGGTCCTTCCGGGATGATGGACGGCCAGATCCGCGTGATCCGAGAGGCGCTGGATGATAAGGGGTTCCAGGGCACGAGCATCTTCGCGTACACCGCGAAGTACGCTTCAGCGTTCTACGGTCCGTTCCGTGAGGCCGTGAACTCTTCGCTCGAAGGTGATCGCCGCACGTATCAGCAAGACCCGGCTAATACCCGTGAGTCTCTGTGGGAGCTGGAGCAGGACGTCGCCGAGGGCGCGGACATGGTCATGGTCAAGCCTGGCTTGCCGTATCTTGATGTTTTGCGTTCGGTTGCGGAAGCCTCCCCTGTCCCGGTGGGTGCTTATCAGGTTTCGGGTGAGTACTCGATGATCGAGGCGGCTGCCGCTCAGGGCTGGTTGGATCGTGAGCGGACCATGTTGGAATCTTTGTTGTCGTTCAAACGTGCAGGTGCTGACACCCTGCTGACCTATTACGCGCTGGAGGCTGCTGAACTTTTGGCTTCCGGCCGAGCACCGAAGGAGTTCCTGTGACTACTCAACACCGCAATCTGACGCATAGCGCTGAAGTTTTTGAGCGCGCCCAGAAGGTTATTCCGGGTGGTGTGAACTCGCCGGTGCGCGCGTTCGGTTCCGTTGGCGGCACTCCCCCGTACCTGGTTGCGGGTAAGGGCGCGCACGTGACCGATGCGGACGGCAACGAGTACGTGGACCTGGTGGGCTCGTGGGGTCCCATGATTCTGGGTCACGCCTACCCTGCCGTGATCGACGCCGTGAAGTCCGCGGCTGATCATTCGTTATCGTTCGGCGCTTCACACGAAGGCGAGGTTGAGCTCGCTGAACTGGTGACCTCGATGATCGCTCCCGTTGAGCAGATGCGCATGGTGAACTCGGGCACCGAGGCCACGATGTCGGCAATCCGCCTGGCTCGCGGCTTCACCGGCCGCGATGTGATCGTGAAGTTCGCTGGCTGCTATCACGGCCACGTCGACTCCCTGTTGGCTGAGGCCGGTTCGGGGCTTGCGACCTTCGCGCTTCCAGGTTCTGCTGGCGTTACTGAGGGCACCGCGAAAGACACCGTAGTTCTGCCGTACAACGACCGCGAGGCCGTACGCGAGCTCTTCGCTGCTCGCGGTTCCGAGATCGCCGCGATCATCACGGAAGCCGCACCGTGCAACACGGGTGTCTTGACCCCGGGCACTGAAGACGGCATCGGCTTCAACCGTTTCCTTGCAGAAACCGCCCACGCCGCTGGCGCACTGCTGATTTCGGACGAGGTTTTGACCGGCTTCCGCGCGTCCTCAACCGGCTATTACGGCGTGGACGGCGAAGGCTGGGCACCTGATCTCATGACGTTCGGAAAGGTCATTGGCGGCGGTATGCCGGTCGGCGCGTTCGGTGGCCGCAAGGAGATCATGGATCGCTTGGCTCCGAACGGCCCGGTCTATCAAGCCGGTACGCTCTCGGGTAACCCGCTCGCCACCGCAGCGGGCCTGGCTACGTTGCGTGCACTGAATGACGATACCCACGCGGCTGTTGCACGCGCATCGGAAGCTATCCAGAAGGGTGTGGACGAGGCGCTGACAGCAGCCGGTGTTCCTCACGCGATCAACACCGCAGGAACGTTGTTCTCGGTGTTCTTCCGCGACGGGGAGGTCACCAACCACGAGCAAGCCAAACAACAGGACGTCGAGGCATTCGGCCGGTTCTTCCACTCGATGCTGGATTCCGGAATCTACTTGCCGCCATCGGCTTACGAGGCGTGGTTCGTATCCGCACAGCACGACGATGCGGTTGTGGACCGCATCTTGGAGGCCCTGCCAGCAGCAGCGAAGGCGGCCGCACAGGCCTAAACGGTCACGTTCAGACGCGCCGCGCCGGCACCCTTAACAGCGTTGGCCGGTTCATTCCAGGTGGAATGAACCGGCCATCGTTATTTGTACGTAGTGAACCGCTATCTAGCGAACGTTCGGATTACGCTTGCCGAGCTTCTTCTTCTCGGTCTGGGCCGAGGGATCGGCCCCTTTCGTCGCCGTTTCGGCGGCCTTCCTGCGAGCTTCGATGCGCTTCTCAGCCGCTGCTCGAGCCGCCGCCCAGTGCGCGACCTCCCGACCCTTCGGCGAAATGAACGACCACACAACCGCGATCAGCAACGCCAGAACAATGAAGATCAGCGAGAACTCCGTGCTGATCTCCGGAACTGGAACAGGCTTGCCGCCGTTGATGAACGGCAACTCGTTCTTGTGCAATGCGTGCAGGATCAGCTTGATACCAATGAACGCGAGAATCGCTGCAATTCCGTGCGTCAGGTAGATCACACGGTCCAGCAAGCCGCCCAGCAAGAAGTACAGCTGGCGTAAACCCATGAGCGCGAACACATTCGCCGTGAATACGATGAACGGCGACTGGGTGATGCCATAGATCGCCGGGATCGAGTCCAGCGCGAACATCACGTCAGTGATACCCAGCGCAAGAATGACCGCCGCCATCGGCGTCCACATCCGCTTACCGTTGACCGTGGTGCGTAGCTTGGAGCCGTCATAGTGATCGGCAACGTTGAGCTTGGAGGTCAAACGCTTGACCAGGCCAGGCTGGTCCTCTTCGTCGTCCGAATGGTCCATGACCTGTTTGACGGCAGTCCACAACAGGAACGCGCCGAAGATGTAGAAGACCCACACGAAACGGTCGATCAGCACAGCGCCGGCAAGAATGAACAGGCCGCGCGCGATCAACGCGATCACGATGCCGATCATGAGAGCCTTCTGCTGCAGTTCACGCGGAACCGCGAAGCTCGTCATGATGATGATGAACACGAATAGGTTATCGACGCTGAGCGAATATTCGGTGATCCAACCCGCAAGGAACTGGAGCGCATCAGTCTGCCCCGCGAACGCCCACATGCACCCGAAGAAAATCAGGGCGAGCGCAACATAGATGCCAACCCAGATGCCGGCTTCCTTCATCGACGGCACGTGCGGGCGGCGCCCGATCACGATGAGGTCGATCAGCAGGATCGCAACCAGCACGATCATCGAACCGATTTCGAACCACACAGGGATCGGTGTCGTGACGCTCGCTGTCGATGCGCCCGCCGTCGGCACGCTCTCGGCGAGCCCGGTCAGAGCAGATAAATTGACCACTTGGTCCTTCCCACATCACCGGTTGGTCCGGTGAATCCTATATTCCGTTTAATTTTACGGGAGGCTTATTCGGCCGACTTCATGGCGCGCAATTCCTTTTTCAGGTCTGCGACTTCATCGCGTAGGCGTGCGGCGAGTTCGAATTGAAGGTCAGCGGCTGCCGCGTGCATCTGTTCGGATAGTTGCGCGATGAGCGTTGCGAGGTCTTCGCTCGGTGCGGCGATGGTGCCGCGCGCGTCGGTCTTCTTGTCGTCTTGTAGGGCGTTGTAGCCGCGGTGGCCGGCGCCGTAGTCGAAGTTGCTGAGTAGTTCGTTGGTGTCGGCGTCTTCGCGAGCGAGTTGCTCGGTGATGTCCGCGATCTTCTTCTTGAGAGGTGCCGGGGTGATCCCGTGTTTCTCGTTATGCGCTATCTGGATTTCGCGGCGGCGTTCGGTCTCTTCGATTGCTTGTTTCATCGAGTCCGTCATGGTGTCGGCGTACATGTGTACTTCGCCGTTGACGTTACGTGCGGCGCGGCCGATGGTCTGGATGAGGGAGGTCGTTGAGCGTAGGAAGCCTTCCTTGTCTGCGTCCAGGATCGCGACGAGCGATACCTCGGGCAGGTCGAGGCCCTCGCGGAGCAGGTTGATGCCGACGAGTACATCGAAGGTACCCATGCGTAGTTCGGTGAGCAGCTCGACGCGGCGTAGTGTATCGACGTCGGAGTGAAGGTATTCGACTTTGACCCCGTTTTCTGCGAGGTAGTCGGTGAGGTCTTCGGCCATGCGCTTGGTCAGGGTGGTCACGAGCACGCGTTCGTTGCGCGCGACGCGTTCGTTGATCTCCCCGAGCAGGTCATCGATCTGGCCCTTGGTTGGTTTGACGGTGATCTTCGGATCCACCAAGCCGGTTGGGCGAATGATCTGCTCGACGTAACCGTCGGCTTGGGACAGCTCGTACTTGCCTGGTGTTGCAGACAAGTAGACGGTCTGGCCGATGCGTTCGAGGAACTCATCCCATTTGAGGGGGCGGTTGTCCATTGCGGAAGGTAGGCGGAAGCCGTGCTCAACGAGGGTCCGTTTGCGGGACATGTCGCCTTCGTACATTCCGCCGATCTGTGGAACGGTCACGTGGGATTCGTCGATGATCAGCAGGAAGTCGTCCGGGAAGTAATCCAGTAGACAGTGCGGTGCGGAACCGGCGTCACGGCCGTCGATGTGGCGTGAATAGTTCTCGATGCCGTTGCAGAAGCCCATCTGCTGCATCATTTCCAGGTCATAGGTGGTGCGCATCCGTAGGCGCTGGGCTTCAACGAGCTTGTTTTGGCTCTCTAGCTCTTGGAGTCGGTCGCGTAGTTCGTCTTCGATGGTCCCGATCGCTTGGTGCATGCGGTCGTCGCCGGCTACATAGTGGGAGGCCGGGAAGATGTACATTTCGTTTTCTTCGCGCACCACATCGCCCGTGATCGGGTTCAGCGTCTGGATCGATTCGATCTCATCCCCAAAGAATTCGACGCGTACCGCGAGCTCTTCATACATCGGGATGATCTCGACCGTGTCACCACGCACGCGGAACGTTCCACGGTGGAAGTCCACGTCATTGCGGGTGTATTGCATCTGCACGAACTGGCGTAGCATCTGGTCGCGGTCCAGTTCTTGGCCCACCTTCAGGGTGACCATCTGTTTGATGTATTCCTCTGGGGTACCGAGGCCATAGATGCAGGACACGGTGGATACCACCACGCAGTCGCGGCGGGTCAGCAGCGCGTTGGTCGCGGAGTGGCGCAGCCGCTCGACTTCTTCGTTGATCGAGGAGTCTTTCTCGATGAAGGTGTCGGTTTGGGGGACGTAGGCTTCCGGCTGGTAGTAGTCGTAGTAGGAGACGAAGTATTCGACCGCATTATTCGGTAGCAGGTGCCGTAGCTCGTTTGCGAGCTGCGCGGCGAGCGTCTTGTTCTGCACCAAGACCAGTGTTGGGCGCTGAACGGCCTCGATGAGCCATGCGGCGGTTGCGGACTTACCGGTACCGGTCGCACCGAGCAGGACGACGTCTTTCTCCCCGCCTTCGATGCGCTGCTTGAGTTCCGCGATCGCTTGCGGCTGATCCCCTGCAGGCTCGAACTCGGACACCACCTCGAACGGGTGGACTACACGATCAATTTTCTGCGCCAACGACATGCTTTAAGCCTAGTCGGTGCCCCCGCTGTGTTCAGCGTCACGCGGCACCGCGAGGATCGAGGCGACCGCCGCATCGACGGCTTTATGCAGGTCATCGACTGAGCCGTGATTCACCAGCAGATGCGTGGCTGCTTCACGCCGCTGTTCATCCGTTGCCTGCGCCTTGATCCGAGCGTGGGCGTCGTCTTCGCTCATCCCGCGGTCTTCGACCATCCGGCGCACCCGTTCCGTAAGCGGAGCCTCGACCACCATCACGTGATCGAACCGGCCCGCCTGGCCGCTTTCAACGAGCAAAGGAATGTCCTCGACAATCAACTGTCCTGGCGCAGCAGAGTCAGCTAGCCGTTGCGCTTCTTCACGCACCATCGGATGGATGATCGCGTTGAGCCGTTCACGAGCCTGCTCGTCGTTGAAAACCACGGCACCGAGCCGTGCCCGGTCGAGTGCACCGGAAGCGGTGAGCATGTCCTCACCAAATTCCGCGACGATCGCTTCTAGTCCCCGCTCCCCTGGCTCTTGCAGCTTGCGCACAATAGCGTCCGCGTCGATAATAAGCGCTCCGTGTTCCTCAGCGAGCCGCCGCGCAACCGTAGATTTACCTGCTGCGATCCCGCCTGTCAGCCCGATGCGCGGGTTATTCTCAGGCTGCTGGGTCACGTTGCCTCCTAGGTAGCTGGGTCCTTCTTCCACTGTAGTGGCCATCTAGACTGGAAACGATGACTTCTTCCCCGATTGAGCTGGCAGATCCGCGTGTGCGGTCTACGCGTTTTACGCGCCTTGCGGATGAGCACGTGCACGAGATCGAGATTCAGCGTTCGGTGTTCCACACCGTCTTGGCGCCTGTCCGCAGTGAAGATGACGCCCGCGCTGTGATCGAGGAGCAACGCCGCTCGTTTCATGATGCACGGCACCACTGTTCTGCATTCATTCTGGGCCCGGATCAGGACACGCAACGTTCCTCGGATGACGGCGAGCCGGCCGGTACTGCCGGTATCCCGATGCTAACGGCCCTGGCGCAGCGTGAAACCTCCGATGAGCGCCGCGACCTCACGGACGTTGTTGCGGTGGTCACGCGGTGGTTTGGCGGGATCTTGTTGGGTGCTGGCGGTTTGGTCCGTGCGTATTCGGAATCGGTTTCGCAGGCTCTGGATGGCGCCCGCTTTGTGACGTGGCACCGGAAGCGTGAGCTTGTGGTGTCTGTAAATATGGCGCAGGCCGGACGCGCCGAACATGTGATACGCGGCCTCGGGTACACCTTGTTGGACACGACATATTCGGCCACCGGATGTTGCATGACAATCGCTGTCACGGATTCCGAGGAGGGCATCGGCGCTGCACGGGCCGCGTTGCAGACAGCCTTCGCCGGCGAGGCCGAGATCGCCGAAGGACGGGCGGTGTGGGCCCAATGACACATAATCAGGACGCGGTGACACCTAGCGGAGCGCAGCAGGTTCCCGCGAGTTGGGGTTCGTTGCGGCGGTGGCCGGACATCGAGTCCCCCGAGTTGCGTGCGTGGGACGCGACCGATCAGCTGCTCTTGGAGCACGGCCTTGCCCAGGTAGAGGCCGAAGCTTTGACTGGGGACCGCATCTTGGTCCTGGGCGACCGCTATGGCGCTTTGACGCTCGGGCTTGTTGAGGCTGGCTTGCGTGGTGTTGTTTCGGTTCAGGATTCTGTTGCGTTGTTGACCGCGTTGAAAGCTAACGCTGATGAGCTCGGCATGGCTGGGTCTTCTGCGTTTTCTTCGCTTGATGAGGTTCCCCGGCCTGCCGGTGGCGGGTTCGGTTTAGTGTTGTGGCAGTTGCCTCGCTCTGTTGCTGAGGTTGAGTATTGGGCTGTTGCCTTGCGCGGGCTTGTAGCCGACGGCGCGACGGTGTGGGCTGGCGGCCGGGATAAGCACATGACACCCGCGATGAATAAACCTCTTGAGCGTTGGCTAGGTCCGGTTCAGCCGCAGCGTGGGCGCAAGAAGTCCCGCGTTCTGAAGGTTTCTGCCGGCGCGGGCTCGCTCGTTTCTAATGCCGGGCCGATTGATTCTGATGCTGCCAGGCGTGTTCTGTATCCCGAGCCGCGCACTGTGTTGGTTGCCGGGAATAGGGTCACTCTACATGGGGATGCGCGGGTGTTCGGTCAGAACCGTTTGGACCCTGGTACTGCATTCATGCTGGAGATGATCGCTGAGCACGATATTGATCCGGAGCCGGGCCAGCGGGTTGTTGATCTTGGCTGTGGTAACGGGACGGTTGCGGTGTGGGCGGCTCGGCGTTGGCCAGATGCTCGCGTTGATGCCACGGATGACTCGGCGGCCGCTGTTGCAGCTACTTCCGCGAGTGCCCGAGCCTCTGGGGTTGCAGAGCAGGTACGGGCTGTGATGGCTGACGCGGGCGAGCACCTAATTCCACCGTTGAGCGAGGGCACGTCGACCGTTGAGGTTTCACCTCGGCTTGTTTTGGTGAATCCGCCGTTCCATCAAGGCGCTGTCGTAGAGCGTGCCGTTGGCGAGAAGCTGTTGTTTGCGGCCCGTGAGATTGCGGGGCGTGGTGGCCGCGTCATCGCTGTCTGGAATTCGCATCTGCGGTATCGGGCGTTCTTGAGACAGAACATTGGTCAGACTCGGCAGCTGGGACGTGATGCGACGTTCACGGTCACGGAGACGAAGGTCTAGAACCTGCTGGTCTAGACCTAACCGCCGCCAAACTCGTCGAGTTCTGGCGGCTAAGGGCTGGTGCTCTCGTTCCGGCGGTCGATGGTCGCAGGCCAGGGATAGGTCAATAAGTCAGTTCTCAGTGAGCAAGGCTTGTTAACGGCCGTGGGTGCCCAGGCATAAACCTGGGCACCCACAGGGTACACTGCCGGGGCTGTCCCCGGATCTTTCCCCACGATGCCGGTTGAGCATCGCGCGGGTCAGTTGGAGACCTTATCCCATATAAAGGCCGCACCATCTCCGACAGTATCCTTGGCCTTATCTCCGAGCCACGAACCGGCCTTACCGCCACCAACACCGCCGACGATACCGCCGACGACGGCACCGGCAGCTGTGCCTACGGGACCACCGAAGGAGCCGATTGCGGCACCTACAGCTGCACCGGCTTTGGCCCCAGCTATGCCACCCGCGGTGGAGGTGGCCGCCATCGTTGCTGCACGGGCGCCCTTCTCGACTCCACCCATCGCTGGGTGGGCTTTCGAGTCGGCTTGCCAGCTCGAAACACTCGTTGTGGCTACGCCAACGGCTGTACCCACGTGTCCAAGGTTCTTGCTGACTTTACCGAGGGTGTCGAGGTGGGACTGATATGCAGGATTGACAGGGATTCGGTTCTCGGAAGTGTTGAGCTGCATCAGTGTACGCCCGCCAAAGGCTTTGACGCCTTCTTTGAACCCGTTTGGCTTCGCCATCGGGTTCCAGGAGGCGCCCATTGGCGTCCAGCCGGTAGCTTTGTGGACTAATATCATTGCGGTCCAACTGCTATCAGCAAATTTTTCCAGTGTCTTAGGCGCCTTCCACAGGCCTTTCGCGGCGGCGTCCAAGTTCACGGTGGTCCAGTACTTGGATAGCTGGGTGTATTGGATGGCATACTTCCATTTATCCATCGTCAAAAGACCAATTTGCATCAGAGGACCTACTGCGCCTCCGTAGCTGTTGTTCCGCGCAACCCGATCCCACAGCGCCTTGAAGAAGCTACCGACCATATTGCCGCCAGCCTCATCGGCTTTAGCAAGGTCGATACCTGCAGCGTTGCTCGCCGTGTGACCGCCCACAGTAATACCCAGCAACGCGCCGCGGCATTGGTTCTGTGCACGGTCTTTGTTTTCAGCGAGCCGAGCGCAGTCGGCCTCGATCTCTTGCCTGAGGCGCTCCTTTTCCCTCTGCCCTTCAAGGTCGTCTGGTGGAGGGTTCATGGCGTTGTAGACCGCGATCTTCGCGAGGATCCGGTCCCGATCCCTGTTGAGGGCATCAAGTTCGGCTCCGTACGCGTCAAGAGCGGACTTCACACTCATGGTCGCTGCATCCAGCTGCCTGCTCAATGTTGATGGAGCCGTCATCGCGTTAATGACTTGCCCGGCTTCCGGGGCAAAGTATTGGCCACCGATGGGGCTCCAACTGCTTTGAACGCTGTTCATCGCTGCAACGATGGAATCACCAGCTGAACTGATTCCGCTGCCTGCTGCGCGGGCGGCTCCCCCGTCGTCAAGCTCTACGACGTTGAAGCCCACTCAGTTCACCCCCGGCATATCAATATTGCCTGGGACTGGGCACACGTTGGCAGACATCTGCTGATCCCCTTGGGCATACGAGCTCAGAGCGGCGTTTGTGCTGCTCGTTGCCATGTTAACTCGGCTGATCACAGTGTTGGAACCGGGTTCGATCGCGCCCATGAAGACCGCGGCCAAACCATTTGTCACAACCGGTGATTGCGGCAGAGCGTGCCCAGCGGCTGCGAACGCTTGTGAGAGCTCAAGCAACGCAGCCTGGAGATCATCAGCGGCGCTGTTGGTTGCTGTAACAGTCTGCGTAGCGGCCGCGTGATGGATATCAAAGTACATGTGTCACAACTTTCTGAAAGAACAGTCCATCTACCCCCCCTTAGAAGAGGGGGCACACCCTTGGCTAGCCGATATTCGCTACAGCATTACGAGCACGCGACTGCGTAGACACAGCCGTCTCATCATTACTAGCCAGAGTCTCACGCACCAAACTAATAATCCCGCGCACCTCATTCGAAGCGTTATGCCACCGCTTCTCAACATGCTGATACTCAGCATCCACACCATCCATCTGAAAATCAGACATAGCCTCAGCCACCTGAGCATCACGCTCACCAATCAACGACTCAAGCCGAGACACAATCCCCTGAATATCCCCCTGAACCTGACCAGACACACCAGTATCAAACGAAATACGATCCAACGACATAATTACTCCTAAAAAATAAAAGTCTTGCCTCAAACAAGAAATAGATAACAGTTAGCGGGAAGAAGAGAAACGCGCACCATCAAAATTCGCAGCAGACTCATTACGCGTCGAGTTATCAGCAGTCTGCTGATCCCCAGTCTGAGTCGCAACATTCATCTCAGACTGACCCTGAGCAATCCGAGCCAACGAACTATTCAAATCAGCAGCAATCTCATCAGCACGAGCCTTGAACTGATCAAACCTCACACGACCCTGACCATTAAACTTCCCCTCCAACGGAGCAACAGCCGCCACCAACTGACGAACCAAACCACCCAAATCATCATTCGACCCAGACGTCTTCTGATTCAACGTAGCCAACGTCTGCGAACCCATATCAAACTTCATAAAACTATTCCCTTCAAAAACCAATACAACCAACACATCAACCCAAACCCCACACCCAAAAACCAAGCGCGAAACCCGAGCCAACGCACGCCATCCTAACCCGCACCACCACCAGAAAACACCCCAAAAACCCGAATCTGGTGAATGTTGAATTCAAATTAACCAAACTCCAAGCGCAGTAACAGGAGTGCGATAGCTACCCCTTAGTAACCAAGGAATTATGTGTTGCGGGAGCGGATGTGTTCGCGGAGCTTTCGAACGCGATTTTCAGTCCGGCGATAGCCGTGTCCCATGCATCTCGACGTCACTTCACTACCCTTTTAGGCACTAAGGGATAAGGCAATGGAACGCCAGTGCGAGTCATGCCTGGCTTCAGGCTGAAGTGTCCTTGGTTTAGTTGGCACCTCGCCTAAAGCTGGATTGACGTTATACCCGGGAAGTGTTCCATCGCGTCTAAGGAAGAGGCTGCCCTTCAGGTCGTTGGGGGCTTGGTGCCGTGAAAGATCTTCGGCGAGCGATTGTTCCGAGGCATCCGGTGGCGGGACAGTGGAAGAAAGACTCAAGCGATTACCTCGGGAGAGTCGAAGGCTCAGACCTGCTAACGGGTCCCCTAAGACTGCTTCGGCTTTTTCGCAGCGGAACCCGATCGTCCCACGACCAAATGATCTCCTATAAGGACATCTACAAGGAGGAATTTAGGTCGAGGCCATCTGCAATCCCAGAATGTCCGTATCAGATGTTCGTGCAACTACAGTTTTATCCACGCTAGGTTTGGAACGTATGAACCATTGGATGAATGAGACCAAACTGGAGATCGAAACTTTTGTCCTCAGAGGGACAGGCGTTACGTTTCCAGAGCTTTTTTCTAAGCAACATGACGAGCACCTGGTATCTATTTCCGCTAATCCAGGTGAGGCAGCTCGTTGGTGGCATTGGCAAAATAATAGGTGTTTGCCTGGTGAAGGCTGGGTTTCTTTCATCCTTAATGGGGTTCAGATCATGCCGATGGATGCGTGGACAAACGTCGACATTTTCTGGCAGGAACTACTTACCACTCTTGAGAGTTATGCATCCACCGGTAGGGGCCAAGGGGAGTTTAGCGAGGAAACAGCAACCTTCTCCCTCGTGAAGAGGGGAACGATAGCTGTTTTTGAACTGCTCCCTCAACACCAACGGATAAGGAGGCGAAACACTAGCCAGCCCGAGACAACCGATAAAGCCAATATCTATACCAGCAAACATTGGCATTTACGCAAACCGGCGTCCCACCACCTGCGGCACATCCAGTGGAGTGAGGTGTTCAGTCTCTGTGTGCGTCGGCTTCTTCCTGCCATGAAGCGATCACCGGTTCCGGTGGCAGCACCTCCATAGCGCGGAGGAGGATGTACCAGCCGGGCGCGGGCTCGAGATGGTGCTCTTTACGCAGCATCTGGCGCTCCGTGTTATGCAGAAGGTAGCCGTGCGGCGTATCAAAGTAGACGACGCTCGCGGTCTCGTCGCGATCTCCGCTTTCCCACTCACCCATGATGGAGATGATCTCGTATTGACCGTCCACAAGGTCTTGGGCCATCCCAGGTTGCACGTGAGCAACCGAGTCAGCGAGTGCTTTCGTAGACGCAGCTAGCTCGGAAGACGGTAGACCATCAGGCTCGAGGAGCTTGAGAATATCCTTCTGCTGGATCACGCCGTATCCCGGCTCATACTCTCGTGGGAAGTCGCGCCGCCCCAAAACCATGCCATCGATCAGGAGCGTGAATCGGCTATCGAGGCTTGCGGCACTCATCGTCACAACACTTTCGGTGTGATTCTCGACCGCAAAAATAACGCCTCGCGGGCCGGTCCACATATACACCTTGTTTTCGGTTCCATCCGGACGCAGCCGCCGAACCTGCATGAAGCTTCGACGGGTCGTGTAGATGCCCCAAAACTGTGCATACGGAGCTTGAGCCTCACCGTTCGCTAAAACACACTCATCGGCTACGTCATAAAGCGTGGGACCGTCACCTTCGAATTCGCCGCGCAATAGTCGAAGGAACTGCTCGCGGGGCAGAACGATCCCGGACTGTTGTTCCTCTTGATTAGTTTCTAGACTGTCCATTCGAAATCCTTCGCCCATGCGTATGCAAGGTCTGCCCACACTGAATAGTCAGCAGTGGGGAACGTGATGGCAAAATTCACTTCTAGGCCGGCGCGTAGTGCGTTCCACTGATACAGCATCAGCGGTGTCCCTTCCTCATTCCGGTAGGAAGATACGCGCAAGACGGCCGCGCTATCCTCACCTAGCGTGTCCCAGCTGAGGTGGATGTTGCGGTATTCAGCCAGCTGATCGGCTAGCCCGGCATCCGTGGCGAGGATCTCGCGGTAATAGTCTTCATCGTTATCGTGCCGATGATCGTAGGCTCTCTGAATCACCACAATGTTCGGACGGAAACGGCTACTACCCCACTCTTCTGACCCCATGTAGATGAACACCCCTTTATCACTACCGGAGGTGTCCATCTCCCAGTCTTGCGGGATGGGGAGCCTGAACCGTGCATCACGATGCTCTGAGAGCGTGAACTCAATCTCTGGGTTATGCATGAGCTAGGTTGTCCTTTATCTCGACGTCGCCATGACGAGGAAATGCTTACTTGGCGTCAGTTTCAGGCTTTGCTACTCCCTGGAGTTCAGTCTTTCCACGAGCTCATGCGCTCTTTGGCCCTATCCCCAGCCCATCCACCGGCCATACCGCCTACAACACCACCGACGATCCCTCCGACTACCGCCCCTGCCCCCGTACCGAGGACTGGAACAACAGAGCCGAGGGCGCCGCCGACTACGGCACCAGCTTTAGCGCCGCCCAAGCCACCAGCAACAGACAGTCCCGTTGCCACACCTGCACGAGCCGCCTTCTCACCATTACCCATAGACGGGTGCGTTTTCGAGTCTTCCTGCCAGCTAGTAGCAGCTGTTACTCCCGCACCTACAACCGAGGAAGCACGGCCAGCTACCTTAGCGTATTTCCCAACGTCGTTAAGGGCCCCTTGATCAATCGGGTTTTTCGCAACCCAGTTATTGCGGCTTTTAATCCGCATCCGAGCGCGGGTAGCCAAGGTCTCGACGGTGCCTTTAGCCTTGCCAGCCGTCCGCATCGGGTTCCATGAGTCACCTAGAGGGGACCATCGAACAGCCGAGTGCAATAGACCAAAGCTCCCTGCCGTCATTCGCTGAAGCGTTTTCGGCATCTGCCATCTGGCATCAGCGAAACTCACAGGGACCTTCTTGCCCATACTCCACTGCAGCCCCTTGAATATATACTCCCATTTATCAAAATATATATTGCCAATTTGTGCCACAGGGCCCCATCGGCCATCTAGATCGTTGCTACGCGTAACGCTGTCCCACATAGCACTGCCGAAAGCACGTACGATATTTTCTCCGGCGCCTTCTTTCGCTCTGGGCGCTTTATCTTTGGCGTCAGAAGCATCATTTTCGTCAATGCTGACAGCTAGCAGTCGGTCCCGGCATCGATTCTGGATATCGTCTTTATCCTCTGCCAGCGAAATAGCTTCGGTTACGATTTCCTTCCGAAGCTTATCCTTATCCTCCTGCCCGGATTCATCGCCATCATCCGGGTCCATCGCCTTATAGTCATTAATTTTGTCTATGAGTGCCTTACGGCGCTGCTTTAGACCGTCAAGGTCAGACGCATAGTCATCCAGAGCAGACTTGATCTTATCGCCGGCGTCATCAAGGTCACCGACAATCCTATGCGGATCATCCATCGCTCCGGACACAGTAGGCGCCTCCGGAGCCGCATAGTGCTCTTGAATTGGACTCCAGCCTTTACGGACCACCTGCATGGCATCTGCAGCGTCGTTAAACTTTGACCGAACATCAGATGCCTTTGCCCTAATTTCACCGGGATCATCGAGATCAACAACAGCAAAACTCACTTATCCCACCCCCGGCATGTCTGGACTACCCGGCGCCGAACCGGCATTAGAAGACATTGTCTCGTCACCCTGCGCATAGGAATCTAAAGCATCACTGGTAGAACCAGTCGCGGTACGGACCTTAGACATCACTGTATCCGCAGCAGGAGTAACAGCGCCATCCTTGACAGCGGTCACCGCACCAGCGACGGCATTCGAATGCTTCAGCACGTTTCCAAGGTCGTCCAACGCGGATTTAACATCCTTCAGGGCATCATCCAAGTCTTGAGCAGATTCCTGCGTCGCTTTGACGGTCTTGGACGCACCAGAATGAACAATTGAATAGTGCATGTGTCACAACTTTCTGAAAGAACAGTCCATCCAACCCCCCCCACACACAGGGGGTACACCCTTGGCTAGCCGGTATTCGCTACAGCATTACGAGCACGCGACTGCGTAGACACAGCCGTCTCATCATTACTAGCCAACGTCTCACGCACCAAACTAATAATCCCGCGCACCTCATTCGAAGCGTTATGCCACCGCTTCTCAACATGCTGATACTCAGCATCCACACCATCCATCTGAAAATCAGACATAGCCTCAGCCACCTGAGCATCACGCTCACCAATCAAGGACTCAAGCCGAGAGACAATCCCCTGAATATCCCCCTGAACCTGACCAGACACACCAGTATCAAACGAAATACGATCCAACGACATAAAAACCCCTCACAAAAACAAAAACAAGAAAAACAAGAAAACTAACAGCCCGCTTTAGCGGGTGGAAGAGAAACGCGCACCATCAAAATTCGCAGCAGACTCATTACGCGTCGAGTTATCAGCAGTCTGCTGATCCCCAGTCTGAGTCGCAACATTCATCTCAGACTGACCCTGAGCAATCCGAGCCAACGAACTATTCAAATCAGCAGCAATCTCATCAGCACGAGCCTTGAACTGATCAAACCTCACACGACCCTGACCATTAAACTTCCCCTCCAACGGAGCAACAGCCGCCACCAACTGACGAACCAAACCACCCAAATCATCATTCGACCCAGACGTCTTCTGATTCAACGTAGCCAACGTCTGCGAACCCATATCAAACTTCATAAAACTATTCCCTTCAAAAACCAATACAACCAACACATCAACCCAAACCCCACACCCACAAAACCAGGCGCGAAACCCGAGCCAACGCACGCCATCCTAACCCGCACCACCACCAGAAAACACCCCAAAACCCAAAAAACTCTACAAATTTGAAATAACGTTAAGCTCAGCCGCGACTCGCAACAACAGGATCAAACAATCAGCGCTAGCCCTTGAAACAACAGGCCAGCACATGAGACACATCGGAGACACACAGGAGTTCGCGTCATACTACTTTTGGCCGTCCTTAAGCTGCTTGTAACATGACTCATGCATAATCGGCCGCGCGATCACCTCTGCTTCTGTGAATGCGCTAAAGGAGAACCATGCAGAACCATGACGAGCAGATTCTCGAATCAGTAGCTGTTCGTCGGCAGCGACTCAGCCTCGCACTCTTATACGGCAACGACCGGCGCCGACGCACATTCACCTCCGGAATCAAACACATCGTGATCGGACTGATCATCGCGGCCCTCATCTGCGCCGGCTGCGTCGGCTTCTCCTTTATCTCCAACCTGTTTAAAGAACAAAACGAACGTATGAATCGCGCCTCGACACCCACCGAGACATCCATTTCAATAGAGCGCACCGTCGGCGAGGTTGCCCCATGGTGAGCACCGGATACCGCAGAGTCACTGTCTTAGCTACAGACCGCAACATAGAAATGCTCCTACCGGCAAGTGTCAGCGTTGGCGAGCTCATCCCGCAGATCCTCAGACACACCCGCGCCGGCAACAAAGCCGCCCCACAAGAGCTGACCCTCACCCCGGTGGGCGGCGGTAGCCTCGCCCTCCACGAAACCCTCGCTGACGCGAAAATCACTGACGGCGCTCTCATTCGGCTAGATCGTCGCGACGAGGTCGTCCGCTCCCCGGTTGTCTATGACCTCGCAGACACCAGCGCCGAACTCACAGCGGCGCGATCCGCCACGGTGAGCTTCTCAAAATCGCGGCTACTCAGCACAGCACTTCTCGTATTGCTCGCGGTGCCACTAGCGCTCAGCCTTCTACCGGACCCTGGTAGCGCAACATTCCTTACGTGGGGACTCACCGCAACGGTCCTTCCTCTCATCGCGATGACGGCTATCGATCACCGCTGGTGGCGCACCGACATCGAACTCACCACTGTCTCGGCAGCCCTTCTGACCCTCACAGTGTTCTTCGCCGAACCCGAGCCGTTCCTCGGGTGGATGATCGTCAACGCGTGGATCGCAGCCACACTTCTAGCCCTTGGGATCAACCACAGGGCGTGGCAAACAGCACTCATTACAGGTATTGCCTCGCTCATGACAGTGGGCGTGTGGTATCTAGGTTTCATCCTCAACCTTGGCGACATGCATCTAGGGCTCTGGATGCTCACTATCAGCGGCATCCTGGTTGGCATCATTCCCCGCATCGCCCTCATCTTGTCCGGCCTCACGCGTGTGGATGATGACCTCGCCGACGGCAAACGCCCCTACCGCAGCGACGTAGCCTCACGCGTGAGGCGCGCACACGCCGGCATGGCCATCTTGATATGGCTCATGTGCTTCACGATGCTCACAGCAGTCTTCCTGCTAGGGCCTTCCGGGAACGATCCCTGGGTCACTGCGCTCGTTTTGATCACGATCGCGTTAGTGTCCTTGCGTTCCCGCCACATGCCGTTGGTTGCAGAGAGAACCTGCATGCTGGGTTCCGCGATCGTCGGCGGTGTGTTCTGGGTGAGCTTGTCTTCCGTTTCGATACCGGCGTGGATCATGCCGTTGACGCTCGCCCTGCTGATCGTCGTGATCCTGACACAGCCGCTATGGCGTATGCCAGAGCATGTGGCCGCGGGCCTGCGTCTAACGGCCCGCCGTTTCGAAACCTTGCTGACCTTGTCTATTTTCCCTGTCCTGGTGGGCGCGTTCGGACTGTATGCGCGCCTGATCGAGTCCTTTACCGGTCAGTAGCCCGCAGGAAAGGTGAAAGGCCCGAGAATGTACTCTAAGTCCACGATGCCAGCCAATCCCTTGAGAAAGAGGAACCCGGCCCGCCCCGAGAAGAAAGCCGCGGTGCCTAGGTACACCACAACCACGCCTGGAGATTCCTGGTGGGTTCGCGCGACGCGCTCGGTCGTGAACCTGGTGGTGTCAGACCCGTTCCCGGAGGCCTACCAGCGGGCACTCAAAGGCTGCCAGACCTCGGTGCTCACGGGCCGCCGAATCGGCATCACGAGCCCCCTGGGAGGCTCCGGTGCGAGCTCAACTGTGGCTCTGTTGGGGCATCAGTTAGCGGATAGCCGCAAAGAACCCACGCTTGTGGTGGATGTGCTCAACCGTGACGGCGCCACCCTGCGTAGGCTCGGGCCACGCAACCCGCGAAAGGTGAGTGAGGACAAAGGGCTTGAGAGGCTCTCTGAACTCATGAACCAAAGGGATGTTCCCGTCCACCAGCACTTTCATACATATTCTGATGAGATCTCCCGGCACCTGCGTTTCTTGCCGTGGGGAGATAGCGACGAGCGGCTCGATGACAGAGCCCTAATGCAGAACACCTTCCAGTTCTTGTCCCAGACTGCTGCGGTTACGCTTCTTGACCTGCCGATGAGCGATCACGTGATGCACGCCTTCTATCCGGGCTTGCACGCGCTGATCGTTCCGATCCCGATGTACCCGGCTGCGGTCGATGTTGCCGAGTCCTTCTGTAACTACATTCACCATAGCTACCCGCACGTAGCGCTCGTGCCAGTCATGGTTGACAGCATCCACGCATCAAAGCGGCAAGTCAGACTCACCAAACAATCCGTGCGTCACACCAACCTGCGTTCCCACTTGCCGATCAGCCGTAAAACCAACCTGCCAGAACTGAGCTTTGACGCTCACGTCGCCACCGGTGGCCGTTTGAATATGGAGCTGCTCTCAGAACGGGAGCGCCTGCAAGTGGCCCAGCTCGGGGCAACCGTGCTCTCCGTCGCGAAAGCTACATCATGACCACACACAGCCGATCCCTGACTGCCCTGGAAGACAACGGACTGTTCCACCGCCCGGCCCGCTCCGAGCCACCCGCAGCGGAACCCGAGCTTGAGACGGTCCGCCGCCCGCCCTTGATCGAGGACGGCGGAGCCGGCAACATGGGGTTCCTCGGCCTCATCCCACTCTTGGGTATGGCTGGCTCGATGACGGTCATGATGCTGTTCCGGGGCTCCCCTTTCGCGGCGGTTGGAGCGCTCATGATGATCGTGACCGTGATCGGCGCGATCGTCATGATGACCTCGCAAAATGGTAAACAGACCCGCCGCCGCAAACAGTTGCGCGACAACTACCTTGAATACCTCGAAGAACGCCACCACGAGTTGCGTACAGCAGAAGACGAACGGCGTTCCCGAGCCCAAATAACTGACCCGCGCACCAACGCACTCGTCGAGTTGATCTTCACCCCATCGCGGCTGTGGGAGCGGCGCCGCCAACACAGCGACTACCTCAATGTTCGATGCGGCATCGGCGATGCCACGGGTGTCGAGTTCCGCCTTGAAGGCGAAGACCAGTCGTTAGAAAGCACTGACCCTCACCTCGAACAGCAACTCGATGTTCTCCAAGACCGTTTCTCCACGACCCCAGACATGCCGTTGCTGGTTCACCTGGGCGCCGACCACACGGTCTCAGTCATCGGGGATAACGAGTTCTGCGATCAAGCGATCCGCAACCTGGTCCTGCAGGCGGTTGCGCTTCACTCCCCTGAAGACCTCCAGCTCGCGTTCCTCGTGCCGACGGTTCACCGCGATAAGTGGGAGTGGGTGCGTAGGCTCCCCCACATTCTCGACCAAGACCAACCAACCGCTTTCGGCCCCGTGCCACGCATCTGCGAGACGATGCCGGAGCTGGCATCTCTGCTGCGCAGCAACATCCAGCGCCGCTACCAGGCGACCGCTGAGCTACGGCGCACACCGGCGGACTACACGGTTGTAAACCTCAACCAGCCGCGTCTGCTCATCGTCGATCTGCGGCATAGTGGTCCGGTAGAGAACTTCAGTGCAGGCACCGCAACGGACCTAGAGATGATGGGCATCACCGTCATCCACGCGCTACGCAATCAGCTCGAAGAACCCGGCGATGTGTCAGCACGCCTCGTACAAAGCAACAGGGCCGTCCACAACAACAATGTTGGGCAAGATAACGGAAGTGGACGAGGCCGCAGAGCGGGCCTGGGTAGTAAGACTGGCATAGGTAGTTGGGCTGGTCTGGGTAATTGGGCCGGGTTTAGGAACGATGCCGCGGCCAGCGAGGTGGACCTTGAGGCCGCCGCGGAAGTTGAGGTTCAGCGTCTGGACTCTGATGGTTCCGTAGCACAACGTCTCAAGGGTGTTTTGGATGATTCCGATGTTGCCTTAGCCCAGTCAATCTCCCGCGTGTTGGCCCCGCTGCGGCTCTCTCACGATTCCCTTGAGCACTCCGAGCAGCAAGCCGGTATGAAGTTCACTCAACTGCTGGGCCTCAAGGAGCTCAACGAATCGCATTTGCAGGCGGCGTGGGAGCCGAACTTCGGCCCTGACTTCCTTACCGTGCCTATCGGTTTGGATCAGCAAGGCAAGCCTGTTCGCCTGGACATCAAGGAGGCCGCCCAGCACGGTATGGGCCCGCACGGGCTGTGCGTAGGCGCAACGGGTTCGGGTAAGTCCGAGCTTCTGCGAACACTGGTGCTCGGTTTGGCTTTGACCCACTCCCCTGAACAGCTCAACCTGGTTCTGGTCGACTATAAGGGTGGTGCGACCTTCGCCCCGTTCAAGGGCATCCCGCACGTCTCCGGTATCGTCACCAACCTCGCTGACGATGTGTCGCTCGTGGACCGCATCTATGCGAGCCTTGAAGGTGAGATCCTACGGCGTCAGGAACAGTTGAAAGCCGCAGGCAACATCGCCTCCATCACCGACTATCAGCGGGCACGTCGCCGCAACCGCAACCTGCCGGTCATGCCGCACCTGTTCCTCGTGATTGACGAGTTCGGTGAGCTACTGACCGCGCAACCCGATTTCATCGACTTGTTCATGTCGATCGGTCGTATTGGCCGCTCGATCGGTGTGCACCTGCTCCTCAGTTCCCAGCGCCTCGAAGCAGGCAAGCTCCGCGGCCTCGACACCTACCTGTCCTACCGGCTCGGTCTACGCACACTTTCTGAAGCTGAATCCCGCACCGTGCTCGAAACAACGGACGCCTTCCACCTGCCGCCGTTGCCTGGCTACGGCTACCTCAAAGTGGATACGACCGTGTATGAGCAGTTCAAAGCCGGTTACGTCTCTGGCCCGCTAGCGATCGAAACCGCAGAAGATGAGGTGACCAAGGAACCCACCGTACCCGTCGTGCTGATCGATCAGTACTATTCACAGAACTTCATCACCATGGCCCAGGATTATGACGAGGCCGAGGACGAAGCGGAAGCCGCGAAGCCCGCCACCCAGTCGGATGATGAGGATGCCGAAGGGCCCACCGTCTTGAGCGCATCCGTTGCCATGATGAGCAAGTACCCCGCCGTGACCGACCCCATCTGGCTTCCGCCTTTGCCGGATAAGGTCACCCTGGATCAAGCGCTCTCGATGCCGCCGGAACCTGCCGCGATTTCGGGCCAGCTCGCCGGGGAGACATCGCACAGCCTCCCGGTTCCGATCGGGATTCTGGATGACCCAGCGCACCAGTGGCAAGGGCGTTGGGAACTCGACCTAGCCCACTCGGGCGGCCACATCGCGATCCTCGGCGGACCTTCAACCGGCAAGTCCACGCTCCTGCGCACGATCGCGCTCTCGCTGGCCTTGGAGAACTCCCCGCGTGAAATAACTCTCTACGGCTTGGATCTGCGCGGCTCAGGCTTGCTCGCAATCGAGGGCCTTCCGCACACTGCCGGCGTCGCCGTGCGCACACGCCGCGAAGCGTTGCGGCGAACCCTGGAGGAAGTCACTGACCTGTTGACCGAACGCGAAGCGCTGTTCGAGTCCCTCCACATCGACTCGGTCTCCACGATGCGTGAAATGTTCGCATCCGGCCGCCACCCCGAACTCGATGTGCGCGACGTCGTAGTGTTCGTGGACGGTTGGGGTGGTTTGATCGACGAGTTCGAAGACCTCCAGGATTCGCTCTACTCGCTCCTGACCCGCGGTAGCGGCTACGGGATCCACATCATCGCTACAGCTACCCGCTGGAACGAAGTCCGGATGGCGCAGCAGTCCTTCTTCGGAACCCGGCTGGAGATGCGGCTGACCGAACCATCGGACTCGATGCACGGCTCCAAGACCGCGGCGCACCTGCCTAAGAACAAGCCGGGCCGTGGCTTTAACATCGACGGCCGTATCGGCCAGATCGCGCTACCGCGTATCGATGACGAGCCAAGCGATGACGGCCTCACCAAGGCGTTCAGGGAAGCGGTCGAGTACGTCAAACTCCACTATCGCGAGCAGACCCCGCGCACCGTGCGCCTGCTGCCGACCCACATCAACGTGGACCAGCTGCCGCCTTCATCAACTCCGGGGCTTTTGCGCTTTGGTGTTATGGAACGCAATCAGGCGATCCGTTACCTGGACTTCATCGGCCGCGAACCGCACCTTGCGGTACTCGCGGATGAGGAAGCCGGCAAGACGAGCCTGTTGCGTCTGCTCGCCCACGAACTCATGAGCCAATACAGCTCAGAAGAGCTCGTGTTCGCGGTCTTTGATCCGCGCCGTGACCTTCAGAACGCGATCCCGGAGGAATACCTCGGCGGATACGCAGCTACCTCGATGCATGCTGAACAGCTCACCGCTGCGGTGGTCAAAGAGGTGCAGTCCCGTGTGCAAGCCGACCCGCTCGCCCAACAGAATGCTGGCTTCGAAGGGCCGCGGATTGTGTTGCTCGTGGACGACTACGACGTCCTCACCGCAGGGGCGGCCTCACCGCTTCACGCGTTCACCCCATTCCTCGCGATGAGCACCGACATCGGCTTGCATGTGGCACTCACCCGTCGTGTCCGTGGCGCATCACGCACCATGTATGAGCCGTTCTTCGCATCGCTGCGTGAAGCCGGTGCCGTGACTCTGCTCATGGACGGCGATAGCAGCGAAGGCCCGATCATCGGGCGCATCCGGCCGCGCCACTTCCCTGCCGGCCGCGGTATGCTGATCCGCCCGAACGAAGGCCCACAAACCATCCAGGTAGCCACCCTCGACGCCGAGGAAGGCAACAACTAGCCCCTGTCCGCCGAATAGCTGAATAACCCACTGGATACCGTGATGACCCACTGGATGCTGTAAGAGGGTCGAGGTACGGCAAACGGCTTCAGGTACGCGAAGAGGGCGGTTCCCTTCGGAACCGCCCTCTTGGTTCATCTACCCCGCTAGCGTGTCTGTGCCGCGCTCGCGGGGCGGATGACTTGCTTACTTGTTGCCGGTGAGCTTCTCACGCAGTGCAGCAAGGGCTTCATCGGATGCGAGCGTGCCGCTGTCTTCGGTGTCGCTCTGGTCCTCGGAGGAGTAGGAAGCTGGAGCTGGAGCGGATGCCTGCTGTGCGCCGGCCTCTGCGTCCTTCTCGATTGCCTCTGCGACCTGCTTCTTGTGTGCCTCCCAGCGGGCCTGAGCTGCAGCGTACTGCTGCTCCCATTCTGCGCGCTGAGTCTCGTAGCCCTCGAGCCATTCGTTGGTCTCTGGGTCGAAGCCCTCTGGGTACTTGTAGTTACCGGCCTCGTCGTACTCTGCGGCCATACCGTACAGAGCAGGATCGAACTCGGTGCCCTCTGGGTCAACACCCTCGTTGGCCTGCTTGAGGGACAGCGAGATACGGCGACGCTCGAGGTCGATGTCGATAACCTTGACGAAGATCTCCTGGCCCACCTGAACAACCTGCTCCGCGAGGTCAACGTGACGCTCAGCGAGCTCGGAGATGTGAACCAGACCCTCGATGCCGTCCTCAACGCGAACGAACGCGCCGAACGGAACGAGCTTGGTGACCTTACCAGGTACAACCTGACCCAGTGCGTGGGTGCGGGCGAAGGTCTGCCATGGGTCTTCCTGGGTTGCCTTGAGCGAGAGGGAAACACGCTCGCGGCTCATGTCTACCTCGAGGACCTCGACGGTAACCTTCTGGCCAACCTCGACAACCTCGGATGGGTGGTCGATGTGCTTCCAGGACAGCTCGGAAACGTGAACCAGGCCGTCAACACCGCCCAGGTCAACGAATGCACCGAAGTTGACGATGGAGGAGACAACGCCCTCGCGAACCTGGCCCTTCTCTAGCTTGTTGAGGAACTCGGTGCGGACCGCGGACTGGGTCTCTTCGAGCCATGCGCGGCGGGAGAGAACAACGTTGTTGCGGTGCTTGTCGAGCTCGATGATCTTCGCTTCAAGCTGCTGGCCGATGTACGGAGCCAAGTCGCGGACGCGACGCATCTCAACCAAGGAAGCAGGCAGGAAGCCACGCAGGCCGATGTCGAGGATGAGACCACCCTTGACAACCTCGATGACGGTACCGGTAACGACGCCGTCTTCTTCCTTGACCTTCTCGATATCGCCCCAAGCACGCTCGTACTGTGCGCGTTTCTTGGAAAGGATCAGACGGCCTTCCTTGTCCTCCTTCGTCAGGACAAGTGCCTCAACCGTGTCGCCAACCTCGACGACATCGCTAGGGTCTACATCGTGCTTGATAGACAGCTCGCGGGACGGGATAACACCCTCGGTCTTGTAGCCGATATCCAGCAGAACTTCGTCATGATCAACCTTGACGACTTCACCTTCAACGAGATCGCCATCGTTGAAGTACTTGATGGTTGCGTCGATAGCGGCGAGGAATTCCTCTTCCGAACCGATGTCGTTGACTGCGACCTGCGGGAGTCCGGTCTGATCCGGGTTCGTAGTGGTCATGTAGTAGGGGCTCCGTTACGGATAGTAAATCGGTCAGAACAGCCGCGAATGTTTCGCTCAAAGTGTACTGCTCTGAAGTAGTGAACAATATGGAATTGCGCACGCGTGATGGCACGCAAAGTGCACAACTCAACCAAGTCTATGCTATGGGGATAATTCAGTCAATGAAGTATGAGCTTCTTTTACTGCTGCCACGCGGCAGAACTCTACCCAATGTCAAGACCCCATCATCAAGACCCTGCCCATCATGACCAGGCAACCGGAACATCAGAAGTGGGTTGTGTTAATAGGAGGCACCTTCGAGTGAAACAACAAGTGAAGCGCTTCAAGGTCGGCCTCATCAGCCTGGGCACGCCCGCTCGCCACCAGATCAGCTACACGGCACGTACCAAGGTATAGAGCAGCCAACGCTTCCGCATCCAGGCTCAAGCGCGGCACATCCGCGCCGGAACCATCAGTAGCTTCCGGGGCTTCGGTAACCCTCGTTCCGTGTTCGTCTGCCTCGATCAGGAACTGCCCCTGGGCATACCCCAGAGGGTCAGAGACGTCCAGGACCACGGAGCCCTCACTGCTGAGTCCGCGGGCCCGCATCGCCTCTGGAACATCGAGAACCCGCAGCCACAGGGCATCGCGCGTAACACCGTCAACCACATCGCGGCCATTGATCAACGCGACACGCAGCGCGTGATCAGCAACCACCGAATCGGCCGAAAGCTCTTCAACCAGATCCGTGGCACCTATCGCTTGCCACAAAGCGAGCTCCGCTACAGGATCCGCGGCCATCAGCTCATGAACCTTCAACGTGAACGGGCGAGAATCCCAGCCGGAGAACTCCGCGATCGCATGCCCACGCACCTTACCGTCCGGGCCGAGCGCAACCAGCGGACGCAAATCGTGGCTCTCCCCTGGCTCCGCCAAATAGTTACTGATGCCAGCTGCGCGACGCCGTTGCGAAGACACCGGAGCAACCTGTCCAGGCGTCCGCTTGACATAGGCCTCAGAAGACTCACGATGGATCGCAGGCATCGCCTCCCAGGACGGCACCACAACGCGCACACCCGAATCCTCGATCGCCTTGATCGCAGAAGCCCGCAAACGCAAACCATGCAGGACCTTGACCCGGCACGTGCCAGTATGCGCTGCAACGCCAAAACCGAAGCGGCCATAAATCACGCCCTCGGTCGCCGTGAGTGCCGCCAACGGACGCCCGGCTTCTTTAGCCCGGTCGAAAGAGGCATGCATCATCTTGGTCAACAAACCACGACGCCGGTGCGAGGTCCGCACCGTCACCTCGGTAACCATGTGCGTATCAACGAGGACACCTTCACGCACACACAGCTGGCCAGGGAACTCCCCGAACGTCGCAATAGGAATATCCGCATCCAGTGCGATCGAGGGCTGATTGTCATCATGGACCATCGTCAACAGCGAACGGTCCTGACGGAAACGATCAACCTTGCCCTGCATTTCCTCTTGCGTGCGGCGCCCGTCCAAGAACCCTAAGGCCATCGCCTCAATGAACGCCTCAGTCACCGGATCCGGGCTACCCAGGGGTCCGTCCGGGCGATGCCGAACAACCCTGAACCGCTCTTGATTCACCGCTCCACTACTCATTTCCAACTCCAGACCAACATCTGTGGATCACTATCTTCCGTGAAAGACTCAATCTTTGCCAGGCGGCCGCTAGTGTGCTGCGGCGTGCCATGTGCGCCCGCTACCGATGTTCACATCCAAAGGAACAGACAATTCCATCGCGCTGGACATGATCTCGACTACGAGCGAACGCACCTTCTCCTGCTCACCGTCCACGACCTCAAAAATCAGTTCGTCATGGACCTGCAACAGCATCTTCGATTCCAGGCCCGCGTCCTTGAACGCGGCAGGGATGCGAAGCATCGCAAGCTTGATGATATCCGCCGCTGTGCCCTGGATCGGCGCGTTCAACGCGGCCCGTTTAGCCATCTCCCGCAACTGACGGTTATCGCTATGCAACTCAGGCAGGTAGCGGCGCCGCCCCAACAGGGTCGAGGTGTAGCCGTCCACACGCGCTTGAGCGACAACCTCATCGAGATAATCACGTACCGCACCGAAACGCTTGAAATAGTCGTTCCGCAGCGTGCGGGCCTCATCAACCGAAATACCCAACTGCTGGGATAGACCGAACTGGCTCAACCCGTACGCCAAGCCGTAGCTCATCGCCTTGACCTTCGAACGCATTTCAGGGGAAACGTCCTCGGGCGCTACATCGAAAACATGTGAGCCAACAAAACGGTGCAGATCCTCGCCATCCTTGAACGCCTGGATCAACGCCTCATCCCCAGATAAATGCGCCATGATGCGCATCTCAATCTGCGAATAATCCGCCGTGAGCAGCTCCGCGCTGTCACCGCACGTGAAGATGTCGCGAATACGGCGGCCCTCTTCGGTACGCACCGGAATATTCTGCAGGTTCGGGTTCAAGGAAGACAGCCGGCCGGTAGCCGCAGCTGTCTGAGAGAACGTCGTATGGATCCGCCCATCAGCGGCAACCGTCTTCTTCAAGCCTTCAACAGTCTGGCGTAGCTTAGCCACGTCCCGGTGAGCCATCAGCGCTTCAAGGAACGGATGCCCCGTCTTGACCAACAAATCCTGCAACGAGGCCGCATCCGTCGTGTAACCAGTCTTGATCTTCTTGGTCTTAGGAAGCTCAAGTTCCTCAAACAGAACCGTCTGCAACTGCTTAGGGCTACTGAGATTCACCTCGTGCCCAATCGCGTCGAAAGCCTGTTGTTGGGCGCGGTTCATGTTCTGGGTGAAGCTATCGATCAAATCATCGAGCGAGCCCAGATCCACAGCCACACCCGTGGCCTCCATGCGCGCCAGAACGCTCGCCAAAGGAACCTCGACCTGCGTCAACAGGTCTTGAGCTTCACGATCAACAAGCATGGGCTGCAACACCGAATGCAGACGCAACGTGACATCTGCACGCTCCGCCTCGCGGCCATCCACGGCCGCTCCGTCCTCATCCAGGCCTAAGTCAAGCTGGCCGGCGTTCTGTGCCGCGGCTTCACCCAGCGTGCGCTTCAGGTGCTGCTGGGAGAGATCCTCAAGCGCATAACCACGGCGGTCCGGCTGAACCAGATACGCCGAGAGCGCTACATCATCGATCACACCCGACAACTGCAAGCCACGCGCCCACAGTGCCTTCAGCATCGGCTTGAGGTCATACACAACCTTCGGCCGCTCAGCATCCGCAAGCCAGGCCGCCACCGCATCGGTGGCCTGCTCATCCAACTGGGCAAGATCAACTTGCAACACCTCAGCCTGCGCCGACTCTTCAGGAAGCACCGCAACCGAAAGGCTCAGAACATCCGATGCCTCACCCACCGCGTGCTCAGCCGACAGCTCAACGCGCACCGCGGCAACAGGCGCACCATCAGCGCCCGCGCCAGCAACAGATTCAAACCACGAACGAATCTTCTCAGCGTCAGCGAATGAAACAACAGTCGGCAACTCAACAGCCGGGGACTCTTCCTCGCTCAAACCACCCATCACGTCGTTCAAACGGCGGCGCAACGTATTGAACTCAAGCGAATCAAACAAGTCCTCAATGCGATCCCACTCCGGTTCACGCACACGCATGTCATCCCACGTGAGATCCACATCCAAATCCCGAACCAATGCGTTCAGCTCACGGTTACGGCGTACATCATCCACGTGGTCACGCAGGCTCTGTCCAACCTTGCCCTTGATCTCATCAGCATGCTCAAGGATCTTCTCAACCGAGCCATACTGATTGATCCACTTAGCCGCAGTCTTATTGCCCACCCTCGGAACACCCGGAAGATTATCGGCCTTCTCCCCCACCAGCGCAGCCATATCCGGGTAGTTCTGCGGAAGAACCCCGTAACGGTCCTGCACCGCGGCAGCGTCCATCGGCGGGATATCCGAAATGCCGCGCATCGGATACAAAACCAGCACGTCATCGTTGATCAACTGGAACGTGTCCCTATCACCAGAGACAACCAGGACATCGAAACCATCCGCAGCGCCGCGGGTCGACAACGTCGCCAGAATGTCATCAGCCTCATAGCCCTCATACGTCAACGTAGGGATGTTCATAGCGGCCATGACCTGATCGATCAACTCGATCTGGCCCGCGAACTCCGGCGGAGTCTCGGCGCGGCCGCCCTTATATTCCTCATACTGTTGCGAACGGATAGTAGGCCCAGAAAGGTCAAAAGCGACCGCAACATGGGTCGGTTCCCGCTGCTCAATCATTTTCAGCAGCATCGAAACGAAACCGTGAACCGCGTTCGTGTATTGGCCCGTAGCAGTCGAGAAGTTCTCTGCAGGTAAAGCGAAAAACGCGCGGAACGCCATCGAATGCCCATCGATAACGAGCAAACGCGGCTTGGATTCGGACGAAGACGAAGATTTAGACGAAGAAGACTTGGCGTTGGCACTCACACATGAAAGCCTAATGCCCATGACTGACAAAAGCTCAAAACCCGAAACGGGCGGCACCAACAACACCACCCAAGCTGCCCACGAGAACCATCCGTTCGCTACCGAACTCACTGAAGCGAACATCCCGCACGCGGCGTGGGAATACCTACGCCACCATGGCCCCGGAGCACTGGTCACCAAGCTCGGGATCATCTTCGACACCTTCACGGTCGAAGAACTCACCGCAACCATGCCGGTTGAAAGCAACACCCAGGTAGCCGGAATCCTCCACGGCGGAGCCAGCGCGGCACTCGCTGAAACCCTTGGCTCCTTCGCCGCAGCCTTGCACATCGTCGACTCAGGGCTCCAGGGGAAATCCCCCGTAGGCGTGGACCTCAACATCACCCACCACCGCGGCGGTGTTTCCGGGCGGGTGCGCGGAGTGTGCACACCAGCCCACCTCGGCCGAACCACCACGAGCCACGACATCAAAATCTATGACGAGAACAACAAACTTGTCGCGACCGCACGCATCACCAACCAGCTCATCGACCTGCGCTAAACGGTGGCACTCAAACCACACGCCGGCACGCTACGTGGCTGTGTAGATGCGTAGCTGCGCTCGTTGTGGACATGTCGGGTGTAGACGCGTTGAGGGCGGGCCACCTTGCACGGTGACCCGCCCTCAACGCTTGCGCGCGGCTAGAAGCCTAACGTTTCAGAAACCCAGCGCTTCAGAAGCCTAACGTTTCAGAACCCCAGCGCCTTATGGATCGGCGGGACGATCAACGCGATACCGAGCAGAACGATCAGCCCGGATACCGCGTAGCACGCGAAATAGCCGGCCTTGAGACGTTTCGCTTTGCTGAGGCCTTCCTCCGTTGCCGCGTCATGCAGGGACTGCAACCGCACCCCGGTCGAGAACATCAGCACCACGAACAGCGTTGAGAACACAGTCGCGACGAACACCATCAGAAACGGCATAAATTCAACAGTCATTGATCTTCTCCGCTACTTACCTTGCTTCGCTTCAGCAACATCGTGGCCCTTACTGGCTTCCTTAGCGGCGCGTTCGGCTTCACGGGCCGCCACATCGGACTCTTCCGCTGCGGCTTGGCTATCGACTGCCGCGATGAAGCTAAGCCGCGCTGATTCCTCACGGTCTTGCGCACGACGCACCTCACGCAACTCGGCTGCCGCCGCCTTCCGTGCAACCCGGTGGGCATGCGTTGCGGCACGAGCTGCACGGCGAGCCTTCCGCGCCTCAGACTTAGCCTTCGCGGCGGCGGCCTTAGCGTGCTCGTGCGCCTCGCGAGCCTCACGGCGCAATGCACGGGCAGCGCTACGGCGTTCCTTCTTGGTTGGAATGTGAACCGCGGCGGAGGAAACCTCGACGCCACGCATAGCGTTCTCGTGAGTGACCGAGTTACGTAGAGAAATCAAGAAAATCGTGAGCATTGCGGCCAGGCCCGTGATCAGAACGATCCACACACCTACCGAACCCAGGTGAGTCAACGCCGCAGCCAGACCACCGATGATGGCAGCGGCAGGCAGTGTGAAAAGCCAACCGGTCGCGATCTTGCCAGCGGTACGCCAGCGGACGCCGGCCCCTTTACGGCCCAAACCGGAACCCACCACGGAACCGGACGCGACCTGCGTGGTCGATAACGCGAAACCTAAGTGTGATGACGCCAGGATCGCGGCACCCGTGGAAACCTCGGCAGCGAAACCCTGCGGCGGCTTGACCTCAGTCAGGCCCGTTCCCAGCGTGCGCATGATGCGCCAGCCGCCCGTATAGGTGCCTAGCGCGATCGCGAAAGCACAGCTAGCGATAACCCACAGGTGAGGGCCTGTGCCGGCTTCCTGCATGTTGGCGGACACCAGAACCAGAGTGATAATACCCATCGTCTTCTGAGCGTCATTCGTGCCGTGAGCCAACGCGACAAGGGAGGAAGAGAAGATCTGACCGATCTTGAAACCGCCGCGATTCGGGGAGATGTGTTTACTGTTCCGACGCGTGATGCGGTACGCCAAGCGCGTGGCGAAGAACGCTGAAACACCTGCGATGAGTGGGGCAGCGACCGCAGGGATCAGGACCTTCTCAAAAAGCGTTCCGTAATTCACCGCTGAGAGGCCCGCACCCACGATGGCGGCACCGATGAGACCACCGAACAATGCGTGAGAGCTAGACGACGGCAAGCCGAGTAGCCACGTCAAGAGGTTCCAGACGATCGCGCCCATCAGGCCGGCCAAAATCACCGATGGAGTGATGAGGATCCCACCGTCCGAGGAAGATTCGTTGATGATCCCCTTAGAAACCGTCATCGCGACCTCGGTGGACAGGAATGCGCCAACAAGGTTCAAGATGGCGGCCAACGTCACAGCAGCTTTCGGCTTGATCGCCCCCGTCGCAACCGGGGTGGCCATCGCGTTAGCGGTGTCGTGAAAGCCGTTCGTGAAGTCAAAGAACAACGCCAAAGCGATGACAATGACAACGAGTAAGAACGGATCCATGCGGGGCCTTCCTCTTCAAAACACTCACATAAACCGGGCATGAACATCTGTTTACCTAGAGTTCATTTCACTCCCGTGACAATGCTAGACCTTTAAGCCCGAAAGCGTGACCCCGAGGCGGAATAAGCACTGTGTGAATAGTCACGCCCGCGTAGCGGTGCGGGTTGGATGTGCATTTTCCACACGAGTGCGTATACAGTAGAACCCGCTGGTGAGAAAACCACGAGTAAACGAGTCAGTGATCCCCTCGAACAGGAACTCGACCTGATACTCACATAGACACCAGCCCGAGTGGCGGAATTGGTAGACGCACTGCACTCAAAATGCAGCGATGAAAATCGTGCGGGTTCGAGTCCCGCCTCGGGCACACATACAACGTGGGGCGCAACAAAGGTTGCGCCCCGCGTTTGGTTTTCGTTTTAGCTTCTACGCGTTTTAGCTTCTATTCAGGGAATTCAAGGTCCGGGAAGCCTGGTACCTCGGCGAAGAAACTCTCGACGAGCTCGGCGGTAACACCCTCCAGCGTTGCTGGCTTCCACCGTGGGTTGCGGTCCTTATCGATAATCTGAGCGCGGATCCCTTCACGCATATCGTGGCCAGGCCGTACTAGCTCGCGCGTTTCTACCTCAGTAGCATGCGCGCCGCCGCGGCGGTTGCCCAAGACTGCGTTCCCGCACAACCGATAGTCTTGCCGATACGTATCCGCCAGGCTCAGCTGGCGCGCACGCTCGATCGCTTCCAGTGCCGTCTTCATACCCGTTGGGCTGTTCCGGCGCATCGCATCCAACGCTTCCCGCTCAAGCGTGCCTTGCCCAGCAGCTTCACCAGCGCCTTCAACACGCGCCTGCAAGGCCTCAAGGATGTCCTCGACAGTTTCGTGCGAGAAAGCCTCGTCGATCCAGCCGCGGGCCGCCTCCAAACGTCCCGCACCGGCGCCCTCTGCGGTGTCCCTTACTGTGCCTTCACCTGCGCTGCGCTGCCGGCCGTCCGTGTCCGGGACGGAAAGCGAGTAGCGCTCCACCGCATCGTCCACGTCACCGGCGCATGTGACCTGCTCAAGCTCCGCACGCAAGGCACCTTGCTGCGAAGCCGGAACAAACGCATCAGCAAGCCCCGCATACACCGCATCGGCACCGCAGACCTGCAGCCCAGTCAAAGACAAGAAGCGGCCCACCGCCCCAGGAGAACGCGCCAAGAAATACGCGCCACCCACATCCGGGCTGAAACCGATACCGGTCTCCGGCATCCCCAACCGGGTCGATTCGCACACAATCCGGTGCGAACCAGGAACCGAGATCCCGACTCCCCCACCCAAAACCAGGCCATCCATGAACGGAATATAGGGTTTCGGGAAACACGCGATCGCGTGATCCAAGCGATACTCCGCCGCGAAAAACTCCATCGCAACCGCCGGCTCTTCGATGGTGCCTCGATAGATCACGCGCACGTCACCGCCCGCGCACAAACCCCGCTCACCCGCGCCACGAACCAGCACGGCACGCACCGCATCGTCTGCCGCAAAAACATCCAGCGCCTGATGCATACCCTGAACCATCTCAAGGTTCAACGCATTCACCGCGGCCGGGCGGTTGAGTGTCACAACACCCAAGGCCCCCGCACGTTCAGCGAGTACGAGCTCTGATCCGGTATCTATAGCATCTACAGCCATAGCAGCCATCAGAAGTCAATGGCCGGTAGACGTGCGTCTTGGCCTTCATTCATCCGCACAACCAGGTCCTCGGCGGCCTGCTCACGCGTACGCCACGGCTTGATCTCCTCATGGCGTTCCTCGTTCCGCTCGCCATCCTTACCGCTATGCGTGATGTCGCCCAGACGATGCACACGCAACGAGTTCGTGGATCCAGCCTTACCTGGAGGGGAACCCGATACGATCACCGCGAGCTCATCCTCTTCAGCGAGGTTGCTACCCAGCAAGTGCTCCTCGGCCTGCTGAGACATCTTGTCCGAATGATCCACAAACCCCGCCAAAACCGGGGTGATACCCCAGAACAAATTCATGTAGCGGAACGTCTGCTCACTCGAAGTGAATCCCAGAGCAGGGATCTCCGAACGCATACGCGCCAAACGGCGCGCCGAGTCACCGGTCTGCGTGAACGCCACAAGATAAGACGCATTGACCTCTTCAGCAACCTCAACCGCCGCCCTTGTCACCGCGCCACCACGCGTCCGGGGGCGCGCCGCGAGAGGCGGGATCCGTTGCAAACCGTGAGCCTCGGTCGACTTGATGATCCGCGCCATGGTCTCGATCGTTTCGATCGGATACTTACCAACCGAGGTTTCCCCCGAAAGCATCACCGCATCGGCACCATCCAAAACCGCGTTCGCACAGTCAGAGGCTTCAGCGCGCGTAGGTGTAGGCGAATCCATCATCGACTCCAAAACCTGCGTTGCCACAATCACAGGCTTAGCCCAACGGCGAGCCAGCTCGACCGCGTGCTTCTGAACCACAGGAACATCCTCAAGCGGCAACTCCACCCCGAGATCGCCGCGAGCCACCATGATCGCATCGAACGCGTCGATGATTTCCTCGATGTTATCGACAGCCTGCGGCTTCTCCAGCTTGGCGATGACCGGAACCTTCCGGCCTTCCTCCTGCATAATCCGGTGCACAGGATCGATATCGGAAGCGTTACGCACAAAAGACAAAGCGATCATGTCCACACCGGCACGCAGAGCCCACCGCAGGTCCTCTTCGTCCTTCTGCGAAAGCGCCGGTACATTCACAGCAACCCCGGGGAGGTTGATGCCCTTGTTATCAGAAACCTCACCGCCGACCTCAACCTCGGTCACAACATCGGTAGCCGTGACTTCGACCGCCCGCAGACGCACCTTGCCGTCATTGACTAACAAAATGTCACCGACATCGACGTTCTCGATAAGCCCAGCGAACGTCGTGCCACACTCGGCCTTCGAACCGGGGACATCGCGGGTAGTGATCGTGAAAGTATCGCCTTCGGCAAGCTCATGCGGGCCATCCGCGAAACGTGCAAGGCGGATTTTAGGGCCCTGCAGGTCAGCGAACACACCGAGCGGCTTATTGAGCTCTCGGGATACCTCACGCAGATTATCGAGATTATTCTGGTGGGTCGCATGATCCCCGTGGCTCATGTTCAGGCGGGCCACGTTCATACCGGCCTTGAGCGCCTTGCGAGCCATCTTCTTAGTGTTGAGCGCCGGACCGAACGTCACGACAATCTTGGCTCTCCGCACCTGGCGCTTGTTCTTCTTGCTGGCTGCACTCTTGTCAACAATCATTTTTCAACGCCCCATCGTGATGTATTTCGCGGCGCCCCAGACATGTTCACTCATGCGTTCGTCTCATCCCGCATGCGCTGAGGTTTCGCCTGTTTATAAGCCTACAGCCCCGCGCCCGCTCAAGGGGCGGGCACGGGGCTGCAGTTGGCCTTTTGATTCAGTTCTCGTCTTTCTTATCGCCGACGCTATCGTCACCGGTGTCATCAGCTGTTGTGTCAGTATCCGCTTCCGTGTCGGTACTGGCGTTGTCGGCGTCAGTACCAGCCGTACCGGTGTCGGAGTCGGCTGTGTCGGTATCGGAGGCTCCGTTGGTCTCGGGGTCCTCAGCGCCGGTGTCCGCGGCGCCGGCTTCAACAGTGCCTGCCTTGTCAGCCGCGGACTCAGCAGTGTCTGCTGTCTTTGCTTCAACAACAGGTGCAGTGTCAGCATCCGATTCGGCTGTATCCGCGGTATCCGCAGTTTCGCTGGCGAGCTCCGCGTCAGCAGGCTCGGTCTCGTCCGGTTCGGTCTCAGCAGGTTCCGTCTCGGCAGACTCGGCGGTCTCCGCCGGTTTGTCCGGTTCAGCTACGGTTTCCGTCTCGGCTGTCTCGGCCGGCTCGACCGTCTCGGCTGGCTCTTCCGGTTCAGGCTCTTCCGCTTCAGGTTCTACAGGTTCAGGCTCTTCTTCCACGACGTCAGTTTCTTCCGCGGTGTCCGCAGCTTCGGCTGTACCGGCCTGTTCCGTATCGGTCGCCGTTTCCAGGGCCTCAGCCTTATCTGATGCTTCAGTCTGCTCAGGTTCAGACGCTACTTCTGACGCCTCGGCACTGTCGGCATCGTCGCCATCGTCTGTATCGTCACGATCGTCCGTACCATCTGCGGTCTCGGTCGTCTCCGTGCGCTCGGGCTTATCGGCTTCAGAGGACTTCTCCTCATCGGCGACCTGAGCGACCTGAGCGGATTTCTCTTCATCCGCGGTTTCTTCGGTCTCAGCAGGCTTCTCGGCCTCCTCTAGCTTCTCAACCTCGGCAGCTTTCTCCTCCGCGTCGCCAGGCTTCTCAGCCTCGGCAGGTCTATCCGTCTCAGCAGACTTGTCCGCGGCGTCGCGTTCTTCCTCAGCAGGCTTATCGGCACCAGCGGCCGCCGCTGCGCTTGGTTCGCGGCCTGGCAGAGCCACATCGAGCTCAGGTGCGTTCTTGCCTCGCTGGTAGGCGATGACGAACGCGACGAGCGCGCCCAGGAACACGAGGATCGATACCCACACGTTGAGCCTCTGCGTGACACCGGCGATCGTGATCATCTGAGCTTCGTCGATCCGCAATGCTTCGATCCATGTGCGGCCTGCCGTATAGATCACAATGTAGAGCCACAAGAGCGCACCGCGGCGCATACGGAACAAACGGTCAAGCAGCAAGAGGATCGCAACACCGACGATGTTCCAGATGGATTCATACAGGAACGTCGGGTGAAACAGCGTGTCCGCTGGCATACCAGCCGGGAAGGTCGGTGAGTCAGCATCAATCTTGAGACCCCACGGCAGGTCAGTCGGGCTACCGAACAGCTCCTGGTTGAAGTAGTTACCCCAGCGGCCAATTGCTTGAGCCAGCAGAACCCCTGGCGCGACAGCGTCAGCGAAGGTAGAGAACCTGACACCGGCGCGGCGCGTAGCGATCCACACACCAACCGCACCGAGGGCTACCGCACCCCAAATCCCGAGGCCACCGTTGGCGATATACAGGATCTTGATGGGGTCCCCGGTGCCGTCATAATTCGGCCCAAAATACTGGTCAGGGGAAGAGAACACGTGGTACAGACGACCACCGATGATGCCGAGCGGAACCGCCCAGATCGCTACATCCCACACGAGCTCGGGGTTTCCGCCGCGTGCTTCCCAACGCCGCTGCGTGAGGATCAGGGCGGCGATGATCCCCAACAAGATGCAGATCGCATACATGTGGATGGTCAACGGCCCTAGCGAAAACGACGAGAACTCTTGCGGCGGCGATGGGAGTGACGCCGGGATAGCGGTTGAAACTGCCGTGGTGATCGTCTGTGTGATCATGGGCTACCTGCCTCGTCCTGCTAGTTCCGCGGTCAACCGGCCTACGCCTTCGGGACCGTTTTCACCGAGCTCACGCACGAGCGCGGTACCGACGATCACCCCGTCTGCATATTCGCCGATCTCTTCAACGTGAGAACGCTGCGACACCCCGAGCCCAACGCACGCGGGGAGGTCACCTGCCGCACGGACCGCTTCCACAACACCCTGCGCTGCATCAGAGACGCTATCGCGGGCACCTGTCACACCCATGATGGATACGCAGTAGACGAACCCGCGGGAGGAATCCACGGTCTGTTTGACACGTTCCGGAGTGTTCGATGGCGCAGTCAGAAAGACTCGGTCAAGGCCATATTTCTCAGACGCTTCCATCCAGTCGCCTGCCTCTTCCGGGAGCAGGTCAGGGGTGATCAGGCCCGCTCCGCCGGCTTCTGCCAGGCGGCGGGCGAACTCATCGACACCCATCCGCAACACGAGGTTCCAGTAGGTCATGATCAGCACCGCAGCATCGGCCTCCGCGGTGACTTTCTGGATAATGTCGAAAACCTGCGGTACCTTGAACCCGTTCGCCAGGGACTGTGTTGTCGCGGCCTGGATGACTGGCCCGTCCATTACGGGATCCGAGTATGGCAAACCGATCTCGATGATGTCGGCACCGTTCTTAGCTGCCGCGATCGCTGCGTCGATGGTGGATTGCACGTCCGGGTAGCCTGCTGGCAGGTAGGCGATGAGCGCTGGGCGGCCTTCCTTGTGTGCCCGCGCGATCGCGTCAGCGGATGTGATTCGTGGTGCGCTCTGGCTCACGCTTGCTTGCCTTCCTCTTCCCCGTTGTTCTGCTCGTCTTTTTCCTCCAGCAGACCGAACCAGCGGGCTGCGGTTGCCACGTCTTTATCGCCGCGGCCTGACAACGTCACGACGACGATGTGCTCGGTTGGGTCTTGGCCGTTAGCTTTCGCTTCTTCAGCCATGCGCTGGCCCACTTTGATCGCGCCGGCCAGAGCGTGGCTGGATTCGATCGCTGGGAGGATGCCTTCTGTTTGCGACAGCAGGCGGAACGCTTCCATCGCCTCGCTGTCAGTGATGGCGGTGTACTGGACTCGGTGGATGTCGGCGAGGTAGGCGTGTTCTGGGCCTACCGCTGGATAGTCCAGGCCAGCTGAGACCGAGTGGGATTCGATGGTTTGGCCGTCTTCATCCTGCATGAGGTAGGTCTTCGCCCCGTGTAGGACGCCTGCCCTGCCGAGGGTGATGGTTGCCGCGTGGCGTGGCGTGTCGATGCCGTCGCCTCCGGCTTCCAGGCCGTGCAGTTCGACGTCTTTATCGTCGAGGAAAGCGTGGAAGCTTCCGATCGCGTTAGATCCGCCGCCCACGCACGCGCAGATCGCATCCGGGAGACGCCCTGCTTGTTCGATGATCTGTTCGCGGGTCTCGTTACCGATGCATTCGTGGAAGAAGCGCACCATGCTCGGGAATGGGTATGGGCCGGCCGCGGTTCCGAGCAGGTAGTGGGTGTGTTCGACGTTCGCGACCCAGTCACGCAATGCTTCGTTGATCGCGTCTTTGAGCGTGCGGGAGCCAACAGCGACCGGTATAACGGTGGCGCCGAGCAGTTTCATGCGGGCCACGTTGAGGGCTTGACGCTCGGTGTCTTCCTCGCCCATGTAGACGACGCATTCCATCCCGAACAGGGCTGCCGCTGTCGCCGTAGCTACACCGTGTTGGCCCGCACCGGTTTCAGCGATGAGGCGGTTCTTCCCCATCCGCTTGGCAAGTAGCGCCTGGCCGAGAACGTTGTTGATCTTGTGGGAGCCGGTGTGGTTGAGGTCTTCCCGTTTAAGGAAGACACGCACCCCACCTGCGTGCTCAGCGAACTGTGGCGCCTCGGTTAGAAGTGACGGGCGGTTGGCATAGTTGGCTAGCAGGTCCTGGAACTCAGCCACAAACTCTGGGTCTTGCTTTGCCGCGTTGAACGTCTCTGCAAGCTCATCGAGGGCGCGAACCAAAGACTCTGGCATCCACCGGCCACCGTAGTCACCGAAGTATGGGCCGGGTGCGTTACGTAGCGATCCGGACATGAAAGTATCTGCCATCGCGGTGTTATTGCCTTCAGAACCGCGCCCATCAGTGTCGCACGCTTCGGTGCTCTGTTCGCCGGGGTTCTGATCGGCAGGGTTCTGTTCGCCGGAGTCTGGTGTGTGGGTCATTGCGTTCCTAGATGATGATGGTGGCTAGCGGAGATGCCGGTGACTAGCGGGCTGAGGACCGGATGGTGTGGCCTGCCTCAGTGAACTCGGCGACGGTTTGACGCGGTTGGGCGTGCTTGACGAGTGCTTCTCCTACAAGCACGGCGTCGGCGCCAGCGTGGGCGTAGGTCTTGACCTGTTCGATGTCCTCGACACCTGATTCGGCGACCGTCACGACCGTCTCAGGTAGGTGCTTGGCCAGTTCAGCATAGTGGCCGGTGTCGACCTCGAGGGTTTTGAGGTTACGTACGTTGACTCCCACGATCTTCGCGCCAACCTTTGTGGCTCGTTCGATCTCTTCCGGGGTGTGTGTTTCAACGAGCGCGTTCATGCCCAGCTGGTGTGTGAGCGCAAGGAAGTCGCTGAGCTCTTGATCGCTCAAAGCCGCAACGATGAGCAGAACCAGATCCGCACCGTGGGCACGGGCCTCATAGATTTGGTATTCGTCTACCGTGAAGTCTTTGCGCAGAAGCGGGATGTTGACGCGCGCGCGGACGGCATCGAAATCCGCGAGTGAACCGCCAAAGCGGCGCTGCTCTGTCAGAACCGAGATCGCTGCGGCGCCGCCAGCCTCATATTCGGCGGCGAGGTCAGCAGGTTCAGGGATGTCCGCGAGCGCACCCTTCGAAGGCGAACGGCGCTTAACCTCAGAAATCACAGCGAAGGCGGAATCCGTGTTCGGGGTGAGGGCGGCCAGCGCATCGCGGGCTGGTGGGGCTTCAGCGGCGCGGCGCTTGATCTCTTCAAGCGGCACGAGTTGCTTGCGTTCGGCCAGATCTTCCTTAACACCTTCAATGATCTGATCCAAAACAGTGGCCTCAGCCATGTGCCTTGCCTATCCCTTCTGTCCGCTACGTTCGGACGGTACCGGACCTTATGTATGCCCTGTATAGAACCGTGTATAACCCCGTATAGAACGAAGCCCCGCGAATGTTTCGCGGGGCTGAGCGCTCACAACGTTAGTCGTGCTTGGTGCGGGAGCCACCCACGCCGAAACCGGCGGCTTTCAGAACGACGCCGGCGATGATACCGACAACGAAGATCACGCCGCCGGCCCAGAAAAGAACCCAGTTAGGGATGGTGAAGGCGACGCAGGACAGCAGGAAGCCAACAAACATGATGGTGAACATTGCCCACGAAGCAACCGTGTTGCCGTGGCCCAGGTGCTGCTCATGGATTGGGTCATGAGCAATGGTCTGGCGATCGAGAGGCATATCCCTATCTCCTTCGAGTTGAAACCTCAGGTCAGTGATGCTCTGCCCTCTGTGGGGCATCCGCGACCGTGAGGTCACGGGTGGATATGTGTCCAGGTGTGCGCGAGTGAAGCGTCAGCATGAACACACGCTCATTGCTATTCTGCCACTTCTAGGCGTTGACCGCTCAATCGCTACGTGCGGCGAGTCATTTCGATCGCGTCTGCGCACCGGTTGAAGGGCGTCTCAGATGAAGAGACCGCGGGCTACCTAACAGGCGGTGTCCTAGTAGAAGCGTGCGCGCCCGGAGCGTGGGCCGTCAGGATCAGTCGGATCCTCGCCCTGGGTCAGGGCGTCCCATTGGTCGATCTCATCCATGGCCTCGGCTGTATCGTCTTGGGTTCCATCATCTCCGGCGCTTTGACCTGCTGGCCGGTTGCCCGGCTTTGAGGTTGCGCTGCCGGTCTTGGAGCTCGCGCGATCATATTTGCTTGATGTCGATGCGGCGGGTGCCGACACAAAAACGCCCCATACCGCAACCAGCACCATGAGAATGCCCGCAACCGCTGTGATGATCGGAAAGACCGTGACCTCATAAACACTGCTGACCACCCCGAGGCCGAATGTTTCTCCGACCTTGGCCGATGCCGCATCCTCAGGCGAGAGTGCCGCCCAGATACTCACCCCTGCAACGCCAGCACCGGCGAGGGCTTGGACTACGGTGATGATCCAGCGCGTCACAGGCCCTGCGATGGTGAGCGCGATCGTGGCCGCGAGCATCACCACGGCGAGCGCGGGTGCTGCTGGTGTTGCGGTTCCGCCGGCGACGTTGAGGCTTTCTACTGCTACCCCGGTGTCTGGAGCGCCGATGGTGATCCAGGTTTGGGTTATGAGGATGAGCGCGGCGATGGAGAGGGTGAGGCCTGCCAGGACGATGTGTTTGCGTTGGCCGAAGCGGTGGCGGCGTGGTGTGGTTTCGCCGCCCAGTGTGGTTTCGCCGTTCTGTGGGGTTTCGGTGTCAGGCATCGGCGTCTCCGGGTGTTGGTTCCTCGGCCTGGTCGGCGTCGTGGTCTTCAGCATTGTGGTCTTCGGCACCGTGGTCTTCGGTTGCGCTGAGTTGGTCGGCGAGCCATACGGCGCGTAGCGGTGCGAAGGATTTGTTGACGGTTTCGAGGGCTTCTGATTCGGGTTGGGAGTCGGCGACGATTCCGGCGCCGGCGGATACGTAGGCGGTGCGGTCTTTGAGGACTGCGGTGCGGATGGCGATGGCCATGTCCATGTCTCCGGCGGAGTCGAAGTAGCCGACTACTCCCCCGTAGATGCCGCGCCCTACCGGTTCTAGTTCGTCGAGTAGTTGTAGTGCGCGTGGTTTGGGTGCCCCGGAGAGGGTTCCGGCGGGGAATACGGCGCGGAGGACGTCGTAGGCGTTGGTGTGGGGTTCGGCTTGGCCTGTGACGGTGGATTCCATGTGCATGATGTGGCTGTAGTGGACTATCTCCATGAATTGGGTGACGTCCACGGTGCCTGGGGTGCAGACTTTGGAGAGGTCGTTGCGGGAGAGGTCTACGAGCATGAGGTGTTCGGAGCGTTCTTTGGGGTCTGCTAGTAGTTCTTTGGCTAGTTTTTCGTCTTCGGCTGGTGTTGTTCCGCGGGGGCGGGAGCCTGCGATGGGGTGGGTCACGACGTTTCCGGATTTCACGGTCACGAGCGCTTCTGGTGAGGAGCCGACGACGGAGAATGGTTGGGCATCTGCGTTGTGGTAGGTCGCGACATACATGTAGGGGCTGGGGTTGGTGGCGCGCAGGATGCGGTAGACGTCGAGCGCGTTCGCTTGGGTTGGTAGTTCGAAGCGGCGCCCTACGACTGCTTGGAACACTTCGCCGTCCACGATCGCGTCTTTGATGGTCTCGATCGCGTGCATGAATTCTGGTTCTGCCCAGGTTTCTTTGACGGTTGCGAACATTTCTTCGCGTGATACGTCGGCTGATGGCATGGGGACTGGCGCTTCGCCGGTGGAGGGTTCACCGAGTTGGTGCGCCATGTTCTGTAGGCGTGCTACCGCGTCCTCGTATGCGCCTTCGGCTCCGGTGTTGAGGCCGTTTTTGTTGTAGGCGTTGGCGACCAGGGTGAGTGATCCGTCGAGGTGGTCATAGACGGCCATGTCGGTGACCAGTTGCAGCGCGAGCATCGGCACATGCATGTCATCTGCTGGGCCTTGACCGAGGGTTTCCCAGTAGCGGACTGCGTCCCAGCCGATGTAGCCCATGAGCCCGGAGACGAAGGGGAACGATGGGCGGGCGAGGTTTTGCTGGCCGCGGTTGAGGAACTGTAGGGATTCCCGCAGAACCTCCATGACGTTGCCTTCAGACGGGATACCCACGGGTGGGTTTCCTTCCCAGACGGCTTGGCCGTCGTGTTCGGTGAGCATCGCGGCACTTGCCGCACCGATGAAGGAGTAGCGGGCCCACTGCCCGGCGGTCGCGGATTCGAGCAGGAACGTGCCGGGGCGTTCATCTGCAAGGCGGCGATACACGCCTAAGGGCGTGAGGCCGTCGGCGAGCATCCGTGCTGTCACCGGGATGACTCGTGGGCCATCAGGTGAGGCTGCCGCTGCGACGAATTCCTCGCGGGTGATGTTCGGGTTGATCCTCGGAGCGCTCATTACTTCTCCCCTGCTTCAGTCTCGTATGCTCGGCTCGTTTCGGCGGCGGCCGTGTTTGCTTGCCGCGACGGCGTGGCTACCGGGATGGAGCGGTCATCAAAACACGAGCGGCTACCGGTATGGCATGCGGCCCCCGTCTGGGCCACAGTGAGCAGTATCGTGTCCGCGTCACAGTCATAGTTCATCGCGACAACTTCTTGAATGTGACCAGATGTGTCACCTTTACGCCAGTACTCTTGCCGGGAACGAGACCAATAGGTTGCCCGCCCGGTGGTAGCGCTACGCCTGATGGCCTCGGCATCCATCCAGCCGAGCATCAAAACCTGCAACGAATCAACGTCCTGCACAACAGCAGGGATCAGCCCATCGGCGTTAAATTTCAGCGCAGAAACATCGAACACCGAAGGCGACGAGTCAACTGCTTGGTCGCGATCGGCACGGATTTCAGCGGGAGTTTCAGAAGAACCAGACACGCTCCCATGCTACGTTGCGCACTCCTTACAGTGTCATAGCGTGACGTGTCAGCTGAACGTGCTACGTTTGTGAGCGTGCCTCGCTTTGTCTCTGTGTCCCGTCAAGCGCTCGCCGATGCGCTCCTCGCCGCAGGTCCGCACGCCCCCACGCTGTGCGATGGCTGGGAAACACGGCATTTAGCGGCACACCTGGTGCTTCGTGAACACTCCGTTTGGGCCGCCGGCATCACAGGTGCCCCTGGTTTACGGCAAGGCATGGAACGCAAACTCGAGATCCTCGCTTCCCAAGGCCAACACCCCGGCGGGTATGCGCGCCTCATCAAACAATTCGCGCAAGGGCCACAGAAGTTCTCCCCATTCAACCTCAAACGTGTGGACGCCGCAGCGAACCTGCTCGAATACTTTGTGCACCTCGAAGACATCCGCCGCGCCCGCGAACGCTGGGTACCACGATCCCTGGATGCGGCATATACAGAACGGCTATGGCAGCGGTTCAAGAACGGTGCCAAACTGCTCTACCGGAACTCACCGGTCGGGATCATCCTCGTCCGCCCTGACGGGACCCGCTACCACGCCAAGAAAGGCACCGACTCGGTCGCGATCTACGGGTCCGTGAGCGAACTCATCATGCACGCATTCGGCCGAACCGAACACGCGCTGGTGCTCTACGAAGGAAGTCCCGAGGCCAAGAAGGCACTCGAGGCCTCAACAGCGAAGAACGCTGAACGCTGCACCTAGCGGAGCATAACAGACGCGGCACTCAACGGACGCGGTTCTTAACGGACCGTGATGCCTGCCGCCCGCATCGCGGCCTTCACTTCAGCCATCATGTGATCAGGCCCAAAATGAAACAGCGATGCCGCAAGCACCGCATCGGCCCCTGCCTCCACCGCCGGTGGGAAATGCTCGGGCTTACCAGCCCCACCTGATGCGATCAACGGAACCGAAATAACGCGCCGGACATCGCGCAGCATCTGCGTATCGAAACCCTCTTGCGTCCCATCAGCGTCGATCGAGTTTAACAAAACCTCACCCACGCCGCGTTTCTGAGCCTCAGCCGCCCACTCCAGCGCGTCCTGACCAGTACCCACCCGGCCGCCACGCACCATGACCTCATAACCGGAAGCTAGATCCGGGTTATCGCTACGCTTAGCATCCAGAGACAACGTCAAAACCTGGGAACCAAAAGCCTCACTGATCTGGTTGATCAGATCCGGGTTCTCCACCGCGGCAGTAGCCACAGAAACCTTATCCGCGCCCGCGTTCAGCAGCTTAGAGACATCCGTGACCGAACGGATACCGCCACCGACCGTCAACGGGATGAAAACCTCAGCAGCGGTACGGCTAACAATGTCATACACCGTGTCACGCTCATCCGAAGATGCCGTGACATCCAAGAACGTCAATTCATCGGCACCCACACGGCCATAACGCTCAGCAAGCTCAACCGGATCCCCCGCATCGCGCAAACCCTCAAAGTTCACGCCTTTAACCACACGGCCAGCGTCCACATCGAGGCACGGAATCACACGAACAGCAACAGACACAACCTGCCCCTTCCTATAAACGGCAAGCGTTAATCGGGGTCACCAAAATCGCGCGCGCCCCCACGTCATAGAGCTCATCCATGACACGGTTGACCTGGTTCTCGTTAACCATGGCCCGCACCGCAACCCAATCAGGGTCAGCCAACGGGGAAATCGTTGGGGACTCCAAGCCAGGGGTCAAACGCATCGCCTCATCAACCAACGTCTTCGGGATGTCATAATCCAGCATCGCGTACTGGCGAGCCACAATCACACCACGCAAACGACGCACGAGCGTGCTTTCAGCCTTCGGGTGATGATTCTTCCGGCCAATCAAAACAGCCTCAGACTTCATCAACTCAGGACCGAACGGCTCCAAACCGGCAGCACGCATCGTCGAGCCGGTCTCCACCACATCGGCCACCGCGTCAGCGACACCCAAACGGATCGAGGTCTCAATCGCGCCATCCAGACGCACCGTCTCCGCGTCAATACCGTGCTCTTGAAGATAATGATCCACCAAAACCCGGTAACTCGTAGCGATCCGCTTACCGTTCAACTGAGAAAAATCAGAGAACACACCGCGCGGGCCAGCGATACGGAACGTCGAGGCGCCAATACCCAACGGCATCAGCTCCTCAACCGCATCATCAACATCCGCGTCCATCATCAAATCCCGGCCCGTGATCCCCAAATCCAAAACACCACGGCCCACATACACCGCGATATCCCGCGGCCGCAGATAAAAGAACTCAACATCGTTCTCAGGGTCCGTCAACGCCAGCTCGCGCGAATCACGACGCTGCCGATACCCCGCCTCAGACAACATCTCCGTCACAGCGGAAGACAACGAACCCTTATTCGGAACAGCTACACGCAAAGTCGACACAACAACTCAACCCTTCACAAACTCACGCCACAACAACGCCTACGCCATACAACTCACAGATGCTTATACACGTCCTGCAGAGACAACCCCTTAGCGATCATCATCACCTGCACGTGATACAGAAGCTGCGAAATCTCCTCAGCAGCCTCATCATCCGACTCATATTCAGCGGCCATCCACACCTCAGCGGCCTCCTCAACGATCTTCTTACCGATCGGATGGATACCCGCATCCAGCTCTTGGACAGTGCCGGACCCCTCAGGGCGCTCGACAGCTTTGGTTTGCAGTTCAGCAAAGAGTTCCTCGAAGCTTTTCACACCACTCAGCCTAATCAAACCCACCCAGCATCAGCAGAACGTGACGACACAAAGACCACACAAAGCAACCGGCGCCGGCCCGAGGTTACCCTCGGCCCGACGCCAGCGAACATTCACACCCAACCTAGGCTGAGACTCAGTTCCTGCACTGAGACTCAATTGGTGGGAACAACTCAATCCACGGTTGGGTCAAGTGTCTCCATCCGGGCAATCGATGGTTTCTCGTTCTTCTGGGCACGCGCCCACACGAAGAACCCGATCAACGTGAACACCCCGTAGAACAAGTACATGAACGCGGAAGCGAAGTATCCTGCCGAGAACAACAGCGGGACACCCACGATATCCACGGCAACCCACGCGAGCCAGAACTCAGTCCAACCCTTCGCCATACCGTAAGTAGCCACCAATGAACCAATGAACGTCCATGCATCAGCCCACACCGGATCATACGAACCCAACGCGGCAAATAGTGGGGTCAGAGCGATCGTGCCGATGACCATGACCAACACCATCCCGATTCGAACGCCCCAGCCACCCCATCGTGGGGTGATCGCTTGAGAATCATCACCGCTACGCTGCTTGCGGCTTTCGTTCCAACGGATCCACCCGTAGATGGACACCACGATGAACATGATCTGACGGCCCGCCTGACCCAACAGGTGAGGCATAGTCGCGTTCGGGTCAACCAAAGAACCCAAGAACACTGTGAGCAACAACAAGTTACCGGCAATACCGATAGGCCAGGCCCACACTTTACGGCGCATACCGCCAAGAGCCGAAGCTAAACCAAAAACATTGCCAACAACCTCACGGACCACCAAAACCTGCCCTCCAGGCAGGTCAATAGTCCCGTTGAAGGTTTCGACAAGCCACCGCAGAAAATCCATTCCTAACCCTTTCTCGCTCTACGGCGGCCCCGGGTTGAGGAATACGTGAGTGGCTTCTTCGCCCAGCGCTTTCGTTCACTTGCGATGCGGCGGCGTCTTGGACTCGTCGTATGGACTCGTCCATTCGGCTGCTCGGCACGCGGTGACGTGGCTGAACTTCCCCGCAATCAGTGGCTGCGTGATACCAGCCAGCGGCTACGTGAAGAACACTGTCTCAGCGTAAACCGTGCTTCTCCCATCCAGACTTTTACTGTCGGTACTGGATTTTCACCAGTTCAGCCGTCCCCCTTCAAGAGCATTTACTCAAGCTGAGGCAACGGGTCGCGGACTATCACCGCCGGTTCGGACTTTCACCGACCCCGGAGCACGTGAACATAACTGTAACCCATGTCCATACGGGCCCCGCGCGACGGTGACACAATGTTGAGCCGACTTGCTCACTGCCCCCGCTTGAGGTCAGTTTCTATTGCCCGCCCCATCAACGGTTGCCGTTGTCAGTGCAGTTCAGTTCAACCTCCGATGGCAGCGTGGGCTTCGTCGCGCAAGTTCTGAATCGCTTCCGCTACGTCTTCGGCACCATAGACGCTGGAGCCTGCAACGAACGTGTCCGCACCGGCTTCAGCGGCGATGCGGATCGTCTCGGTTGTCACGCCGCCATCGACCTGTAGCGCGACTTGCGCTCCAGAGCCGTCAATCGCTTGACGTGCCGCGCGGATCTTCGGGACAACAACGTCGAGGAAAGCCTGCCCGCCAAAGCCCGGCTCGACCGTCATGAGCAACAGCATGTCGAGTTCAGGGAGCATGTCCATGTAGGAGTCCAGGCCCGTTGCTGGACGCAGAGCCATCGAGGCTTTCGAACCGCGTGCGCGCAGCTCGCGAGCCAAACGGATCGGGGCGGTCGCGGCTTCTGCGTGGAAGGTCACCGAGTATGCTCCCATGTCCGCGTATTCAGGGGCCCAACGGTCGGGGTCTTCGATCATGAGGTGAATATCGAGCGGTAACGGGGACTCGTCCTGAATCCTCTTGACCACTGGCGGGCCGAACGTCAGGTTCGGCACAAAATGCTGATCCATGACATCAACGTGCACGGCATCTGCGGTTTTGATCGCTTGTAGCTCCTCCCCTAGCCGGAGGAAGTCAGCGGAGAGGATCGAGGGGTGGATTGCGCACGTGTGGCGGCTCATGCTTGTTCCTTCTTCGTGATGAGTGCCATGAACATGGCGTCGGTTCCGTGGGAGTGCGGGAAAAGTTGGGCTGTGGAACCGGTGCTGGTTCCGACGACGGGGTCGGCTGGGCGGGTCGCGTCACCTTCGCCGGTGAGCGTTACGGAGTCGAGGACTGCTCCGGTGTCGAGCAGTTCGATGTCTTTGCGACGGTGGAACGCGTCTTCGAGGATCGCGAGCGTTTCAGCCGGGTGCGGTGAACACGTCACGTAGGCGAGCACCCCGCCTGGGCGCAACGCGTCGAGTGCCGAGTTCAGAAGCTCCCCTTGTAGGCGGGTGAGCGCTGGGATGTCGGATGGCTGTTTGCGCCAGCGGCTCTCCGGGCGGCGGCGGAGCGCGCCGAGCCCCGAGCATGGGGCATCCAGCAGGATGCGGTCGTAGTGGTTCGGCTGTGCCTTACCGATGTCCCGGCCGTCGCCGGTCACCGAGGTCCAGGCTTTCTCTTCAACTGCCCGCAACGCTTGCTTCACAAGGTTAGAGCGGTGCTCCTGAACCTCATTCGCGGTCAGATGCGCGCCGCGTTGAGCGGCAATCGCGGCCAGCAGCGCGGCTTTACCGCCCGGGCCTGCGGACATATCAAGCCAACGGCCGGCATCGGCGCCTGCAACATCGGCTTCTGCGAGGACGCGGGCGGCGAGCTGCGAGCCGTGGTCCTGCACGCGAATATGGCCTTCGGCAACACCTGGCCAGCGCAACGGATCGCCACCAGAGTTGACTGAGTATGCTTCGGGAACCCAGGTTGATGGGGTGGCTTTGAGACGCTTGAGTTCTTGCTCGGTTGCGATCCCCGGAAGCGCGGCCAGGTGCACCTCCGGCGCCACGTTATCGGCTTCGAGCAAAGCCTCGAGCTCATCGGCTGAACGCCCGTGCACAACGAGCGAGGACCGTAGCGCACGAACCACCCATTCGGGGTGGGAGTACCGCAGGGCGAGGCGCGCCATCGGGTCGGTGATGGCCGCTTCGAGCGTTTCAGCCCATTCTTCACGCGAACGTTCGGTGACCCGGCGCAGAACCGCGTTAACGAAGCCTCCCGCGCCAGCGCCTACGCAGTCGCGGGCGAGCGCCACGGTTTCATCGACCGCGGCATGCTGCGGAACACGCATATGCAGAAGCTGGTAGGTACCGATCCGCAGAACATCCAAGACCGGTGGGTCAATGTTTTTGAGTGGGCGGTCGGAGCATTCAGAGAGCACCGCATCCAGGCTTGCCAGTTCGCGTAACGAACCATAGGTGAGCTCGGTTGCGAAACCGGCATCGCGCTGATCGAGGCGGGCACGGCGAATGTGGTGCGGTAGCGCTAGGTTGGCATACGCGTTGTCAACGGCGACGGCCTGCAGAACGTCGAACGCTACTTTGCGTGCGGGGTCAGCGCTGCGGTTGCGCTGCGATGGAGCTGCGGCGCTGAACTGGCGGGGCTGTCGGCCGCCGCGGTTGCGTTCACGGCCTTTAGCGTTGCGGCGGGAGCCGTTAGCGCTACCCTGCCTATTACCGTGCCCTTGCCTATTACCCTGATTCTGCTGATGTCCCCGGCGTGGGCGATCGTTCCCGTCCCCTCGGCCGGAGCGTGGGGCGCGGTCATTCGAGCGTGAATCTCGACTCATTCGAAGTGTCCTTCCCCGTTGCCGAGGGCTCCGCGAGCCCAGTCAGCGGCAGCCATCATCTTTTTACCCGCAGGCTGCACACGCATCAGCTCAACCGGTGAAGACCCGGTGCCGACGACGACGCGGGCCGGCTTCCGGCTGCGGAAGCTCAGCTGGCCAGGGGCAAGGTTTTTCTCGTGGGCATCGAGCTCATCAGGGGTTGTGACACGCACCCGCTCGAGTTTGATGCTGGCCCCATTGAAGTGCGTGAAGGCGCCGGGTTCTGGCGTGGTGCCAGCGATGCGTCCGCGCACCGCTTCCGCGGAGGTTGCCCAGTCGACGCGGCCGTCGTTGCGTTCGAGTTTCGGCGCGAGCGTCGCCTCTCCCTTTTGCGGTTGTGGAACCACCGCCCCGGAAACGTAGCCGGTGATCGCTTGGCTCAACAGCACCGCGCCTTCTGTGGAGAGGCGTTCGAGGAGGTCGCCCGCGGTGTCGTTTGGCTGCACGGCTTCCGTCATGACCCCGAGCACCGGCCCGGTGTCCATACCTTCATCGAGCACAAAAGCTGTGGCGCCTGTGATGTCGTGGCACCGGATGAGCGCGTGCTGAACGGGAGCGGCCCCGCGTAGATCTGGCAGGAGCGAGAAGTGAAGGTTGACCCACCCGAATTCTGGGAGGTCGAGTGTGCGTCGTGGGATCATCGCGCCGTACGCGACAACCGCGGCGACATCGATCTCTAGTGCGGCGATCGCATCATGGACTTCGTCCGTGATCTTGTCCGCTTTGATGACGGGCAGCCCGTGATCTTCGGCGTAGGCCGCTACCGGAGACGGTGTCATGACCCGTTTACGGCCGATGGGCGCGTCAGTTCGTGTCAATACTGCTGCGATCTCGTGGCCGTCGTTGATGAGCTGCGCTAGCGGTGCGACAGCAACATCAGGGGTTCCGGCGTAGAGGATTCGTGCCATGTGCGCATCAGCTCCTGAGGAATGAGTTACCGGTTTTGTTTGAGAAGGCGCTGCCGATGGTGGCGGCACGTTGGTCTTGCACGTGGTCGACGTTGCTTTGGAAGGCTTTGTGGCGCAGCTGTTGTTGTGCGCGGCGGCGGTCGTCTCCTGTGAGCCGATCGATGAAGAGTCTGCCGTTGAGATGATCGGTTTCGTGTTGGAAGCAACGCGCAAGCAGGCCCTCGGCGATGATCTCTACTTCCTCGCCAGTGACATCGACGCCGGTGAGCCGGACTTTCCTGGGGCGTGCCAGCGGCATCTGGATCCCTGGTACCGATAGGCAGCCTTCGATCGTGCGATCGTCTTCGATGGTTTCTTCGTCCAGGATCTCAAGAACCGGATTGCACACTGTGCCTTGGTGTCCGTCGATATTGTAGGTGAAGATGCGTTTGCTGATGCCGATCTGTGGTCCTGCTAGGCCCACACCGTTGACCTTGTTCATGGTCTCGTGCATGTCTCGGGCCAGCGAGGCTAAAGATGAATCGAAAACAGTGACGGGCTCCGCCGCTGTCCGTAGGACCGGGTCCCCTACTGTACGAATCGCGTGAACTGTCACGCTTCCCCTCTTTCTGAAATGTTCTTCGCTCAAAAACGTGCGTTGCTCAATGAATGTTTGTCGCTCAACGAATGCGGCGCGGAAGCGGTGCTTACCCTCCGCTGTTTGCTTTCCATCGTATGTGAGAAAACCGTGAGATTGGCGGGCGACAGTCCGGCCTGACCGCTCACGTGTTACGCCCAGTACGTGTTGTGACTACCGAGTAGCTGGTGGCGGGACGGGCTGAAGTTCTGCGGCTGCGCTGAAGGCCACGGATTCGGTTTCCCATACTTGGCGTAGAGCCCAGAACCTTTTCCACGCGTTTTCGAGGCTGTGAGGCTGGGCCCGCATCGGTAGCACCTCAGTTTCACCGAGAGCCACGGCGAGCAGAACACTGTTTTTAGGGAACGGCCACGGCTCCCACGTCCCTTTTTCTGGATCGCTCAGATATTCCTCGGCCTGCGCGCCGGCGGCGAGTTGCATCACAACCTTAGGGTCTGGCGCTTTAACACGGCCATCCCGGGTAGTGCCGCGCGTCTTATAGTCGATCAGGCAGGTCGCTCCCCCGATCTCGGCAACCAGATCGAGTGTGCCGGCGTAGCCGACAGTGTGGTTCCAGATAGTGACTTCCGGTTCGATAGGCCGAACACCAAAGAGATCCCACCATTCATCGAAACGATCCGCGTAGGCGCCTTCCCCGTGTTCTTTGAGGATTTCACGCATCTGTGCGGCCTCGTGCGGGCGGCCAAGCTCACGCAGAGCCTTGTGTTCGGCATAGTTGTGGACCCGGTCACCACGGGCCGCTGCCTCGTCACGGTATTTCTCCGCCGCGGAAGAGGCCTGCCGTGCAATCTGCTTGAGCTGGATCTTATTGCCCACTGACGTTGGTAAACGCTCGTCATTGACGACCGCGGTTGCGGCCATATGCCCAGCCCAGCCCGTCATATCCACCGCGTGGCGGGAAATCACGGTGGTGATCGAGGGAACTTCGGGGAGCCCGCCCACGGTGCGTGAATACATACGCCCGAGGGAGGTCTGATGCGCGAGCAATGGCTGTGTCATGCTCCCAAGTTTGTCACCTACCCCTGACACATTGCTCACCGACACATTGCTCGCTGAGGCATTGCTCACTGACACTTTGTTCACGCGACCTGGACCGGCAAACCGCGACCTCATCAACCGAAAGGTTGAGCTGACTTTCAACACAGATCGCGATGTTTCTGCCTCTTCAAAGAAGTTGAATGACGTTAAAGTCCGGACCCCATTCCCGAACCCCAATAAAGGCCGAACCCGTTGCGCCTCTGCCGGAACCTGAAGCGCCGGAACCGAAAGGAACTGAACCGTGAAGAAGCTGCTGAACGCATCCTTGATCTATTTGATCGCAGGCTTGACCGCCGGCGTTTTCTACCGTGAATTCACCAAGATCAACGAATTCCCAGAAGGCCAGTTCACGCAGCTTGGCGTTGTGCATACACACTTGCTCGCGCTTGGTTTCATGGGGTTTCTCATATTTCTCGTGGTCGAGAAGGTTTTCTCGATTTCTGACAGCCCCAAACTGTTCGCCTGGTTCTTCTGGCTCTACAACGCCGGTCTCGTTGTGACGTCAGCGATGCTCACCTGGCACGGCAGCCTCACCGTACTTGGCCGGGACTCTTCGGCCATGATCTCCGGCATCGCAGGCTTGGGACACATCGCCATTTCGGCCGGCCTCATCGTCTTTGTTGTGGCTGTGCGCCGCGCAGTCACACCTAAAATTGATGCTGCATCTTCCACCAACGGAGCGACCATTCGATGACCACTACATCACCAAGCAAGCCTGTCAGCCCTCGCCTGCTGTTCCGCACCTTCGCCATCGCAGAAATATTCACATGGGCAGGGCTCATTACCGCGCTGATCCTTCGCGCACTCGATGTCGCCAACATCGTGCCGTTTGCCGGCGGCATCCACGGGTTCGTGTTCTTGAGCTATGCCACCTCCACTGTTTTCGTGTGGGTCAACCAAAAGTGGCCGGCCCGCATCGGCCTCACGGGTGTGTTGCTTGCAGTCGTCCCGTTCGCAACCCTGCCGTTTGACCTCTACGTAGACCGCAGGGGCCTGTTGAAGGGCGGATGGCGATTAGCGCCGGGAGGTGAGGAACCGAAAGGTTTCATCGAGCACGTTCAGGCGTGGGTTTTACGTCATGTGTGGCTCGCGGCCGTGCTGTTGGTTGCGTTCGTTGCGTTGCTGTTCGTGGCGTTGCTGTGGCTTGGACCGCCAGTGCCTCGAAGCTAACGGCACGATGCGTTGCCAGCTTTGCTCGGGCGGCGCGCTCACTCGTGAGCTGGGGCATTCTGGGGACGGCCAGCGCATATCGCAGGTCTTGAGACACTCGGTCTGACCCCGATTTGGCATCGAGGCAGAATCTGGTCTAGAGTAATCACTCGTTGGCATCACACCGGAAACGGTTTCCGAACAGGAAACTAACTGCGGGTGACACCACGTGCGGACATAGCTCAGCTGGCTAGAGCGCCACCTTGCCAAGGTGGAGGTCGCGGGTTCGAATCCCGTTGTCCGCTCGCAAACCACTTGCTGGCCTGTCATAGGCACCGTAGTTCTACGGATGTGGTGGGGTGGCCGAGAGGCGAGGCAGCGGCCTGCAAAGCCGTATACGCGGGTTCGAATCCCGTCCCCACCTCCACTAAGTGATTTGTAGCCTATATAGGCGCGATTGGCGCAGCGGTAGCGCGCTTCCTTGACACGGAAGAGGTCACTGGTTCGAACCCAGTATCGCGCACGAGAACCGCGGTTCTTCAGACTTGAACCACGGTTTCTATAAATACAGTACCGAACGGGACTGTCATGTGCGGACATAGCTCAGCTGGCTAGAGCGCCACCTTGCCAAGGTGGAGGTCGCGGGTTCGAATCCCGTTGTCCGCTCCAAAAAGGAGGGCCGGGAACATCAAACGATGTTCCCGGCCTAACGCGTTAAGGTGCAGAGCTCTCACCCGGCACCGCCCTACCACGCAGCACCGTCCTGCCGTCTAGCACCGGCCTGCCCCCTAGCGCCTGGCGGCAACCCGCCAGACGCTAGGAAGCTCGTTTAGGATTCAGCGCCCTGGCCTTCGCGAACCAGCGCGGTCAAACGAGAAACTGCGCGGAAGTATTTCTTCATGTAGCCGCCGGCCATCATTTCCTCGGTGAAGAGGTGATCGAAAGATTCGCCGGAGGCGATGATCGGCACATCCTTGTCGTATAGGCGGTCTGCGAACACCACAAACCGTAGAGCGATCGCCTGGTTGGTAATCGTCTCGACGTTGTGCAGTACCAGCACATCGGTATCGCTCAGAAGCTTGCGGTAACGCGACGGGTGGACTTTCGATAGATGCTCTACGAGCTCGCCGAAATCGTCTTCGGCGATGTGCGCATCCGGGTACCGTTCCTCAGCGAAGGCCAATATCTCGCTGCCATTCATTGGCTCCGGAGCGTCCCGCAGGCCACGATGGCGGTAGTCCTCACCGTCCACGCGGATGATCTCGAACTGATCCGCCAGAACTTGGATCTCGCGCTGGAAGTCCTGGGCTGCGAAGCGGCCCTCCCCCAGCGCACCAGGCAACGTGTTGGATGTCGCAGCCAACTTGACCCCGGCATCGGCCAGTTCGCGCATCAACCGGGACATCAAGACGGTGTCGCCCGGGTCATCGAGCTCAAACTCATCGATGCACACAAGGTTATAGGTCTTGAGGATCTCAACCGCCCGCGGGAAGGTGAGCGCGCCCACAAGGTTGGTGTACTCGACGAACGTGCCGAACGCACGCTTGCCTTCCGTGGCATGCCACAGCGAAGCCAGAAGGTGGGTTTTACCCACACCGAAGCCACCGTCAAGATAGATACCCGCCGGCCCCTTCGCCTTTTTCTTCTTGCCGAACAGCTTCTTGAGGCCCTTGGCGGGTGCGGCATCCGCGTTGACGGTTTCTGCGAACTCCTGCAGACGTTTCACCGCGGCCGCTTGGCTCGGCTGGGATGGGTCGGGGATGTAGGTGTCGAAGGAGACCTCCCCGAACCGATACGACGGATGCATTCCGTCTAGAAGTGCCTCTGCGGCGACGTTGGGGGTGATGTCGGTCAACTTGTGAATGGTTGCCACGTAGATGCGTTTCCTCAGGTTGCAGTGCCTCATATGCGTCGTCAAGTTGATGTGCCAGCATGCACGCCTGCGTTCGCAACCGCTCCTCGAGGCACTTTCTCAACGATGTCTCTGCCTGTGATCTTACGCAATCTGGCGTTTGTTTCCTTTTGTGTGCGCCACATCCAAGCTGTGTTTTATTTGTCACTAGGCTGGAAGGGAATCATTGCGCACCCATTCTGGTTGTTCAAGATAGGTGCATTTCCGCGTCAGCGTAATGCTGTCGCTAGGTCCGAACGTGAACAAAATATAAGGAGATCGTTCAGGTATGTCAGAGGTTTTAACGGAGGAAGCTCGCCACGCGCAATATGCGCACCCGGAGAAGCTGGTATCCACGCAGTGGGTCGCGGATCATCTGCATAAGCCCGGCGTTGTGATCGTGGAGTCCGATGAGGATGTTCTGCTGTATGAGACCGGACACATCGAGGGTGCGGTCAAGCTGGATTGGCATACCGAGCTTAACGATGCGGTGACCCGTGATTACCTCGATGGTGAGGCGATGGCGGCGTTGTTGAGCCGTAAGGGCATCAGTCGTGAGGACACCGTGGTGGTGTATGGCGATAAGTCCAACTGGTGGGCAGCGTATGCGCTGTGGGTTTTGGAGTTGTTTGGTCACCCGGATGTTCGCTTGATGGATGGCGGCCGCGATAAGTGGGTTGCGGAAGGCCGTGAACTGACGCGTGAGGTGCCTGAGCGTGAGGCGACGGATTATCCGGTGGTTGACCGTGATGATTCGAAGTTGCGTGTCTTCTTGCCCGAGGTTCTTTCACTGCTCGGTTCTACCCCGTTGATCGATGTCCGTTCCCCTCAGGAGTACACGGGCGAGCGCACGCACATGCCGGATTATCCGGAGGAAGGTGCGTTGCGTGGCGGCCATATTCCGACGGCGGCTTCAGTTCCGTGGTCAAGCGCAGTTGGTGAGGGTTCGGTGATCAAGCCTCGCGCTGAGCTTGAGGCGCTCTACATGGATCAGGCCGGTTTGAAACCAGGCGATGACGTGATTGCGTATTGCCGTATTGGCGAGCGTTCGGCGCTGACGTGGTTCATTTTGAAGTACGCGCTCGGCTTCGAGAATGTCCGTAACTATGACGGCTCGTGGACTGAGTGGGGCAATGTTGTGGGCGTCCCGATTGTTGTGGGTGAGCAGCCGGGTACCGTGAAGCCTGGCTCTACCGTCCGCGGCGCTTAGGAGGGAGCTTCGATGGCTTTGCCAGCTGCTTTGGCAGAGATCGCAGAGGATTTCAACGCGCTACCTGAACCGCAGCGGCTTGAGTTGCTGCTCGAGTTTTCAGATAACCTGCCCGAGCTTCCTGAGCGTTACCAAGATGCTGACCTTGAACAGGTGATTGAGTGCCAGTCCCCTGTGTTTTTGACGGTTGAGGTCGCTGATGATGCCGAGCATACGGTGGGCGTGTTCATTACGGCCCCGCCTGAGGCGCCTACTACGCGCGGTTTCGCAGGCGTGTTGGTTGAGGGCCTCCATGGGCTACCGGCTGAGGAGGTTCTTGCAACCCCGGATGATTACCCGTCAACTATCGGCTTATCGCGCGCTGTTTCACCGTTGCGTTTGCGTGGGATGACGGCGATGCTGGGGCGGATTAAGAACCGTGTGCGGAAGGAACTCGCGCACACTTGACCGTGTTTCACGGTGCTTCATGCTGTGACAGCGCGCTCACCCGTTTCGGGTGGGCGCGCTGTCGTTTATATGCGCTGTCGTTTATATCCGGAGAGTTTTCTGGAGCCAGTTTTTGAGTGTTGTTTCCCATTTGTGTGGGTCGACGTTCCATTCGCGTACATGCCCGGCGCGTGTGAATGGTACGAGCGTGACGTAGCGTGGGTTCTTTTTCGCGAGCCGTTCGGATGAAATGTATGGCACAAACCGGTCGTCGCGGGAATGCTGGATCAGCACAGGAGTGGTGATCTGGTCGGCGCGTTCAACCCAGTTCAGCGCGTTGAGGTCGATGGGTGAGGTCAGGCCGGTGAGCTTCTTCCCGATACGCTGGCCTAGTAGCCACTCCCCGATCCGTCCCGAGAGGTACGGGATGTTGTTGATCTTCGCTTGATACCGCAGGATCTCGAACCAGTCGACTGCAGGGCCGGTCAGTGCCAACGCACGGATGCGGTGCCGGTAACGCGACAGCTCGAGGGTGCGTAGCGAGATGGCTCCGCCCATCGACCAGCCCACAAGCACGATGTCTTGGGCGCCGTGGCTGAGCGCGTAGCTGATAGCCGCATCCACATCGTGCCATTCGGTCGCGCCTAAGCCGTAGCGGCCGTTGTTGACTTCCGGGCCTTCGCCGTCGTTGCGGTAGCTCATGGAAAGCACCGTGAGGCCAAGTTCACTCAATGGTTTGAGCCCGCGCAGGGTTTCAAGCCGGGATGCTCCGCGCCCGTGGATCAGAATCGCCCACGTTTCCGGGTGGGTGGTGCCCTCAACGAGCCACGCCGGCGCAGGGCCAGCTGTGAGTGGCACGTACACTTGCGTTGCCTGCACGCCAGCATCCGCTGGGTTGATGTAGTAGTTGCCGCCAATGCTGCCGCTGGTTGCCTGGCTGATGTCGCCGTGGTCGATGCTGATGATGCGGCGGCGCACACTGTTGCGTGACGGCGTCGGGACGATGTCCCCGATCTTCATGTGCCCGGTGTAGTTGTTGAACCACAAGGAGTAACGGCCGGGGGCTGTGATTTCTGGGCCGCGGGATTGCAGATCGATGTATTGGCCGACGCGGTCCTCGCCTGTGCCGAGAATCTTCACGGGCTCTGGGTTGTTTCGCGAAGGAGTCACGACTGCACGGGCGAAGAGGGACCCTAAACCGGTGATCACGCCGGTCCCGACGATTCCTGCTCCTAGCCCTGCGACAGCCCATTTAGGCGTGCCGGCGTGGTTGGTTCTGTGCAGTTTCTTGTTAGCTGCGAATCCCATGCACCCCATCATCTCACTTGTGGCTAGCGCCTCGTAGACTGACTCTATGCATTCCTTTGTTGACGATCCGTTGGGCCGCGGCGATGACGCGTGGCGTGAAGCGCTCAGCCGTGAAGAGTATCTTGTGTTGCGTCAGGCTGGCACAGAACGGCCGGGAACGGGCGCGTACACAGACGATGCCACCGAGGCGGTGTATGCGTGCCGCGGTTGCGGGGCTGAACTGTTTTCTTCGGACACGAAGTTTGATGCCCGGTGCGGTTGGCCAGCGTTCTATGCGCCGGAGGATTCTTCTGCGATCCGCTATCTGGTGGATGATTCGTTAGGGATGCGCCGCGTTGAGGTGCGGTGCGCGAGGTGTGATTCGCATTTGGGGCACGTTTTTGAGGGTGAAGGCTTCAACACCCCAACGGATCAGCGGTACTGCATCAATTCGATCTGCTTGGTTCAGAAGCCGGTCTCATGACCCGTTCAGAAACGCAGCTGACATCGGTGTGGATATAGAGCACCGTGAAACGAAGCAAAACAAAACTGCCCCGCCCGAAAGGGCGAGGCAGTCGATGGGCCCGGATGGTACTAGACCAACGTGTATTAGACCGAAACCTGCTTAGCAACCTGCTTGAGCTTGTGGCGGGCCAATGCCAGGTTAGCCTTCGCACGGTCAAGGGTCAGGTACAGGAACAAGCCTGCGGTGCCCTCAGTGGCGAGGATGTTGACCAGGTGGTACTGGTCGTTCAACGTGATCATGATGTCTTCGATCCGGCCGTTGAGACCAATGTCGTTCATGGTGTTCATCTTTGCACGAACCACGTTCGAGTTACCGAACGCGAGCGCCATGCCCGAGTCGATGTCAACGATTGCGGCACCAGTTGCGCCGTCAATGGAGAGTAGTTCGTTTACAGTCTGGTCAAGTTGTGCCATGGGCGTCTTCCCTTCATTTCCTGGGGCGGCACCGTCAGTTGCATCGGTGCTCGCGGTTTCCGTTTCCGATTGCGCGGAAACAGAGCTTCGTACGGCGGAGCCTGTCGGCTCCGTCGAGTCTTCAAAAGCAGGTGCGAACGCGTTGTCTTCGCTCGTCGGACTTTTGTCTTTTTCTAATTTATTTTCGTCCAGGACACGCAACTCGGGGCGTCTGCCTGACTCCCCGATAGGTAAATTATCAAAAAATGACCCACCGGAATGACGCGCGTTGTATCGCGAACGGTCACGGGGCCGCGGATTGACAGCAGCCACCGATTCCTCTTGAACCGGCTCCGGTTTCGGTTGTGGTTCTACGTTAGGTTGTGGATCCGGTTTTCGTTCCGGCCTCGGTGACTGCTCCTGCCTCTGCTCTGGAGCAGGCTTCGACTCTGTCGTTGGCTTCGGCGCTGTCGTTGGCTTCGGCGTTGTCGCTGGCTTCGGTTCCTGCTGGGCCGCAGGCTTCGGCGTCGCAGCTGATTCGCGTGCGGAATCACGGTTCGGCTGCGGCGCTGGTTTGGAACCAGGTGCTGGCCTCCGCCTCGCGCCGGCTTCGGATACCGGCACTAGCCTCGTTGCAGGTTCGTGAGTCGGCTCAGGCGTTGCCCTGTGTTCTGGCGTCCGTTCCGACTTCGAATCTGCAGGCGTTGACTCAGCCCGTGCCTCTGGCCGTGAAGCGGGCGCCGGCCGTGACTTCACCTCTGGCCTTGGCATCGCAACTGGCCGTTGCCGGTTTGTTGGCCGTGGTTGTGCTCCTGGCTCCGTCTCGTCGGAGTGTTTCAGCACATCGTCGAATGAAGCATCAGCCTCATCTGGCGAGGACGCTGCATGTTCAGGCCTGCGCCGTGGCTTCTCATCCCTGCTTCGGTCCTGATGCTTGGGTGCTCTCCACGCTGATGTGTTGGAGGTCCCTTCAGCACCGCCAGAGGATAGACCGGTCTCGTCGAGTTCATCGGAAGCTGCGTACGGTTGTTGCAGGTCGAGGTCATCGTCCCTCGATTCTCCGCCACGTTTGAACCAGCTAAAGAACCCAGCCATCGTTCTACCTAGCTATCGTTGCCGTTCGGCGATACTGCACGGCGGCCAGAGCCACCCGTCTTCCACTGGCTGCCAAGAGCGATCATGACCAGCATGTCCTCCGTGAGCCCCGCGTTCGGGTACACGTCGATGAGGTCACCGTCACGCATGACAGCTACGCGGTTCGAGTTATCGAGCACCTCGGTCATGTCGCTCGAGATCAGGATGACAGCGCCACCGTGGCCGGTGATTTCGCTAATCATTTCGTAAACCACTTCACGCGAGGCAACGTCAACACCGCGGGTCGGGTGGCTGAGCACAACAACATCGGCGTCAGCCTGCAGCCACTTCGCCAGCGCTACCTTCTGCTGGTCACCGCCGGAGAGGTTACCGATCGATTCGTGTGGGCCGACCGCGCTGATGTCGAGGCGCTGCATGGTTGCCACAACTTCACGGAAACGCTTAGCTTCCTCAACGAAAGAGGTGCCTTCCATCGGCTGCATCGTGGCGCTCGCCATCGTGTCATCCTTGGTGATGCCGCGAGCGTTGTCTTCGTCGTGCAGGTAGGCGATGCCGTTCTTGGTGGCATCCTCCGTTGACTGAATGCTGATCTCGTTGCCGTTGAGTCGCAACGTTCCACCGGTCGACGGGTTGAGGCCGCCGATGGCCGCGCCGAGTTCGATGTGGCCGGAACGGCGCATACCCGTGATGCCGAGAACTTCGCCGCGGTTGACCGTGAGCGTGACAGGGTTGACGCCCTTTGCTTCAAACGCCTCGATCTCGAACAGCGGCTCGGGATCTGCAAGCTCCGTAGGCCGCTCAACTGGGGCGAACTCGCGCATGAAGATCGCGTTGGCGATGCCGGGCGCGCCACCGGATTCGCTTGGCTCGAGTTCGCCGAAGATTCGTCCGTCACGAATGATGACGATGCGGTCGCTGAGGGACTGCACCTCATCCAGACGGTGGGAAATGTAGACGACAGAACGGCCTTGTTTGGTCAGGCGGTTGGTGATGGCGTGCAACACAGAGATCTCGAGGTCATTGGAGACCGCGGTGATCTCGTCCAGAAGCAGCAGGTGAGACTCTTCGAAGGAGAGGCGGAGCAACCGCACGCAGACCTGTTCAGCGCGTGCGAGGTCGCCTAGACGCGCGTTAGGGTCGATGTTGATCCCGTCGGCTTCGAGCAGTTCTTGAGCCTGCTTGACTTTTTCTTCATACGGAGCGCTGGCTTGGAACGAGGTGGCGAAGATCTCCTCGGCCACCGTGAGCTCTGGGTCGACTGTGAAATCTTGCGGGATTGCACTGACTCCAGCGGCCAAGGCTGCCTCACGTGAATCGGGGTTGTACGGCTCCCCCGCGAGGATCATTTCGCCCTCGTCAGCCTTGTAGGCGCCGCCAATGACGTTGAGCAACGTTGACTTTCCGGCACCGTTCTGGCCCACCAGGCCGATGATCTCGCCGCGTGCGATGTCGAGGTTGATATCGACAAGCGCGTCCTTGGAGCCGTGGCGCTTTTGGAGGCCGCGAGTTGAAAAGAGGATGGAGTCCTGGTCGAGCATGGTTTATGAAGCTACCTTTCAAGACTGCCGTGATGGCGCAACAAAACGTGGTCGACGTCGGAGCATGGTCGACGTCCACGCCAGCTGACAGCTTGGATTCTCTTGAGTTCTCTACAAACGACAGAATGCTATAACTGAATTCTAACCTACGCCAGGAAGCGTTACGCACAGTCGCTGGCAGATGACCCGGGTTGAGCGTTATCGGCGTGCCGTCACCAAAAGATTTTCGTGTTCCATAAGCTAGCGGTGTGGGTTTTAGCGCAGACACGACACGGTTGAGGTCAACCGGTGTTCCGCACGAATTTTCGATGGTGCTGGACGGTCTGAAGCGCGCCCTGGTTCGTCCTGAGATGACGCTCGAGGAGATCCCCGCACCTAAACGTCTAGCCCCGTACGCGGTCGCGCTCAAAGCGAATGTCGCAGCCGTTCAAGGTGACGTTAAAGACGAAACCATCAAGGGTTCAAGCGCTGTTCCAAGCGCTGAAACGGACTCTAGCTCGGAGCTTGCCACGGGCAGGTTCATTTTACTGTTTGATCCGCAAGGCAACACGGTATGGGACGGCACCATGCGCATCGTGACCTATATCCGCGCCGAAGTTGATGGCGAGATGGGTAACGATCAGCTCGCCGCCTCTGTCGCCTGGACGTGGCTGGTTGAAGCCCTCGAGGAACATGGCGCACCCTACCGCCGCGCCGGAGGGACAGCGACGCGTGCCTTAAGCGAGAACTTCGGCGATCTTCAACAGCGGCCGGACTCTGTCAACATCGAGCTTCGGGCCTCCTGGACCCCGGGGAACTACAACGTACAAAACCAGCTTGAAGCCTGGTGTGACATGGTCTGTTCGTTCGCGGGGCTCCCCCCTCTCGAAGATGGGATTACACCGCTTCCCAACGTCCGCCTTACCTAAGCAAGTTCCCCGCTGAGGCAGCCTGAGCATCGGGCATAGTATGCCTCATCTGGTCACCGGCCAGTATGATAAGAAGAACCATGAAGCTAGATCCCCCGCCGGTAGCACTTCTCGCCTCTGGTCAGTTCCCGGAGCGCGATCCTTCAACTCTCCCCCTGCTTGATTCTCCTGCAGACGGGATCCCGCCGGTGATTTCCACGCGCGCCGCATTAGATAACGCGGTAGCGAGTTTACGTGAGGGGCACGGCCCTGTAGCGGTCGATGCGGAGCGGGCGTCCGGTTTTCGTTACGGTCAGCGTGCATTCTTGGTGCAGTTGCGTAGGGCCGGTGCCGGGACGTTTTTGATTGATCCTGAAGCGTTCGATGATCTTCTGGACGTGAATGAAGCGCTGGCTGATGCCGAGTGGATTTTGCATGCTGCACATCAGGATCTGCCGTGCTTGCGTGAGCTTGAATTACAGCCGAATAAGTTATTCGATACCGAGCTGGCGGCCCGCTTGGCCGGCCTGCCTCGGGTTGGTCTGGCGTATGTCACTGAGACGATGCTGGGTGTGCGTCTAGCTAAAGAGCATTCAGCGGCGGACTGGTCGGTGCGGCCTTTGCCTCAAGATTGGCTGAATTACGCAACCCTCGATGTTGAGGTTTTGATCGAGTTGCGGGACCAGCTTGAAATGCTTCTTCGGGGTCAAAAGAAGTGGGAGATGGCGCTCGAGGAGTTCGAGTATGAACGTCTCAAACCCGGGCCTCAACCAAAGAAGGACCCGTGGCGGCGCACCCACGGTTTGCATCAGCTGAAAGATAAGCACCAGATCCTAGCGGTTAAGGAACTGTGGGAAGAACGCGAGAAGGTTGCGCAAAATAAGGACCGCGCGCCTGGCCGTCTGTTACCGGATTCTGCGATTATCGCTGCGGCGCGGAACCTCCCGGCGACCGTTCCGGCACTGTTGCGCACTGAGGGTTTCCGCGGCCGGCTAGCCTCAAAGGAAGCCCGCCGCTGGGTCACAGCTATTGCTCGTGCTCGGAACGCAACCCGTTTCCCTCCCCGGACTGCGCGACGCTCAACGATGCCTCCCCCACGCTCCTGGAATGACCGCTTCCCTGATGCCGCCGAGCGCTACCAGACCGCGCGCTGGCGTTTGGAACGCGACGCCGATGCGCTAGGGATGCCGCTCGAGAACCTGCTGGCACCCGCTACTTTGAAAGAAATCTCGTGGCAGCCGCCCGAGGAGCTCACCCTTGATTCGGTGAGCGAACGATTGCGTGAGCTGCACGCCCGCGAATGGCAGATCCGCCGCACAGCCGCCGTGATCACGGTTGCGTTCTTGGAACCTGAACCGCTTGCGGACGCGTCATAAACTCCATAGCGGGCCCGCTGCTGAGCACGAGCCTCCCCCGCATGTGATCCACCTCACTACTATGCGGTAACCTCCTGTTGAGAGGTTGAACCGCTTCCTAGGAGGAACTCACGTGACCGATTCAGTCAACCCCACCGAAAACCCTGCTGCATCCAACGACTCCGCTTCAGCTACCGCAGACCGATTCGCACGTTTCGATGACTTGCGTTCGGCGGCCCCGAACGAAATCGTAACCCACGTTGAGGTTGAGGATCATGAGGTTGGCGGCCACACCATCGCCCTCATGACGATGGTCGCAGAGAAAGAGGGACATCCTGCAACCTTGGGGCCTGCCGGCCTAGCGAAGATCGGCCGCGCGGCCGAAGCTCAAGTCAAGCGTGCCGAAGCCGGTGAGATCGACGCGATCGCTATCACAGGTACTGGCCGCACGTTCGCTGCTGGCGCGGATCTCAGCACCATCCGCACCCTTTCGGATCCTGATGACGGACGCCGGTTAGCAGAACTCGGCCACGTGGCCTACGACGTCATCGCTGATGCCGATGCTCCAAGTTTCGCGTTCATCAACGGTCAGTCCCTGGGCGGCGGTTTCGAGACCGCTCTGGCTTTCAAGTACCGCACCGTCAACACAGCCACACGCGCGCTGGGGCTTCCGGAGGCTGGCCTCGGTTTGATTCCTGGTTGGGGTGGCGTCTATCGCTTCCCGCGCATCGTGGGTATCGAGAACGGTTTGAAGGTCATGCTCGAGAACCCGCTGAAGGGCAACCGTTTCCTTACCGGTAACGAACTTGTTGAGATGGGCGGGGCTCATGTTGGTTTTGGGCCGGAGAATTTCCTGCAGGACTCCCTGGATTGGGCGGCATCCGTTCTGGATGGCACAGCGCCTGAGGCTCAGCGCGAACTCGAGGATCCCTCTGATCCTGAGGTTTCTGCCCGTTGGGATGCAGCACTGAAGTATGCGCGCGGTCTTGTTGAGAAAGCTACGCACGCTGAAACCCGGCCTGCGCCGACCGCTCTCCTTGATGCGCTGGATGCGAACCGTTCGATGACGCAGAAGCAATCTGCTGAGCTTGAGGTGGATACGCTTGCGCGTTTGATGTTCACTCCGGCATTCCAAAACACCATCTATTCGTTCTTGGAGCTATTCCAGGCGCGCGCTAAGCGTCCGGCTGGCGTGCCGGCTGTTGAGCCTCAGAAGATTTCGAAGGTCGGCGTGGTCGGTGCGGGGCTGATGGCCGCGCAGCTTGCACTCGTGTTCGCTCAGAAGCTGCAGGTGCCTGTCGTGATGACGGACATGGATGAGCAGCGGGCCCAGGCTGGCTTGGATCATGTTGCCGGTTACCTCGCTAAGAACGTTGAACGTGGCCGGATGAAGGAAGAGGACGCTCGCGCGATCCAGCAGCTCATCACGGCTGGCACCGATAAAGGTGTTTACGCGGATGCTGATTTCGTGATTGAGGCCGTGTTTGAGGAGATCGGCGTCAAGCAGCAGGTTTTCCGTGAGGTTGAGAAGATTGTGCGCCCGGATGCGATCCTCGCAACCAACACGTCTTCGCTTTCGGTCAAAGAGATGGCCGAGGTCCTGGAGCATCCTGAGCGTCTGGTGGGTTTCCATTTCTTCAACCCTGTAGCGCAGATGCCGTTGATCGAGATTGTGCGAGGGCCTGAGACCTCGGACCAGGTTCTTGCTACCGCGTTCGCCGCCGCGAAGGGCCTCGGCAAGACTGCAGTGCTGGTCAAGGACGCACCGGCCTTCGTGGTCAACCGTCTGCTGTTGTTGCTGCTCGGTCTGGTTATGGACGCATTCGATCAGGGCATGGACCCGCACGAAGCGGATTCGGCGTTGGATCCGTTGGGCCTTCCGATGTCCCCGTTTGATCTGCTCGCGATGGTCGGTTTGCCGGTTGCTCAGCACGTAGCTGAGACGCTGAACACGAGCTTCCCTGAGCGTTTCCCGCTTTCGAAGAACCTACAGACGCTCATCGATAACAAGATCACCTCGATCTGGTCGAAGGACGAGAAGGGCCGGAAGTTCATCCCGGAAGAGCACCTGGCCTTGCTTGAACGCGGGGACGCATCGATCACCAAGGATCAACTGCTCACAACGGTGCTCGATGCGCTGGCAACTGAAATCCGCATCATGCTCGATGAAGGTGTTGTAGCTGGCCCGCAAGACATCGACTTGTGCATGATCCTAGGTGCCGGCTGGCCGCAGCACCTCGGCGGCATCACCCCGTTCCTTGACCAGTCTGGTGCGAGCACCCGCGCCAACGGTGAAGCGTTCGGCGCGTGGAGCTTACCGGCATCCACGAAGTGACACAATGGGCAGTATGGAAAACAAAACTCCGGTAAATAACGCAGCGGCGGCAGAGGTTGCCTCGCCAGCTGAGCACGATGCGGCGCATCAGGGTTGTTGTGCCTCGCGTCGCGCTGTCCTAGGTGGCGCGGTCATGGGTGCCGCCGCCCTGGGGCTTGCCGCATGCGGACCAAGCGGCCCCGCAGAAATCCCTGAAGCCACGGGTAAGCCTGAGGCGGTTATGAAGGTCAGCGATCTTGCTGTGGGGTCTCAGGCGAGCGCGGCGGCAGGGCAGACCAAGCTCGTATTGTTCCGCCCCTCCGAGAAGGAGGTGCTGGCGTTTTCGGCGGTCTGCACTCACGCAGGGTGTGAAGTCAGCCCGGGTTCAGAGAACCGTTTCCACTGCCCATGCCACGAGTCCTGGTTCAAAGCCGAGGACGGCACCGTCATTTCCGGTCCAGCGAATGCGCCGCTACCGCGGTTTGCATGCGAGATCAAAGGCGAGGACATCCTCGTTTACATCTAGTAGTTAGCAAGCCACTACGGTTTCAGGCCCCGGACAACACCCGTTGTCCGGGGCCTGCCGTTTTTCATGGTGATTCCGGCAGGCACAGCAGTGTTGTCTAGAAGCGCGGCATAGCAGCGCGGCATAGCAGCGCGGTCTAGAACAGTCCGCGTTCTCGGGCTTCGGCGACGGCCTGGGTGCGGGAGGTCACCCCAAGTTTTTCGAATACGTGAACCAGGTGGGTCTTCACTGTTGCTTGCGAAACAAAGAGTTTCTGGGCGATCTCGGCGTTCGTGAGCCCGTCTGAGACGCACTGCAACACTTCCAGCTCGCGCAGCGTCAGGCTCGGCAAGGGTGAGACGAGCCGTTCCATGAGACGGCTCGCTATCGCCGGGGCGAGCGCTGACTGGCCAGCGGCTGCCGCGCGCACTGCCGGCAACAGCTCTTCCGGTGGGGCGTCCTTGAGCAGGTAGCCTGAGGCTCCGGCCTCGACTGCCGCGAGAATATCGGCGTCCGTATCGTGGTTGGTCAAAACCAAAACCGGCATCGTGAGCCCCGCTGCACGCAGACGCTGAATAGCTACCGCGCCGGAGCCTTCATGGTCGAGCCGCAGGTCCATCAAAACCAGGTCAGGGCGCTCCCGCTCAACCTCGGCAACAGCATCGTCTTCGCTTCCTGCCTCCCCCACTACCGTGAGGTCATCTTCCATCTCCAGCAGGGCGCGCAAACCAGCCCGGACCACGGGATGATCATCCACCACAACAATGCGGATGCGATCACGTGCTTCGCTCATAGCTCCTCCTCGCCGGTGTTACTAGCTTGCCCCGCACCGTTCTGGCCTCCGCCTTGTGACGCGCCGGCTTCAAGCGGGATCCGTACAGAAATCCTTGTGCCCTGACCGGGCCGGGCATCCACCACGAGTTCCCCGCCCAGCTGTTGGGCCCGCTCACGCATCAAAGCCAAACCAAAGTGGCCTCTGCCCGGTGTGCCTTCCGGCGCTTTCGACGGACTAAAACCAACCCCGTCATCGCTGATCGTGAGTGTCGCCGTGGCGTCATCGTGCTCAAGTGAAACCAAAACCCGGTGGGCCTGGGAATGCTGGCGGGCATTACCTACCGCCCCTTGAGCGATCCGCAGCAGCGCAGACTGTTGGCTCATCGTCAACGGTGGGTCATCACTCATCACGACCACGGCCGGGCCTGCCCCCACATCGGCAAGCCGCTCCAGGGCACCGGTGAGCGTTTCATCAGAGAGCGCCGCCGGTGCCATCCTGCGCAGCATCCCTCGCGTCTCTGACTGCGCGTCTTCGGCTGCCGAACGGGCCATGACGATGTATTCCTTCGTCTTACGATGCTCATCATCGGTTGGCAGGCCACGTTCCGCGGCGTGCAACAGCATCTGGATCGAGGACAAGGACTGGGAGACACCATCGTGAATCTCTCCAGCTAAGCGGGCACGTTCAGCCTGCACCCCGGCCTCCCGCTGGCTCACGGTCAGTTCCCGCTCCGTGTCCAAGAGTCTCTGTAGCAGAGATTCACGCATTGCCGCCTGATACGCGACCGCGCGCAACGCCCAACCAATCATGATGCTGACCGATGCCCCCAGGACAGGGCCGATCACAACCGCGAAAGAAAACCCGATGTGAAGGGAAACAAAGAAAATAGCGCACGCCGTGGCGGCCGCAACAGCGACCGTGCCGAGCTTCATCCCCAAGAGGAACAGCAACGCGAAAAAGAACGGAAATACCAAATACGAGGCTTCCAGGATCTGGCTCGCCGCCAGCATCCATGCCGCCCCCATGAGGCTCAGACCGGCCACGGTTGCCGCGGTGTTTTCGTGAACCTTGCCTCGCTCAACCTGAATCGCGCCACCGGCCCACCCGGCAACGAAGAGCACAACGCCTGCCATGCCTGGCCAACCGTGATGCGTCTGCCCCGGCGTCTTACTCAGCCCCACACCGGCCGCGAAAGCAATACCAGCGCACACGAGCATCACAATGTGCAGGCCAGCCCGCAACAAGCGGAAGGCCGGGGCCATCGCTGAAACAACATGCTCCGGCTCCGGCACTGCACGGGCAGAAGAAGGCGTGAGCTCAACCATATGTATGAGAATACTGCGCTCAACCGCACGCCTTGACGTCCATACATCAACCGAAAGGTTGATCCTCGGCCTCAACCATGTTGGCAACCAAGATCAGTCCTCCGCGGGATCTATTCATGGGCGGAAGTCGATGGAATGGAGATAACGAAAAACCAGGCTGCACCGCAAAACCGCACTGCCCTGCAAAAGCGCATTGCACCGCACTGCACCGCAGGCAGTGTTGCATCGCAGCGTGGGGGAAGTTCGAACGGAAGAGGTTGAAATGTTTCTGGCTTGGCGTGATGTGTTACACGCGAAGGGGCGCTTCGCGATCATCACGGTGGTGGTGATGCTCATGACTTTGCTCGTGGGGTTCCTGACCGGCTTGACCGGCGGGCTCGCCGGCGCCAACGTCGACACCGTGCGGTCTTGGAAGGCAGACCGCCTCGTGATGTCGGCCCCCACCGGCGCTCAGAGCGCAAGTATGTCCACCTCGTCCATCTCCCCTGAAGCCCAGCGCGAGTGGGAAGAGCACATTGGCCAGACCAACGTGACCGCCATCGGCGTCACACAAATCTCGGCAAGCCACGAGGAGAACACCACCGGCGTTGCGATCATGGCGCACGGCCCTGGCGCTGACCTTGGCGCCGGCACAGGCCCGAACCAGGCCGACGACGCGGCAGCACCGACCGGCAGCGACGTCACAGTGAGTGAAGACGCCGCGGAAGAACTCGGTGTTCAGGCTGGTTCCACGATCACGGTCGCAGGCCACGAGTTCACGGTCTCTGAGGTCACTGGAACCGGTCACTATTCTCACGTGCCCGTCGTAGGGATGTCGTGGACCGCGTGGCAAGAACTCTCCGAACGCACCGGAGGCAGCGGCCAACCGAACGCTTTGTTAGTGCATGCAGATGTTTCCGATGACGACGCCCAAGCCATCAACAAGGCCGCGAACACGGTCTCCCCTGCCGGGTTCGATCAGCTCTTGGCCGTTGGTTCTTTCCGTTCCGAGGTCGGCTCGCTCGGGCTCATGATCGGGATGCTCATGGCGATCTCCGCGCTCGTTGTTGGCGCGTTCTTCACAGTGTGGACGCTGCAACGCACCCGGGACATCGCCGTGATGCGCGCACTCGGCTCCCCCCTGAGCGCTCTTCTGCGCGACGCGATCGGCCAATCCTTACTCGTTCTAGCCGTTGGTGTTGGCGCGGGAATCGGGATCATCATGCTCGCTGGGCCAGCGGTCTCTGCGAACGTACCGTTCGTCAGCAACTGGCTCACAACGCTCGTCCCTGGACTACTCATGACGCTCTTGGGGCTCATCGGTGCAGCGTTCGCCCTCCGTTCAGTGACCAAAGCTGATCCGATGCAAGCCCTCAGCTAAACCGCTAGCCCGCACTTACGCATCTATTCCGTTCTGCTTCTCGCACCGCCACCATCCTTCTGAAAGGTTCATCATGCTTTCCCTCACCAACCTGACCCTGACCTACCCGGACGGCAACGACACCGTGACCGCGCTCGATAACGTGACGCTGAGTCCTGAACCTGGCACGCTCGTCGGAATCACGGGGCCATCCGGGTCAGGTAAGTCCTCGCTGCTCACGGTCGCGGCGACACTGACACAACCGGATTCGGGGTCCGTCATGATCGACGATGTTGAGGCCAGCCGCTTAAGCGCGGCACAAGCCGCGCGTCTGCGTCGCGAGAAAATCGGGATCGTGTTCCAGCAGTCCAATCTTCTGCCGTCACTAACCGCGCACGAACAGGTGCGCGCGGTGGTTGAGCTCGCGGGAACGCGAGTACAGAAACGTGCCGCGCGTATCCGTGCCGGTGAGCTACTCGAAGCAGTAGGGCTCAGCGAGCAAGCGAACCTACGGCCATCCCAGCTCTCCGGTGGGCAGCGTCAACGCGTCAACATCGCCCGCGCGCTGGTATCCAATCCGTCGGTGCTGCTCGTGGACGAACCGACCTCCGCGCTGGATTCACGTTCAGGTGCGACCATCATCAACCTGTTGATCCGCATGACCAAGCAACTCGATGTCACCACTCTGCTGGTGACCCACGACCTACAGCACGCCCACCGCTTCGATGAAATGGTGACCCTGGTCGATGGTCGGATCACCGAGCACACCAAGGAAACCTCGCAGATCACAGTCGGCCAAGCCCAGTTCGCGTAGCGGGCACAGCCTCCGTCGGGGCTAGTCCTCGTCTGGGTTAGTCGTCGTCTGGCTTATTCGTCGTCTTGGTTGCGTTGGCCTGCACGCCAACGGATGCCGGCGTCGATGAACCCATCGATGTCGCCGTCCAGAACCGAACCGGTATTGCCGACCTCGTGGTTGGTGCGTAAGTCTTTGACCATCTGGTACGGGTGCAAAACATAGGAACGCATCTGGTCGCCCCAGGAAGCCTTGACGTCGCCCGCGAGTGCTTTCTTCTCCGCGGCTTCTTCTTCCTGTTTCAGCAGAAGCAACCGGGATTGCATAACCCGTAGTGCGGCGGCACGGTTCTGAATCTGGGATTTTTCGTTCTGCATTGAGACCACAATCCCGGTTGGGATGTGGGTCATCCGCACTGCGGAGTCGGTCGTGTTGACGGACTGCCCACCTGGGCCGGAGGAACGGAACACATCGATTTTAAGTTCGTTATCCGGGATTTCGATGTGGTCGGTGGTTTCGATGAGCGGGATCACCTCGACTGCCGCGAACGAGGTTTGGCGGCGGCCTTGGTTATCGAATGGTGAGATGCGTACGAGCCGGTGGGTTCCGGCTTCGACTGACAAGGTTCCGAACGCGTAGGGTTCGTTGACTTCGAAGGTCGCGGATTTCAAGCCGGCTTCCTCAGCATAGGAGGTGTCGGTGACTTTGGTTTTCCACCCGCGGCGTTCCGCATACCGTAGGTACATGCGCAACAGCATCTCGGCGAAGTCAGCCGCATCCACGCCTCCTGCTCCAGCGCGGATTGTGATGACTGCTTCGCGGGCATCGTAGTCCCCGTTAAGCAGGGTCATGATCTCCAGTTCGGAGAGTTTTTCTTTGATCTTGGCTAGCTCGGAGTCTGCGTCTTCTAACAGCTCCGGTTCGCCTTCTTCTTCCGCGAGTTCGATGAGGGTTTCGAAGTCATCGATGCGGGACCCCATGCCGGTGATGCGGCCGAGTTCAGCCTGCTTATGGGATAGAGCGGAAGTCACTTTCTGGGCTTCTTCGGGGTTATCCCACAAGTCGGGTGCAGCGGCTTCTTTTTCGAGTCTCTCGATCTCGGTTTGAAGCTGCTCTATGTCCGAGACCTCTTCAATCTCGTGAAGAGTATGTCGGAGGTCGCGGATCTCGGCGGCAAAATCAGTTGAAGACATAGTGTTTTCAAGTCTACCCGGCATGCAACTATGCCCACCTGAAGTTCAGGCCGGTACGGTATCGGTTTCAGGCCCATCCCGCGTCGGATCGCCCCGGTGGCTGAGTTAACGCATTTCCACCCGACTGAAGGAGTGGGTGTGTACGTGGGTGGTGCCGGGCAGCATGCCGCCTAGAATCGGGATCCTGGTGGTTGCGGACATGTTAACGTGGAGTGTGAGCGATTCTCCTTTGAATTCGATGTTGTCGATCCGCAGGTTATCCAGTTGGTCTGGCAGTGGGATGCGCCGTAGCTGCGCTTCGATGTCGGCGCGTGCGGCGGAAACATCCGGGTGGCCGGTTTCTTGAATCGCTTTGGCTTGGGATTTGCTCAAGACTGCGGAGCTTGTGACCGAGTCAGCGATCGAGGTGAGTTTCCGTTGAGAGATCGCGACGTGATTCAAAGCTGAGGTTACCGCGAGCACCGCGATGAGGAGCCCGAGCAGGCCCGCGACCATGACGGTGATGCGGCCTTCCTCCTCTGTTTTCGAGGCGGTCATTCGGCTCCTCCTATCAGCATCGAGGTCTCAGACTGTGCCTTCACTATCCCCCGGACGCCTTCGGGCAGGAAAGGTAGCGGAACGTCAACGTCCACGCGTGCAGTGATGAGTGAGCCTGGTCCGGGGCATTGCCCCGAGCATGTAAGGGTGAGCCGCGCATTGTCCGGGTTGATGCCGTAGCCGTGCATGACATCCGCGATCGCGTGTTCGGCTTGGGCACGTGTTCCAGGCGGACGCGCCCCAGGAGCATCTTGGTCCTGCGTGGAACCGTTGTTGGTCATGATGCGGGCGGCTTGATCGGATGCCGCGACCGCGGCGAGGTTGCCCGCCTGAACCATCGCGACTGCGATCATCAGATACATCAGCGGGATCGCAAGCAAGATCGCTAGACCAACGAATTCGATGATCGCGCTACCCCGATCCTGCCCCGCCGCCGTCTCGTTGGGTTCGTTGCATTCAAGCGCTGTGTTCTGCGTTGTGGCGGGCATTAGAACGTCGCTTTGGTTACAACCGCGTTGGTCGAGTATTCGAACGGCGCGGGCAGGAACCCTAGGATCGGTACGCGAACGGTAACGGTGACTTTGACTGCTGGCCCGTAGTCTCGGCTGATGAGTTCGGCATTGGCTTGTCCCATACCTGGCTGCAGTGATGAGTCCAGCAGTTCTTGAGCTCGTTGCGCTCCTGCGCTCGCTGATTGGTCCGGGAACGCGCCAAAGCGCGCCCCGTGGGTTGCTGCGTCTGCCGCCATGTTGCGCCAATGCAGGAACACCGCGAGCTGGATCATTCCGACGAATAAGAGCGCGACGAGTCCCATGATCATCGCTGTCTCTGCTACAGAGGAACCCCGCTCCGGATGCTCTTGGCCGCCTCCAGCGCCCGCCTCTTGGCTCTCACACATCACCATCACATGCCGCCGACCTTACCGATCGCATCGTTGAACAGCTTGATCAAAGCTGGGCCTGCGACCGCGTAGATCGCTGCAACCAGCAGAGCCGACATGAGAGTCACCAGAACCCAGCCTGGAACGTCACCGCGTTCACGGTCCTCATCGGGTGCTGCCCCGGCAATGAGTGCCGAGAACTTCACCAACGCGGCCGTGACGGCTGAACCCACCCGTGAACGAGCGAATTTGTTGTTCATGATTGATTCCTTTCACTTCTGAATACAACGTTTCTATACAGACATCGTGAGCAGGCTCAGCCCCGGGAACACTGCGAAAACCACGGAGAGCGGCAAGACACCAAACACCACGGGCAACAGCATCCCGAGCTCACGTTTGCCCGCTGTTTCCATAAGGTCCCGCCGAGCTGATTCCCGGGCATCTGCGGCTTGATCCCGTAAAACCGCGGCCAGAGGGGTTCCGCGCTCCGCCGCAACACTCACGGTGGATGCGCACCGTTGGACCGTGGTGCTCTCAAGTTCTGCCGCGAATTCAACGAGTGCTTCACCAACGTTTCCGTTCACGCGCATCTGGATCAGCATGTCGCGGATCCGCTCCCCCAATACGCCAGGGAACTGATTCCCTACCCGGGCGATCGCTGAACGCATGCCATCGCCTGCCGCAACGGCGAGCGCTACGAGTTCAATGAACTCTGGCCATTGCTCGATCGCGGCTCGTCGGCGTTGTTTGATGCGTTGGTTGACGCGGGTGTCTACGATCCAGGCGCCGGCGATTGCGCTTGCGATGACTGCGATGATCGCGGCTATGGGCTGGATGCTTTGCCGGGTGCTGAGCGCTATGAAGATGGTTCCGGCGGCCCCTGCCATGACGAGTGAGGCAATGAGCCTGTGTTGTTTGTGTTCGGCCACGCTGATGTCGAGGCCGGCGGCGGTGAGCATGGCCGCGATTTTCCGATCCCGCATCGCGATGTGTGGGCCCGCCGGGTACGTGCTGTTGCGGGTTGCGCTGTTGTATCGGGCCGCCCGTGCGGCTGATGACGAGAGGTATCTCAGTGGGTTGAGCACGCCCCAGCTCCACGGCCGGGGCGTACGGGCGCCGAACTGGGCCGCGATCCTGTCGCTGATCGGAAGGGTTCTACCTCGCAATATGAAATCGATGATGAATCCGATGCCGGCTAAGCCGGTGAGTGTGAGCAGGGCGCAAGCAATGAACAGGTTCAAGCGATCACCCGCTGAGGTTCAGGGAGACGCGCAATCCGCATCATAATGCGGTAGCTCACCACAGCCACGAGCGCTCCGCCAAGCAGAACCATGAGCCCGACTGGTGTCGAGTACGCCTGCGCTACGCGTGGTTCGAGGCAGAGAACCAACAGGATGACCCACGGCGCGCAGATCGCCAGCCGTGCAGCGTTGACTGTCCACGACTGCCGAGCTTCGAGTTCCCCTCGCGTGCGCGCATCAGTGCGCAAGAAACCCGATAGCGTGGTGAGCATGACGCTGACATCGGCCCCACCCACCTCGCGGGTGAGTTTGACTGCGCTGATGATGCGGTCAGCCACAGGGTCAGCTAGTCGCTGCGCGAGCCGGTCGAGCGTTTCTTCCATGTTGGCGGTGACCTTGAGGTCCGCCGCATAGGCCCTAAACGCTGGCTGAAGCTCTTTCGGCCCCTCGAAACTCAATTGTGCCAGCGCTTCATTCAACGGTAACCCGGCACGCACCGCCGAACGCAGATGGTCCACGACATCAGGCCATGTCTCCCGCAAAGCCTTACTACGTTGATCGGCTTTGTGCCGCAACCACCACGACGGCAAGACCGCGGTGATCCCCGCGAGCACCAGCGACACCGTGAGAGTTGAGGTCACCAACAGATAGATGCCCGTGGCTACCACCACGATGCAACTACTAATGAGCAGAAACGTCACCGTGGTCACGTGCTGCAACCCGGCCCGGTCCATAGTCCGGCGCAACCTACTCACCGAGGTTAAGGACTTCTTCCCACCACGCGTTGGAAAACCGGACTGCCAAATCAGCAACAGGCCCAGCCCAAGCGTCAACCCAAGAATCGCGCTCATAGCCGCTCCACCAAAAACATGCGTGGATCGACCCCGCGGGCCGCGAAACGAGCGTGCGCCGGGTCAGCATCACGGTTGGGAAGCAGCTCACCGCGGGAACGCTTGAAAATCGTGGAAGTCTCGATAACTCCCTGCCCGTCCGAACCTTTGAGCATCACGATCTCCTCGACCCCGCGCTCGCCGGCTGGGGTGCGGTAGCAGTGCACCACCACGTGCATTGTCGATGCCACGGTCGGAACCACGAACTCTTGGGAGATATTTGCACCGGCAAGCAAAGGCAGGGAACACATTTTGCTGATTGCTTCTCGCGCCGAGTTCGCGTGGATCGTAGCCATCCCAGGCAGGCCTGCATTGAGGGCAAGCAATAAGTCGAAACTCTCAGCCTCTCGCACTTCCCCGACCATGATCCGGTCTGGCCGCATCCGCAACGCTTCCTTTACGAGCCGCCGTAGCGTGATCTCTCCGACTCCATCGAGGTTGGCTGGGCGGCACTGCATTCCGACCACGTCACGCAACGGGACCTTGAGTTCAAAGACTTCCTCCACAGTGATGACGCGTTCCCGCGCCCCGATCGAGGCGGAAAGCGCGTTCAGCATCGTGGTCTTTCCCGCGCCAGTTGCCCCGGACACCACGATGTTGAGCCCGGCTTGCACACACGCGTCCAGAAACGCTGCCGCGCTGTTGCTGAGCGAGCCGAGCCGCACCATATCGCTCAAACGATGGGCCTGAGCCACGAATTTACGGATGTTGACCATCCACGCTGAACGCGTGATGTCAGGGATCGCGATGTGAAGCCGGGAGCCGTCCGGCAATGCAGCGTCAACGAACGGGGAGGACAAATCGACGCGGCGGTTGGTTCCAGCCAGCATGCGGTCCACCAGCGAACGTAGCTCGTCCTGGGTCATCCTGACCGGGGTCAGCGACGCAACCCCGGAACGGGCAACGAACACCCTATCCGGGCCGTTAAGCCAGATCTCTTCAACCTCAGGATCGTCCATAAACACTTGCAACGGGCCAAGCCCGATGAGCGAATCAACGATGCGGCGCTCAACATCATCACGACGCTTCAACGGGGTCAGCGACTCCGTGAGCGTGCGCAGGTCATAGTCTTCAAGTGCCTGCGCCACCAGCGCGCGCACGTGTGCTGGAGCAGTCACCGGGTCTACCCCATCCCGGCGCATCTGCTGGCGAACATCACGTTCGATCATCGAAGCGATCTCACTCATGTTCCACCCCTCACGCGTGTTGTCTCATGTGATGTGAATCAGGGAATTCTTTTCAGCGAATCCTGTCTCGCTGAGTTTCATAGCGAATTCTTGCGGCGAATTTTTCTCAGTGTTTGATCATGACCCTAAAAGCACACACGCACCGGTTGCAAGCACTAAATAAAAAGATGTGGATAACGGAGCTTATCCACACCAGAGCAACTCACAGGGAGCCCACAGCCGGTTCTTCAGTACGTTGTCTTCAACCACGGAAATTCAATGATTTCACCCAGGAGTTCCCCACCATGTTGCTGCTCGATCCACGAAACCCACGCGTATTTCAGCTTCCGGGTCTTCGGAAAGACGCCGCGCAATATCTGAAACATTTGCTCCTAGAAGACACAAACACCACCACCGGGCGCAGCAAGAATGCCTCACACCGGCACCGAGACACACTCCACCTCATCGTGGACTCAGGCCCCGACAGCGGAACCGTGTTCCCACTACCCCGCGGCGAATCCCTCATCGGCCGAGGACCAGGAAGAATCCAACTCAACGACCCCACTACCTCCCGCGAACACGCACTGCTACGAGTGGACCCGACCGGCATCACCGTCACAGCACTCGATGGCGAGGTCACCATCAACGGCGAGCGCGTTTCCTCGGGTAGCAGTGCTCGCGGTGTTACTGATGCGGATACGGTGACGGTTGGTGACACGACGTTGCGGCTGGTGGTTGCTGTGCGGCGGCAGCGTGGTTCTGGGCCGTTGCCGCAGGGGCTTGATGTTTCGATGCAGGCCCCACCGCGGTTCCCGTGGCTGGGTTTGGTCATGGCTATCGCGCCTTTGGGGATTGGGATTGTTCTTTGGGTCGCGTTGGGATCGTGGTTCATGATGGTTTTCGGTGCTTTGGGGGTTTTGACCGGATCATTTATGGTCGGGCAGAACATCGCGGACCGGCGGCGCTATCGCCGCACGCTACGGCAGCGAGCCTGGCAGCACATCGAGACTCTGCGCCGTCACGCGCCTACTCCCGCACGAATTGTCGCGTCGTGGCATCAGAGGTCTTCTCATCTCGGTTCACAACAGCAGGGCGCGAGGGGTGCGGCAGCGTGGAGCGGAGGGGGTTCGGCGAGCGCGCAGACACTTAGCCTACGTATCGGGAGTGTGCGCGAGCGACGTATTCGGCTGACGGTCAACGGTGAGCCAAGCAGTGTTGCGCTGTCCTCTAGGTTGCGACGTAAGCCTGTTGAGTGGCCGGCGGTTGTGCATGTACAACCCGGCGCGACGGTGACGATCTGCGGGCCGCCTGCGCGTTGCCTTGAGGTGTTGAGCGCGGTCGTTGTGTCTTTCTTGGAGCGTGGAATACCTGCGGGGTGGGGCATGGTGTTGCCGGCTTCTTCGCGTTTACCTGCCCGTCTACTGGGTATAAATGGCGTGCGCTTCGATAGCGCAGTGAACTCTTATGAATGCCTGCTCATCCCGCCAGGCAGTGCGTTCCCCTCATCCGCCGCGCATTCTCCTAGCGCAACGCACTCTCCTAGCGCAGCGCAGCCTTCAGGGGCAGCGCAGGGTTCAGGCGCGGTGCAGTCGGCGGTTACGGTGAAGCTTGAAACGCGTAGCTCTCTGGCCTCTGAGGGTGTCGCGTTGCCTGGTGATTGGGTTATTTCGTGCGCTGAGTCCAGTGCGGCTGGGCCACAAGCTGTGGTGCTGAGCGAGGGGACACGGCAGGATTTCTGCCCTGACACCATCAGCTTTGATGCGCTTGACCACGCGGCACTGACCTATCAACACAACAGTGGTTCGCAGCAGAGCGATGCTTCACAGCAGGGTGATGCTGCACAGCTGGGCAGCACGCCTGATATCGGTGGGTCACCCCACAGCAGCGGCGAGCCTCACAGTACCGATGAGCCTCACAGTACCGACGCACCCGTCGAAACCGCTGATGCCAGGTACGGTGTGGCTACCGATTTGGGGATAACCTCGGCCGGTGCGCCGCTCGTTATTGATATCGTCAAGGACGGGCCGCATGCCCTCATCGCAGGAACCACGGGCTCGGGCAAGTCAGAACTTCTACGTTCGTGGGTGCTCGGGCTGGCTGACCGTTACTCCCCCGAAGAGCTACGGCTTGCGCTCGTCGATTTCAAAGGTGGAGCAACCTTCAGCGATCTTGAAGCGCTGCCGCACATCGAAACGTGCGTCACTGACCTTGACGGAAGTGAGATCTACCGGATCGTGGAGGCTCTGCGGGTCGAGCTGACCCGCCGTGAAGAACTGTTGAACGAGGCCTCAGTCGCAGACATTTCCGAGCTTGAGCATGCCCCGCCCCGGCTGATCCTGATGATTGACGAATTCAGGATTCTCGCCCAAGACCACCCGAGCATCTTGACCGACATCATGCGTCTAGCCACGCTCGGGCGTGCATTAGGTCTGCATTTAGTCTTGGCCACCCAGCGGCCGCAGGGAATCGTGACTCCTGAGATCAAGGCGAACATTTCGCTCGTGATGTGCCTCAGGCTTGTGGACGCCGCTGATTCGATGTCACTCATCAATTCTCCCGCCGCCGCGCAGATATCGGCTTCGGAGCCCGGAAGCGTCATTATTTCTTCCTCCGGTAGCCCGTTGATTCATGGGCTCGTGGAGCCCACCAGCGACGCGCCACCCACGCTACGTGTCGGTGTCCTTGGCCCGCGGGTCACTGATATTTCAGCTCGCGAGGTGTGCGGCGGAGGGATACCTACGCTTGCTCAACGCCTGGAACGGATCCTTGCCCGGGCACCGCAGCAACTGTCCGACGCCCTCATTCCGCCACCTTTACCTGAGACAGTCTGCCCGCACGAGCTCTTCACAGCCAGATCCTCGCCGGATGCAGAGCTTCCGCTGGGGCTCATGAACACGCCCCAGGTGAGAATCACGGAGTTCGCGCCGCCGATGCCGTATTCGATCGGGATGTGCGGAGCCGATGGCAATGAAGACGCCACCGTCATCCGAGGCCTCGCCCACATTCTTGGAGGCAACGCAACTGATCTTGCTACCAACGCTGATCTTGCTGCCAAGACTGACCTTGCTACTAACGCTGCTCTTGATGGCAACACAAGTGGGCGCGGCCCTTCTGCCTCTTCGGTCATCGTGCTCGACGGCCTCGGACTACTGCGCTCAACCAAGCATGCGTGGGGCTGTTATGTCGGTCCCGACCAGACCAGCCTCGCAACAGAGGTGCTCCGAGAACTGAAAAACGGCCGCTTCCCGAACGCAACCGCCGATGCTCACGCGGGTGTCCCGCCAACGCTTTGGATCATCTCGCCACACAGCTGGTGGTCAGACCCATCCGAGCGCGCAGCAAACTACAGGGAGCACGCGGTACGGGAGCTCGCGCTCAAAGGCGAAATCGGGATCATCATCAACGGCGGGCGAGATCTCGCGACCTCACGGATCTTCACCACGCTCACCCACCGGATCTACCTGCCGTTCGCAGTCCCCGCTGAAGCCCGCCACATATGGCCCCGCATCCGACCCGTCCCCTCCTTACCAGGCCGCGGAGTGCTCAGTTCTGCCTCGCTGCCGGCCGACGGGCTGGCAATTCAACTACCAACCGCTGACACAGAACCACAACTGGCGGATAACCCCCACCGCTGGGATGAGAACCGCACCCCGCACACCGTCACGCTCGGCGGTCTTACCCAGCCCACCCTAGAAAGATCAGCCCCGTCGCTGCATATCACCCTAATTCCCTCGCAGACTCCCGTGCTCGTGCAAGCCAGACCAGCCGGGCTAGTGATCGGCGCTGATGACCGTGCACGCAACACGCTCATCAATGCATGGTGCAGCGGCTATACGGTCGAGCGCATCGACCCTGAAGCAACCTCTCACGAGCCCGAAGAAGATCAGGAAGAAAAAACAATCTGGGTCATCGACAACGCTGAAGCGCTCAGCCCCAGCCTCATCTCGCTATGCCAACGCCGCATCAAGGACGGCAAACCCATCATCTTCGGCGCTAGCGCCCCCGCACGTTTGCCCTACCTCATGCCCTGGTGGCGCAGCACAGCACTAGGTACCCACACCATCGCTATCCCACCGTTGAACGGCAGCGACTACGAGCCTCTCGGGTGGAATCCACCCCTGGCCAGCACAACGCAGCCCGGCCACGTGCTGGTCAACATCAATCAAGCAACCTACAGGGCCATCGCCTCACACGTGCCGTAACGGGCTCACCTGTGCCGTAAAAGATGAGCAGGAACCAGCTAGAACACAGCGGACGCCCACCAACCGTGTTCGCAGGTTTCAGCGTGGGACGTCGTCGATCGAAAGGTACAAACGCGTGGCCGGGGAGAAAACCATGACCAACGCAACCGCGGCCGTGACCACCATCGCAAGCCCCAACCAGATACCGCCGCCGAACATCGCTCCGCCACCGGCGAGCGCTTGGGCACCAATGATGATCTGGAACAGCTGCCACACCACGATGATCGCGCGGGTGAACGCTTTACCTAAGTAATGCTGAACCGCTGTCACTAACAAACCCGCACCGGCCGCGGCAATCAGAACCAACATGAAGATGCGGCCCGGCATATTCAACGGGCCCGGCTGATTGAGGTTGACGATCGACATGATCAAAGCGGCCGCGACCCCCAAGACCTCCAACCCAAGCATCGCCACAGTCACTTTGACAGATGCAGGAGCAACCATGCGAACCTCACGAGGCTCCGCCTGGTTGGAAGAGTGCGCCTGCTGAGAAGAATCTGCCTGCTTGGAGCGTTTGGCGGGCTGGGAAGGCTGAGTCATCATGCCCAACATTCTAGGTCTGAGAACGTGCACCCATCGAACCTGGCACGGGAAACCGTCTTCCACATCTACATTTCGAACGTGTACGGATGGATAACGAAGGCCAACAGAATCTCAGCTCTTAGTGCACAAACGGTGATCAACGCCATACCAATTAGTGACTTTCAAGTAGCATTCACCCTTGTCTAGCTACCAACCCCGTGGGAAAATTGATGTCAGTACCTGATGTTGTAGACGCACCGGCCCACGTCATGTGGGCCGTCTTGTTTCTCCAGCATCGATGTAAACAAAACGAACAGCCTGCACTACCGATATGAAGACCGCAGGCACAACGAACATGTTGCGACACTGACGCAACAACACGGCGATCCCACGGAGCATCGTGGGCTGTCGCCACAGCAACCAAGGAGCATTCACCGCATGAGTTGGCGCGATAAAGCCGCTTGCCTGGAAAAAGACCCTGACCTCTTTTTCCCAGTCGGCAACACAGGTCCTGCACTCCTGCAGATCGAAGAAGCGAAGAGCGTGTGCCGCACCTGCTCGGTCATCGAACAATGCCTCTCGTGGGCAATGGAGACCGGCCAGGACGCCGGTGTGTGGGGCGGGCTCAGCGAAGACGAACGCCGCGCAATGAAGCGCCGCGCCGCACGCGCCCGCCGCGCATCCTAAACACTCAATATTCATACCCATGTGGGCGTCCGGACTAAACACCGGACGCCCGCATGTTTAACGCATCGCAATTTCAAGCACCCCAACTTCAAACCCGCCACCGCATCCAGCCCAGCGCATCCCGCCCACCGCTTCCAGCCCAGCGCCGCAACCAATCAAGAGTTGCGACTATCTCTGCGCGGCTCATCCCTTGGTCGTATACCCCGGGGTAATACGGCTCGTATAGTTCGAGGTGTGACTCCCCATGAGGGTGCGCTTGAATGGTTTCTGCTCTGCTTTCCCCTAAGATCGAGGTGTGACTATGCCAGGACGCCGCGACGTATTAGTTGGCGAAGTGCTCGATGATCGTTATCGCATCGAGCGCCGAGTTGCGCGCGGAGGCATGTCCACGGTGTATTTGGGTACGGATTTGAAGCTGCGCCGCCAGGTCGCGTTGAAGGTTTTGCATCCGCACCTTGCCGAAACCAAGGAATCCGTTGAACGCTTCGAGGCGGAAGCGATCGCGGCAGCGCGGTTGAGTGACCCCAACGTTGTCAATGTCTATGACCAAGGGGTTGACGGTTCCGAAGCCTACCTCGTCATGGAGTATGTTCCGGGCGTGACGTTGCGTGATGTCATGCGGACCCAGGGCGCGATGGCTCCGCGGGCAGCGCTTGAAGTCATGGAAGCGATCCTCTCCGGCCTCGCTGCCGCGCATGAAGCGAACATGGTGCACCGTGACATCAAGCCTGAGAACGTTCTTATCTCAGCGGATGGCCGCATCAAACTCGCAGATTTCGGTCTTTCCCGGGCCGCAAGCGAACACACCGCTACCGGCGGGCTGGTCGGCACTGTCGCTTATGTCTCCCCCGAGTTGGTGACCGGGCGCGGCGCAGATGAACGCACCGACATTTATGCGTGCGGCATTCTGCTGTATGAGCTTTTGACGGGACGGCAACCCTACACCGGGGAGACGGCGTGGGATGTAGCGATGCGCCACGTCAACGAGACGGTTCCCGCGCCATCGGTCACAGTGCCGGAACTGAACGAGGACTTCGATTATCTGGTTGCGTGGGCCACCGAGCAGCAACCAGATAAACGCCCGACCCACGCCGGGGATTTCCTCAACGCGTTGCGCCACGTGGAGCGTCACCTTTCAGAAGAGGACCTCGACTTAGGTGATGAACCGGTCACCCTGCATGATCTGGTGGTCGCTACACAGAACCTGTTGGCCCGCACCCGCCCGAGCGAAGACGAACTGACTGACGCCGGGGACGCCGCTGGAGCTAAGCACCTAGCGCAGAACAGTCACCAAGCGCAGAGCAGTGACGACGATGCGGCGGATAACGATGCGCCGACAACCTACGTTCCGCTTCCGCACGATGAAGGAACATCGGTTGTCACGCCACCTCCGCCAGATTCGGATACGACTGTGGTTCCGGAGGGCGGGATCCCGCATCATCAGCTGAGTTTGCCTGATGACACCCAATCGCACGAGATCAGGCCGGGTTCCTTCGAAAGTAACGAATCCGGTTCCGTAGCAGGTGCGGGTGCTTCCGCGGTTAAGACGGGACCACGCACGGGGCGCGCGGCACGCAAACCATCTGAATCCGTGTCCCGGCCGGGAACCAAACGGAAGGCTTGGTTCATCGCGCTCATCGTCTTCATTTTGGTCTTGGGTGCCGGCCTGGGTGCGTGGTGGTTCGGTTCCGGACCGGGCGCTGAAGTAGTGGTGCCTGATCTGAGGAACCAGACGGAAGCCAGTGCGGTATCCCAGCTTGACGAAGTCGGGACCCACGCGAACACGAGCGAGGACTACTCGGCCACGGTCGCGAAAGGCAAGGTCATAGCTACTGACCCAAAAGCCGGTGAGTCGGTCCGCCGGTACCAGGGAGTGAACCTGGTGATTTCGCGCGGACCGAGGATGGTGAGCGTCCCGAACCTCAACGGTCTGGACCGTAAAGCTGCACAAGCTCAGCTGGAGGAAGCCAATCTCAAGCTCGGTAAGGTGACCGAACGCCACAACGAAGCCAAAGCCGGCAAGATCATTGAACAATCTGAGGAGTTCGGCTCAAGCATCGCGGAAGCCTCAAAGGTCGATGTGGTGGTGTCGTCCGGCCCTGCCCCTGTCGAGATCCCGCGTGTGCAGGGCCGCAACGAGTCCGATGCGAAAGATCTCCTCGAAGCCGCAGGTTTCACTGTGGTGGTCGGTGAAGCGGAGTTCTCTGACACCTACGAGGAAGGTGCGGTAATCCGCACCTCCCCTAATGGTGGCGAGAAAGTGGAACGTGGTAGCGAAATCGAGATGGTCGTCTCGAAGGGCCCTGACCTGGTAGAGGTCCCGAATGTGAGGTTCAAGAGCACGGACGAAGCCCGGCAGATCCTCGAAGACGCCGGATTCGAAGTGTCCGTTGAGGAAGGTTCCTTCGGTACAGTCCTCGATAACGTGGTGCAACAACGTCCGCGGGCCGGTGAGATGCTCAAGCGCGGCTCAACCGTTGTGATCGGCGTCGTCTAGCCCTCACGCCGTGTAGCTCTCCTCAGCCGTCTTGCCCTCAGCTGTCTTGCCCCTCAGCCGTTGAAGACCGGCGCCGGCTACTGACTTACAGCCGGGTTGCGGCCTCGATGGCGAGGTCGAGTGCGATGCCGCGGGAGGCTTTCCCCCAGCCGCGTGGGTCGTGCTGGTCGAGGTCGGCGAGCGAGTCAGCCGTGTAGAGCAACTGTCCGTAGGTTGCGCCGCGGAAGCGGGATACTGCCGCGAGCGCTGAGCATTCCATGTCCACGACGTCGCATCCGGCTGCTCGGCGGCGTTCGATGATCGCCGGAGTTTCACGCAGGAACCCGTCGGTGGTCCATACGGTGACCCGTTCCCCGGCACGGTTCTGAGCCGCAAGTGCCGCCTCAACAGCTTCAATGCCGGCAGCATCGAGGTCAATCCAGTCTTCAGCTGGCAAGTATTTGAAGCTCGTTCCCTCGTCGCGCAGCGCACGCTCCGGGATGAAGAACACGTTCTCTTCTTGAGTGTCGAGCGCCCCGCAGCTACCCACTGCAATGATTTTGTTAGCGCCTAGCGCCACCCCGAATTCGAGGTTCTGTGTTGCCGCGGATGCCCCCAGCGGAGCTAACACTACGCCGACTTCTACCCCGTTGTGTTCGGTGACCCAGTACGGGTAGTCGCGGGTGATCGAATCCAGCTCAACCCGGCATTCCCAGCCGCGTTCGTGCGCGAACTCGTCCACGGTGGGCCCCAGGAAAGCAAGCACGAGTCTCTCCGGTAGCGTGTTGGGGGCGTAGTCAGCCCGCCAGAACCCGCTGATGAGGTCGTTACGGTCCTCATCGCGATCAAACAGGGCGTACGGGCCGGTTGTGAGACCGGTCTCGGTGTTCTTCTCGCTCATGGTTCCCTTCCTCTGCCCCTCTTGTGAGCTCAGCTTGCGTGTTCGGCTCGTGTTCGGCTCGTGTTGTTCGGTTCTACGGCTACGGGTTAACGGTGCGCTAGGCCATTGGCTACCTGGAACGCTAGTTCAAGGGATTGCGAATGGTTCAAGCGTGGATCACATACGGTTTCGTAGAGGTCATCGAACTGGTCTTCCCGGATCGGGTCTGCCCCGCCGAGGCATTCAGCTACGTCATCGCCAGTCATTTCGATGTGGAGACCGCCTGGCACGGTCCCGAGCGACTGGTGCACTTCGAAGAAACCCTTGACTTCGTCCATAACGTCTTCCACGCGGCGGGTCTTGTAGCCGTTGGAGCTGGTCACGGTGTTGCCATGCATCGGGTCGGTGATCCACAAAACGTCTTCGCCAGCGTTCTTGACCGCTTCCACGATGGGTGGGAGCTTTTCGCGGATGTTGGTGGCCCCCATGCGGGTGATGAACGTCAAGCGGCCTGGGATGCGCTTGGGGTTGAGTTTCTCGATCAAACGTAGCGCGTCCTCCCCTGTGGAGGTGGGGCCAAGTTTGACTCCGAGCGGGTTTTCAACGTGTGAGAGGAAATCGACGTGTGCGCCGTCGATCTCGCGGGTGCGTTCACCGATCCACAGGAAGTGGGCGCTGGTCGCGTATGGGTTGCCGGTACGGGAATCGGTGCGGGTCAGCGCGCGTTCGTAGTCCAGTAGGAGCGCTTCGTGTGCCGCGTAGAAGTCTGTGCGGCGTAGCGCTTCGAAATCGGCTCCGCATGCATCCATGAAACGCACGGCACGGTCGATTTCTGCGGCGAGTTCTTCGTATTCCTGGTAGGCGGGGTTGGTCATGAAGCCACGGTTCCAGGAATGCACTGAACGTAGGTCAGCGAAACCGCCTTGTGTGAACGCGCGGATCAGGTTGAGGGTAGCGGCTGCGGTGTTGTAGGCCGTCACCATGCGCATCGGGTCTGGTTTGCGTGCTTCTTCAGTGAATTCGAAACCGTTGACGATCTCGCCCCGAAAGGTTGGCAGGGTCACCCCGTCGCGGGTTTCGGTCGAAGATGAGCGTGGTTTAGCGAATTGGCCTGCCATGCGCCCCATCTTCAGTACCGGCATTTGCGCACCATAGGTGAGGACCACGGCCATCTGCAGGATGGTTTTGACGCGGGCTTGGATTTTGTCTGCGGTTGCGCCGGCGAATGTTTCGGCACAGTCCCCGCCTTGCAACACGAACATTTCGCCGCGGGTTGCTCGCGCCAGTTGGTCGCGTAGCGCATCGACTTCGCCTGCGAAGACCAGCGGCGGCTTATTTCCTAGTTCAGCAACGGCACGTGCGTGGGTTTCGGTGCCCGCCCAGTCTGGTTGCTGTTTGATCGGTAGCGAACGCCACCGGTCCAGGGCCGGGTTAGCGGCCGGGCCTGTTTGGGATCCAGCGTCAGGGAATGTGGCGTTTGTCTGCATTTCTCTAGTCTACGGAGCCGAGTGGTGCGGGCATAAAGTCTTGCGTTCTAGGCGTAATACAGTCAACGCCTAGGGCACGCCGGTAGTGTGTCCACTAGCCACTCATGTCCGATGCATTTTCCAGAAAGGGCCATTGATGGGGACTCAGAATCACGGCGCTGTCCAGGGTCACGATGCCACGCACGATCACGGCGCTGCCCACGGTCACGATGCCACCCAGAGCCGCGGCGTTGCGCAGGGGCACAACGGCGTTGCGCGGGGGCAGTTCGTTGCCGGTACGAGCGGTGTGGGTGTTCTGTTGATTCATGGGTTCACGTCTAATCCGGCATGCTTGGGCGATTGGGGCAAGACCCTTCATGATGCTGGGCACACTGTTTCTATGCCCCTCCTTCCCGGCCACGGTACGCGCTGGCAGGATCTTGAGTCGGTGACCGTGGATGATTGGTGCCAGGCGGTGGAGAACGCTTACGATGCTTTGGCCGCTGAGTGCGATTCCGTTGCGGTGGGCGGCTTGTCGATGGGCGGGACGTTGACGGCCTATCTGGGTGCGGTGCGCCGCCCGGATCACTTGTTTTTTGTGAACCCTGCGTTCACATATCCACCTATGGCTTCGTTTGCGGGCGTCATGAAGAGGTTTTTGCCTACGGTTGGCTCAATCGGGGGTGACGTCCACAAAGAGGGCGTTTCTGAGACCGCTTATGAACAGGTGCCTGTGACCGCGGTGGATCAGATGACGCGTTTGGTGGCCCGCACCCGTCGCATGTTGCCTGGGGTGGATGCCCCGATCACGTTGTTCCGTTCCACCGTGGATCATATTATTCCGGATTCGTCGGTGAGGGTTTTCTACCGTGGCCTTCAGTCTCGTGTGCGTGATCAGGTGCGTTACGTTGAGCTTCACAACAGCTATCACGTAGCTACGTTGGATGAGGATGCCCCGCTGATCTTCTCGACGTCCCGAGATGAGGTTGATGAGATCGCTCAGCGTTTGCGTGCTTCTGGCGGCAAGCACAATTCTGGCGGCAAGCATGATGCAGTAGCGAATACCGCGAAGGGTGTGTGAGTTGCGGTGAAGGACCGCCGTGATGACGATGCGGAGTGGGCTGATCTTGTAGCTCGCCTCGAGGCCATGGACCCGGGCGTAACAGATGCTGAGGCGCAGGCACAGCGGAAGGCGGAGGAGCTCGAGGATTTCTTCGCCTCTCAGCCGTTCTATCCCATCACAAAGGCTGACGCTGATTCCACGGCTGAGCCTCCCTCCGAACCTAGCTCCGCTGTTCATTCTGCCGGCTCCGGTGCTCACCTTGCAGGTCCGCGGGATTGGTCTCCGATAGAGGATGCCGCTGGGTGGGGTGAGGACACTGATTATGTTCCTGAAGATCCGCCGTCGATTTTCTCTGGACGTCCAGACAGGGTTTTGGCGTGGTCCGTTGTGGTGGCCTTGCCGCTTGTAATACTCCTGCTGGTCATGTTCAAGGTGAGTATCGCGCCTTTCATGTGGTGGGTTTTCATCGCCGGTGAGCTGGGTGCCTTGTTGTATTTGGGCTGGACGTTGCCGCGGCATCCTCGTGATCCATGGGATGACGGGGCGCGTGTTTAGCGGTCTAAGAGACACCTGGTTACGCATGGGTAGGGGCAATGGCATAAAGTAGTAGGTAGTCAAAGTGATGCACATCACATTTGAGGTGGTGTGGCTCGTCCCGCACGCGATAGTCAGGAGTTTGCTTGTGGAAACCGTTTCTGTTCCGGCCGAGGTTGTGAACCCAGAAGACGCTACGTTGGTTCACCTGGTCGACCGTCATTTAGAGAAGAATGGCGATATTGCATTGTTCTCTAAACCGGACGGTAGCGACGGTTGGGTTGATGTTTCCGCTAGAGATTTCGCAGCGGATGCCAAGCTCATCGCACGCGGATTGATGCATTACGGCGTGAAGCCCGGAGACCGGGTCGCGTTGATGTCAGCAACGCGTTATGAGTGGAGCCTGGTCGATTTCGCTATCGCGTATGCCGGCGGTATTTCGGTTCCTATCTATGAGACCTCCTCCCCTAGCCAGGTCGCCTGGATTTTGAAGGATTCTGGCTCGCAGATCGTTGTCGTTGAGAATTCCAGGCATGCCCAGGCTGTTAAGCGCGCTAAGGATTCCGAGTCGCTTTCTGAGATCTCAGCGACGTTGGTGATCGACGAGGACGGGTTGGATAAGCTGCGCGCTGCCGGCGAGAACGTCTCAGAGGAGCAGCGCGCTCAGCAGGAAGCTCCGCGGAAGAAGACGGACATCGCCACGATCATCTACACCTCGGGCACAACGGGAAAACCGAAGGGTTGCGAACTCACGCACGCGAACTTTGTGGACCTTTCAGACAACGCGGCCGCAGCGGTTCCCGGCGTTATCACCCCGGACGCGTCCACGATCCTGTTTTTGCCGTTGGCTCACGTTTTCGCCCGCTTCATCGCGTTGATGGCGGTCGGCGGTGGCACACGCACCGGCCATACCTCGGATTTGAAGAACCTATTGCCGGCGCTGGATTCGTTCAAGCCGACGTTCTTGCTCGTTGTTCCTCGCGTGTTTGAGAAAGTTTTCAACGGGGCGCAACAAAAGGCTGAAGATGGCGGCAAGGGCAAAATTTTCGCGCGTGCCGCGAAAGTCGCTGAAGAGTATTCGCGTCAGTCCCTTGAGGGTAAGGTTTCGCTGAGCACCCGCGTGAAGCACAAGATTTTCGATGTGCTGGTCTATAAGAAGCTGCGTGCCGCGATGGGCGGCAAGGTGACTCATGCGGTCTCTGGCGGTAGTGCACTGGGTGAACGTTTGGGCCACTTCTTCAACGGTATTGGCCTCACCGTGCTGGAGGGCTTCGGAGCTACTGAGACGGCGGCGCCTGTCACGGTGAACACTCCCGAGAAGATCAAGATCGGCACTGTCGGCCGCCCGGTCCCGGGCAATGAGATCAAACTCGGCGAGGACGGCGAGATCCTCGTCAAGGGCGTGTGTGTTTTCAAGGGCTACTACAACCGTGAAGACCTTACGGAGGACGCTTTCGTTGATGGTTGGTACGCCACGGGTGACCTGGGCACGATCGATGAGGACGGCTTCCTCACCATCACGGGCCGTAAGAAAGAGATCCTGGTGACGGCCTCCGGTAAGAACGTAGCTCCGGGCCTCATGGAGGACCGCGTCCGTAGTGTGCCGATCGTTTCTCAGTGTGTTGTGGTTGGTGAGGGCCGCCCGTACGTTGGCGCGCTAGTCACGGTTGATGAGGAAGCGCTGCCAGGCTGGCTCGAACGCCATAACCTCCCTTCCGACACCAAGATTGAGGACCTTGTAGAAAATAAGGATCTTCTCGCGGACATCCAGGAAGGTATCGATTCGGCGAACGACACGGTTTCGCGTGCTGAGTCGATCCGTAAGTTCCGGGTTTTGACGACTGACCTGACCGAAGAGACAGGGCATTTGACGCCGAGCCTGAAGATCCGCCGGCAGATTGTGTTGAAGGACTTCCAGGATGAGGTCGAGAAACTCTACAAACCTTAGTGAAGGCCTGGGCAGGGGCCCCACTAAGGCCTCTGCGTCTTATAGCGGCGGGTTCTTTGGCGGCTGGGTTTCCAACCCTAGGAGCGCGTTTTCGACTACTTCGGTCAGTGCCGGGTGGATCCAGTAGGGTGCCCGCGCCATCGTGTATGCGTCGGTTCCCAGCGTCATCGCTTGGATGAGCGGCTGGATCAGTGTTGGTGCCTGCTCCCCCATGATGAAAGCACCGAGGATCTTGCCCGTTGATTTCTCGGCGATGAGTTTCACGAGGCCTTCCTCATCTTCGAGTGCCCACCCGTAGGCGACGTCCCCGTAACGCTGGGTGTAGGCGATGACGTCGTTGGCGTCGCGGCCTTGGTCTTCCGCGGCACGGATCGCTTGAGCCTCAGTGAGACCTGCGGAGGCAACCTGCGGGTTGGAAAACACTGCGGAGGCGATGACGCTGTGGTCTACTGCACGCAGCTGTTTCGGGTTTTCCATGTTGTGGGAGACCACGCGGGCTTCGCGGTTAGCGACGTGTTTGAGCATGGCGTGGTTGGTGACGTCGCCAAGCGCCCACACGCCTTCTAGCGGTTTACCGTTAGAGAGCACCCGCATGTATTCGTCGGTTTGGATGAACCCTGATTCATCGGTGTCGAGTCCTGCGGCGTGAGCGTCAATCGTGTCAGAGTTCGGGACGCGGCCGGTGGCCATGAGCACGATGTCTGCGTTGAGGGTGAGTTTTTCATCGCCGCGGGTGAATTCTGCGGCGAGTTCGGCATCTCCGCCCACGCCGATGCGTTTGATGTCCCAGCCGCGGTGGATGTCCCAGCGCCGTAGGGCGGCCTGTGTGAAGGCGTCGGCGATTTCGTCATCGAAGTGTTTGAGTAGTTGTTCGCCGCGCACCACTTGGGTGACTTCAACGCCCAGCCCGTGGAAGATCGCGGCGAACTCCGCGGCAATGACCCCGCCTCCGACGATCACCATGGTGCGTGGGAGGCGTTCGATGCGCATGATCGTATCCGAGGTGTGTACACCTTTGAGGTCCATGCCGCGCACCGATGGTAGTGAGGGGCGGGAGCCGTTGGCGAGCACCACGTGGTCTGCGCTGATCTTTTTGCCGGAATCGGTCACGAGTTTGTGCGGGTTCACGAGGCGAGCGTTCTCCTCGTAGAGGTCCACGTTCTCAAGCTCTTCGGCACGGTATTTACGACCGGCTTCTGAGATCGGGTCGATGCGGCCGAAGATCCGGTCACGGATTTTCGCCCAGTGCACGGCGTCGACGTGCATGTCGATGCCGAGCTTACGGAGGTGTTCGGTTTCGGCGGCCAGTGTTGAGGGCACCACGAACATTTTCGTGGGGATGCATCCTTTGTTGAGGCAGGTTCCCCCGAAGACCCCGCCGTCGATGATGGCAACTTTCTTGTTGTCCCAGAACGGGGTCACAAGCGAGTTACCTGAGCCGGAACCGACGATCACCAAATCGTAATGAGTCATGCCTTCATCTTCGCATGGAGGGCCAGTCATGTTCGCATGCGGGCCGCTACTGTGGCGCAGCCTCGGTCCCTTTCCTAGGGCCGAGGCTGCGCCCCAGCGTTGGGTGTTTAGTCGCGTTCGAATTCGACGATGAGGTCGCCGCCGTTGACTTGCCCGGTCCCGTCGATCAGTACGCGGCGGACTACCCCACCGGTCGGTGAGGTGATCGCAGCTTCCATCTTCATTGCTTCGATGGTTGCTACGCGGCCGCCGCGGTCCACGGTATCGCCTGGTTTGACGCGAACGGTGACTGCACCTGCGAATGGTGCGGCCACGTGCGCCGGGTTGTCGGGGTCGGCCTTTTCGGCTTGTTCGACCCGAGCCTCAACCGAGCGGTCACGAACTTGAATGTTGCGTGATTGGCCGTTGAGTCGGCAGTGAACGGTCCGCATGCCGTGTTCATCGGCTGGCGAGATCGCTTCGATGCTTGCCAGCAGGCGCACACCTTCTTCAAGCGGGATGAGTGATTCTTCGCCGCGTTCCGGGCCATAGAGCCAGTCGCGGGTTTCGAGCACGGAGAGGTCGCCGAACTCTTCTTGCTTCTGCTTGAATTCCTTGGTTGGCGCGGGGAAGAGCAAACGGTTGAGGGTCTCCCGAACGGTCTCATCCTCGCCTTTGAGGGCTTCGGCATCCTCAGCATCCAGCGGCACCACGGAGACGTCTTTCGCACCCGCGGCGAGCGCTTTGCTGCGGAATGGTTCTGGCCAGCCTCCTGCTGGTGTCCCGAGTTCTCCGGAGAGGAATCCGACCACGGATGCTGGCAGGTCGATCAGTGTTGGGTCTTGCTCGAAATCGGCTGGGTCGACGTTGGCGCCTACGAGCGCGAGCGCGAGGTCGCCCACAACCTTGGAGGATGGGGTGACCTTGATGAGGTGGCCGAGGATCTTGTCAACTGCCGCGTAGGCTTCTTCGATTTTTTCGAACCGGTCAGCCAGCCCCAGTGAGATCGCTTGTTGCCTGAGGTTGGAGAGTTGTCCGCCGGGGATTTCGTGGCGGTAGACTCGCCCGGTTGGTGAGCTGAGTCCGGATTCGAATGGTGCATAGACCTGGCGTAGTGCCTCCCAGTATGGTTCAAGGTCGGATGCCGCGGTCATGGACAGCCCGGTTTCGTGGTCGGTGTTGTCGGTTGCGGCGATGAGCGCGGACATGGATGGCTGGGATGTGGTGCCTGCCATCGCCGCGGATGCGACGTCCACGGCGTCGACGCCAGCTTGTGCGGCAGCGAGCAGGGTTGCTAGTTGGCCGCCTGCGGTGTCGTGGGTGTGGAGGTGGACTGGTAGGTCGAAGCGTTCCCGTAGTGCTGTCACGAGTCGGGTTGCTGCGGCTGGGCGCAGCAGGCCTGCCATGTCTTTGATTGCGAGGATGTGCGCGCCGGCGTCGACCATTTTTTGGGCGAGTTCGAGGTAGTACTCGAGCGTGTAGAGCTTCTCTTCAGGGTCGAGCAGGTTGCCGGTGTAGCAGAGTGCGGCTTCTGCCACGGCGGTCCCGGTTTTGCGTACAGCGGCGATGGCCGGGGTGATTTGGTCGATGTCGTTGAGGGCGTCGAAGATACGGAAGATGTCCACGCCGGCTTTCGCGGCTTGTTCGACGAACGCTTCAGTGACTTCTTGCGGGTATGGGGTGTAGCCGACCGTGTTGCGGCCGCGCAGCAGCATCTGGATTGGAATGTTCGGTACTGCGGCGCGGAGGAGTTCGAGGCGTTTCCAGGGATCTTCACCCAGGAAGCGCAACGCGACGTCGTAGGTTGCCCCGCCCCACGCTTCGATCGAGAGTAGTTGTGGGAGGGTGTGGGCTACCGCGGGTGCTGCGGCGAGCAGGTCGCGGGTGCGTACGCGGGTTGCCAACAGCGATTGGTGTGCGTCGCGGAAGGTCGTGTCTGTTACGGCTAGGCCTGTGCGCGCGCGTAGGGCCTGAGCGAAACCTTCAGGGCCTTGCTCATCGAGCACTTGTTTCCAACCGTCGGCTGGTGCTGGACCGCTGGCGGTGTCGAATGGGGATGCTTCCGGGTCGTTGAGGGTGTGGCCCGGGTAGGCGGGTAGTTTGAGTGCGGGGTTGATGATGTCGGGACGTGGACCGTGGGGCTGGTTCACGGTGACGTCTGCGAGGTAGGCCAGTGCTTTGGTTCCGCGGTCGCGGCTTGGCTGAATGTCGGTCAGGTCTGGGTGGCTGTCGAGGAAGTCGGTTGCGACAGGCCCGGCCTGGAATTCGGGGTGGCTCAGCACGTTTTTGATGAACGGGATGTTGGTCGCCACGCCGCGGATGCGGAATTCGTCGAGTGCGCGGAGGGCGCGACGGATCGCGATGTCGTAGGTCGCCCCGCGGGTCGATAGTTTCACGAGCAGTGAGTCGAAGTGTGGCGAGATTTCGGCGCCCGCATAGATGGTGCCGCCATCGAGGCGTACACCGGTGCCGCCTGCGGAACGGTATGCGGCGATGGTTCCTACGTCGGGGCGGAAGCCTTGGGCTGGGTCTTCGGTGGTGATGCGGCACTGCACCGCGGCTCCCCGCGGCTGGATCGTGTCTTGGCTCAGGCCGAGGTCGGCGAGGGTCTGACCCATCGCGATGCGCAGCTGAGCTGCGACGAGGTCGACGTCGGTGATTTCTTCGGTGATGGTGTGTTCAACCTGGATGCGTGGGTTCATCTCGATGAACACGTATTCGTTGGCGCGTTCGCCTTCGGTGTCGAGCAGGAATTCGACGGTTCCCGCGTTGCGGTAGCCCACGGCCTTCGCGAACTTCACGGCGTCTTTGAGGATCGATTCGCGCACCTTTGGGTCGAGGTCTCGCGCCGGAGCTACTTCAACAACCTTTTGGTGGCGGCGCTGAACCGAGCAGTCACGTTCGTAGAGGTGAATCGTGTTGCCTTCACCGTCGGCAAGGATTTGGACTTCGATGTGGCGGGGCTTCAGCACAGCCTGTTCGAGGTAGACGTTGCCGTCACCAAACGCGGTTGCGGCTTCGTTCGATGCGGCTTCGAGGGCGTCACGGAGGTCTTCGATTTTCTCAACGCGACGCATGCCGCGGCCACCGCCGCCCGCGACGGCTTTGACGAAGATCGGGAAGCCGATTGTCTCGGCCTGGCTGAGTAGGTGGTCGATGTCTTCTGACGGGTCGGTCGAGGCGAGCGTTGGGATGCCGGCTTGCTTGGCGGCGTTGATCGCAGCGACTTTGTTGCCGGCAAGTTCAAGAACTTCGGCTGGCGGCCCTACGAAGGTCAAACCTTCTTCGGCAGCGCGGCGAGCAAGGTCCGGGTTCTCGGACAAGAACCCGTAACCTGGGTAAATAAAGTCCGCTCCGGAGGACTTCGCTACTCGGATGATCTCTTCAACATCGAGGTAGGCACGCAACGGGCGGCCTTCTTCGCCGATGCGGTAGGCCTCATCGGCTTTCTGCCGGTGAATGGATTTGCGGTCTTCCCACGGATATACGGCTACGGTGTCCATCCCTAGTTCAACGGCGGCTCGGAACGCGCGGATCGCGATCTCACCACGATTAGCGACCAACACTTTGCTTTTCTGCTTCACAGCCAAGCCTCCTTGTATCTAGGCCACACTGGTGCAGCCGTCTTGCTCGAAGAAAACGTATCTCTGCTGGAGAGGTAGCGTCCGTGGACATATATCCAGATGGCAACATCTTATATAGATTCCTGAAATATCCTGGCTCGGGTTCACATAAGCGCTCGATGTTACGGGGCCAGCCTCGGTTCCGTGCCCTATCCCGGGGCCCTACCCCGTGCCTTATCCCGGGCCCTGCCACGGGGTGCGGACACCGGCGATGCAACGAGCTTCGCCACCGAACACAACGGATCGAAAAAACCTTCCGGAACACAGCGGGAATCAACCCGAGGCTTAGAACCCTATTAGATATGATGTGAACAGTGTGTTGCGCATACAGGCTGGCGTGGATCTGCAGGGTTTCCCTGCGGTTGCCCGGCTCGAATACATCGTGGCGGTAGCCTAGTGAGCGCAACATAACTGCGTGCTTCATGGTTCCGTCTCATCAAGGATGTGTTTGCTTGTGCAGATCATCAGCGTGTCTTCGCTGAAGGGAGGCGTCGGTAAGACCTCCGTCACCTTGGGTTTGGCTTCTGCCGCTCTCGCCGCTGGAGTTCGTACCCTGGTTGTTGATCTTGATCCTCACGCGGACGCATCGACTGGTTTGGGTGTTTCGCCCAACGCGACGGAACCGATCGGTGAGCTGTTGAAGTCCCCGAGGAAGGCTTCGATCGATTCGGATCCCGCACCTTCCGCGTGGACCGCGCGCGAGCAAGCCAACGGCAACCCGAACGCGGTTTTGGATGTTCTGCCAGGGTCTGCGATGACCGGCTACTATGACCGCCCAGACATCCGCACGCGCGATCTGAAGCGTCTTCAGCGTGTACTCGAGGGCGCGGAAAAGCATTATGACCTCGTGTTGATTGACTGCCCACCTTCACTGTCCGGGTTGACCCGGATGGCGTGGTACACCTCCGATGGTGTGCTCTTGGTGGCCGAACCGGCGCTGTTCTCTGTTGCGGGCACCGAGCGCGCACTACGTGCACTGAAGCTGTTCCGTGACGAGTTCCACACCACGATCGACACCTACGGTGTGATCGCGAACCGTTACCGCCGTGACTCCTCGGAGCATGCGTTCCGTTTGAACGAGCTGTCCGTAATGTTCGGCGAAGGCTTGGTTCAGCCTCCGATCCCGGAGACCCCGAACTGGCAGCAGATTCAGGGGGCCGCTTATGCGGTTCATCATTGGCCGGGAAGTGCTGCACGTGACACGGCCGGGGCCTTCGAGGAAGCGTTGCGCACTATCGCACCGGATTTGCCGCAGCTGAAGGAAGAGAAGAAGAAAAGGAACGCTAGCCGCCGCGGTAGTGGACGCCGCAGCCGCCGCTAAGATACTCGGCCGCGCGGCTGCCACCCTGTCATTGCGGCCGCCCCTATCACTCCTGCCGCACAGTTCCCGCCACATAGCTTCCGCCAACACCCTCTCCGCTGGAGAGTTCTCTCCCGCACATAGGATCTCTTGACTTAGAAACTTGCATTAAACGGCTGTGGGGCTGAGACGACAATTCGTCTCAGCCCCACAGCCGTTTAAGTTCTGTTCTGCTTTACCCTGTGGCAGGGTAGGCCAGTTAGGCTACGTGGCTAGTCCGCTGGGGTATCTGTTCAGGAGGCGGACTTGCGTGCCCGGCGGCGTGCGAGTTCGTCCTCTGGGTGTGCAACGGGTGCTGGGTTGTCTTCGTTGCGCGCATAATCAACCGGTAGCTCGGAGATCGAGGATTCAACTTCGCGCCACACTCGCCCCACAGCGATACCGAATACGCCTTGTCCGCCCTGGACCAAGTCGATCACCTCGTCAGCTGAGGTGCATTCATAAACCGATGCGCCATCGGACATAAGGGTGATCTGCGCGAGGTCGTCTACCCCGCGTTCACGCAGGGTCGCGACTGCAGTGCGGATCTGTTGGAGGGACACGCCGGTATCCAGCAGACGCTTCACAACCTTGAGAACGAGCACGTCGCGGAAGCTGTAGAGCCGTTGCGAGCCGGATCCTGCGGCGGTCTGCACGGTTGGTTCAACAAGCCCGGTGCGAGCCCAATAGTCCAGCTGGCGGTACGTGATTCCAGCAGCTTTGCATGCGGTAGGTCCGCGGTACCCCGCAGCTTCATCTAACACAGGGAGGTCGTCATCGAACAGCATTCCCTGGCTTCCGGGCGCCACATGGCCTACATCCGGGTGGTCTACGTCGCGAGTCACGTACGCTCTCCTTGCGTTCAAATCTTCGAGAACTGGGTCGGCTCTAAACCTTGCAGTTCTCGGATGCGAGTGATGTGAGACAACAAGGTCGTAAAGAGGAGACTCTTCTAGTTAAGAAACTAGGCCGAATATGCCCCGTGGTCAAAGACCTTCATGTTTAACTTGAAGGCGTGTCGCGTTCAATCTCTAAAAGCTGACGGGTCAATCCTTGAAATCCGAAGGGTCGAGGCCTTCCAAGAATTCTTTGAATTCCTCAACTTGAGCCTCAGTTGCGCCGGGGTCTTCGTCCACAGGGCGCACTACGCCTACATGGTCCAGAAGCTCGCTCGTGATCAGGATCGGCACGTCCAGCTGCAACCCTAGTATCACGGCGTCGGATGCGCGGGAGTCCACTTCACGGCCGTTGTCGAGGTCGATCCGGGCGTGGAAGGTCATGTCGTCCACGTCCACTATCCGCACACGCAAGATGTTGGCATCCAGGGCATCGACTATGTCCAGCAGGAGGTCGTGCGTGAGGGGGCGTTTGGCGGGGCTTCCATCCAATAAGTTGGAGATCACCGCGAATTCAGCTGAGCCGATCCACAACGGAAACACCCGGTCCCCAGTGATTTCATGCATCACCACAACGGGTTGCTGCGAAGGCAACTCGATCAACGCGTTCTCTACAGAAACGGCTCGATAACCTTCTAACGTCACAGAAACACTCTCTGGTTGTGCGTTCTCTAGCGGTCGAAATGGTCGATGCGGCTGTGCAGCATCGCGCGGTGAAGCACTGATAGCGCCTCGGCCATCGTCTCGGCTTGGTCAGCGGCGCGTGCGGAGGAGGTCGAGTCGCGGCGCGGGTGCGATGAAGTCACGACTGATTCGATGAGTGCGGCTTCTCGTTCCGCGGCGGTACGGACCAGACGCAGGTGGCGCGGCTGAACACCGTACTCGGCTAGACGCAACGCGGCAATGACGCTTTGTAAGGCGTTCGGGCCGAAGAGTTCATCCTCACCGGCGGCGATCATGCCGAGCTCAACCAGCTCATCGACGAAAGCGACCGATGCTCCTGCACGGCCAGCCAACTCGGCGCGCGTGAGCGGGCGCACGTGGCCTGCGATCTGTTCGGCTTCCACCTCATCAAGGACGCGCGGAGCGATCGTGGTTCCGCCAGGCAGAGCTTGCGGGTTCTCCCCCGCATCGACCGCATCGAGGTGTTCTTTGATGACCTTCAACGGAAGGTACTGATCCCTCTGTAGCGCGAGGATAAACCGCAGACGTTCAACATCCGAGGAGGTGTACTTGCGGTACCCGGCTGCTGTGCGAGCCGGGGTGATGAGGCCTTTTTCTTCGAGGAAGCGAATCTTCGAGGCCGTCACTGCCGGGAAATCTTCTTGCAGGATGGCTAGGACATCGCCGATGTTCTTGACGCCTTTACGCGGTGCGCGCGCAGGTTCTCGGCTCGGGCCGGTAGCCGGCGCCGCTGCCGCGGCAGCCGAGCTTCGACCCAAAACTACGTCAAGGCTTCTGTGTCTTGTCACTGCTCTGGAAGTGGCTGGTAGAACTTCAAGACGTACTTGCCGATGCGCACCTCGCTACCGGAACGCAGCTCTACTTCATCAACGCGGTCTCCGTTGACGTAGGTGCCGTTGAGGCTCGAGGAGTCAACCACACGGAACACACGGCCTTCCCGGCGGAATTCGGCGTGCTTGCGGGACACGGTGACATCGTCGAGGAAAATGTCTGAATCCGGACGGCGTCCTACCGTGGTCACGTCCTTATCCAGCAGGAAGCGTGCGCCTTTGACTTCACCCTCGTTGGAGAGCAGTAGCGCTGAATCCTGTGGAAGAGCCGTTACTGCACGGCGTTCTTCTTCAGACAAACGGTATTTTGCAATGACCTCGTCGCTGACTGGTGGCAGGGCGACTGAGGTTGTCTGGGTGGAGGGTTCCACGCCATATCCGCGGCCATCCGCTTGGCCCTGAGTCATGACCACTCCTTCACTCGTGTTAACAACTGTCACAACCTTATCGCATGCTGAGCGTTTGCTTTGACCCAACTATCTTTCACAGCGTCACAACCAGAAACCAGCTGTGTTCAATTCTTGGGCGCTAAGTTCTATAACCTTACCGTCAGCGGCCGGATCAATACAGATCGCTAGGCCTGCTGGCAGGTATCGGCGGAACCATTCAACACTGGTTTGAGCGGCTCCAGCTTGCGGCTGAAAACGGAACACTTCAAGCGCCGATGTGAACAAGGGGCAAGCCACAACACCGCCGGGCGGCGCGCCGGCATAGCCTGCCACGGCAGCATCACCCGCCGCGGCACCGTTGCCCACACCGACGCCATCAGCTGGTTTGTTAACCAACTGCGGATACGGCTGCTCCCCCGGCCGAAGCCCGCTGCCGGGACTGAGCATATACACGATCTCGGCGCCAGGCTTGAGAAGCTCCTGGATCACTTCCCCCGCCGGGTGTTGATAGCCTTCCTCGCCCCGACGTAGCGCCGCTTTGAGACGGCCGAAACGCGAATATCCTGCCACGTATTCATCAACAGGGTAGATAGCGATACCCGCTTCTTGCGGGTCTAATACAACGCAATGATCAGGATGCCGCGCAGCAAGGTATTCCAGTAGTTCATCCCCGAGCATGATGTTCACACCCGGGATTTCTTGCAACCCGATTCTGGCACACCACGCAGGTACCGCCTCGCGCCTGGTGTGCGCCGGAACCGCGAGCTGACCCTCATGAACATAGGTCACCGGTTGCCCGAACTCGTTGACCGGCACGGCCACATAGGCCCCGTAGAACTCCGAAAGCAACCCCATCCATTGGTGTGGAGCTGGCTCTGCGAGCCACGCGGATACGGCGCGCTGCAAGTAGTGGGCACAGAGCCGGGCGCCGTGGGCAGTTTCGTACTGGTCCATAGTTTTTCTACCGTAGAGTTTCTCTACCGTGCCGCTCCTACCGTGCAGGTTTAATGCTGGAGTGTTGTCCGCAATCCAACGTCACCTAACCAGATGATGTCGCCATCTTCAAGCGGTTCGGGGTTCTCTTCAACAGAAATATAGTCCTCACCGCGTTGAACAAGGGTACCGTTTCCTGACCCGGCATCGCTCACTGAAGGCGGGGCGGACGGTGTCACCCACAGCTTCGCATGCACGCGGGAGACACTTTTGTGCGGGTCTTGAACTGGCACACCGATCACGCCTTCTTCCCCGGCGTGCTCCCCGGGTTGCCGGCCGATGAGCGCGTCAGCTGTGATACGGACGCGGGCACCGTCCGGGTGGGTCAACTCAACATACGCGCTATCCGGCGGTAGTGGATCCCACACGGGCAGGGAGCGGGCAACACGGTTCAGGATCTCCGGCGTGGTGACGTCCACCCCGCCGGATTCAGGTTGATGCGGCATTAGATGTCTCGCTCTACGAGCTCATCGAGGGAGGTCGGCGAAAGCAGATATGGCGGAACTTCAAGAACCGTGACCGCTCCTGTGCGACCTTCAGCAGCCAAGCGTGCCGCCGCGCGGCCGTAAGCGACCTGTACTGCTGCGGTGAAATCCGGATTGGCTTCCAGGTCCAGTGAATATTCGATGGTGGCTCGGCTACCTTCGAGGTCACCGGTTGTGATCACGCGGCCGCCGTGCGGCATTCCTTGGTGGTCACGTAGGAACTCTTCTTCAGAGATGAAGTTCACTTCGGTCTTGTATGGCTCGAAGTAATCCGGCATGGTCACGATGGTCTCGCGGATCCGCTCATGCTCGGATTCCTCCGCGACGATGTAGCAGCGGCGCTCATGCGCCTCATACTTGTTGATGTTCTCGCCTTTGCCTGCACGGGCGGCTTCGATCGCGTCCGTTGCTGGAACGGTGTACTGGACGCCATACTTCACGCCCTCTACACGGCGGACCGCATCCGAGTGCCCCTGCGATAAACCGGTTCCCCAGAAGCTGTTCTGCTGGGCTTTCGGGAAGAATGCCTCCCCCATCGTACGGTTGAGGGAGAACATTCCCGGATCCCATCCCGTGCTGATCAATGCGACGTTGCCGCCCTTCTTGGCGGCTTCATCCATGGCTTTGCGGTGCTGTGGGATCAACGTGTGGTTGTCGTAGGTATCAACCGTGGTGAAGTTCTCGGCGAATCCGGGCGCTTGCTCCGGGATGTCAGTTGCCGAGCCGAGGCACAAGAACAAGACATCGATCTGGTCCGCGTATTCGGAGGCTTGCGCTACCGGGAACACTGAAGTTTCGGTTTCGAGGGAATCACGGCGGGAGAAAATGCCGACCAATTCCATGTCGGGCTGCTGCTGGACAAGCTTTTCAACACTGCGGCCGAGATTGCCGTAGCCGACGATGCCGGCGCGGATAGTTCGTTGCGTTTCTGTAGCCATTTTGAGTGCCCTCCGTATGTTGTGTGAAGCCATATGGCGGTTCACCTGACGAACTATTCTAAAACCACACACTTATTTGGTCCTTGATGTGACGACGCACGGCGTCATCTGCATCACAAAGCTGGGAGTATAAACATGTCTCAACCGTTGCTTGGTGTGGCTGCGGTAGCTGAACTGTCCTCTGCCATCGGGACGCTCGTGGTCTCAGCGACGCCTTCGGGGATCGCTCGCGTCGAGTTCAAGCACCGCGTTCACTCGTGTGCAGAAGATGGGATGGAACACCTACTTGTAGAAGTCGAACCTGCGCACCGTGAACAGGCTCAAGCGTGGGCGGATGAGGCTGTGGAGCAGCTCGATGAGTATTTCATGCTCAAACGGGAGAGGTTCGATGTCCCGCTGGATGGACCGCACGGCGATGGGTTCCGGGTTAGAGCCCAGCGGGCGCTCTCCCAGATTCCTTACGGGTCTAGGCTCACGTATGCGCAACTAGCTAAGATGGCCGGTAACGCCTCTGCGGTGCGCGCCGCGGGTACCGCGTGTGCCAGCAATCCGTTGCCGATACTGTTGCCTTGTCATCGCATCGTCCGGTCAGATGGTCGTCTCGGCGCATACCTGGGTGGCGAGCAGGCTAAGGCGCATCTGTTGCAGATGGAAAGCGTGGGCCTCACAGGCCGCTAAATCTGCGCAGACACCCACCAGCTACAGCAAACACGGCGTCACTGCGCAGGCCCTGCTGACTGTCTTGTTAAAACAGTTGGTGCGCCTCCTCAACGAGGATGCGCACCAACAACCGTTTGTCTCCAGCCTGTCTAGAGCACGGGATATCCGGAACCGATCAGGAAGCGTGCACCGCCTGGGTCGATCACGGATGCGACTGCGCCGATGTTTGTTTCGGTTGGGAAGCTTGCGGCGCGTCCACCAAGGTGGGCGACTACATCGACTTGCGCTGCAGCGTTGGCGACACCCCAGTAGATGCGCCAGGTTGCCGGGATGTTGTCTTTGAGGACCTTCGAGGCGTTCATGATGCCGGCCACTGGGCCTGATTCTTCACCCTGCAGGGTCACGTATTCGTGGCCGACGACGTCAGATACGTTTTGGACTTTCCAGCTATAGACTTCTTGGAAGAATTTGACGGTGCCTGGGAAGTTCCGTGAGTAAAGTTCGTGCCAGTACGGGGCGCCTGCCTTGTAGTAGACCTCGTAGCCTTGGTGTTCGCCGATCTCCATGAGTCCCATGACTGCCGCAAGCTCCCCTGGGCTGTCAGCCACCAGGGCAACCCGACCGAGTCCTGGACGGTTCTGGGCTTCTTCGAGGACCACACCGCCGGCTTCTTTGACGCGTTCGATGGCGTCATCGACGGAGGCTACAGCGATGTAGGTGATCCATTCGTCCGGGCGGGAGTCATCCACTTTGTCGACGATTGAGGCGACGGCGCGGCCGCGGATCAACGCGGTGATGAGTCCCTCACGGTCTTCGTATTGCCATTCGAGTAGGCCCGTGTAGAAGTCGAGGGCTTCACGCCGAACAGAGGTCCGGAGTTCGAGCCAGCATGGTTGCCCTTCGATAAAGCGACCAATCTCCATGTCATCACCTTCCCTGGATCAGGTTGAGCACATTCTGTACTTCCTACTCCGAGCCTATCCTTTCACCCCAGTGAAGTGGGACACGTTAAGAGGAAGTGCCCCCGCCGGTCGGTTTGACCTGCGAGGGCACTTCGCTGTGCTTGAACATTATGCTCAAGCAGTTACAGCATCATTAGCCGTTCTTCCGCTTACGTACTACGAGAAGCGTTGCGCCACCAGCAGCGAGCAGAAGTGCTACGCCGAGGCCTACAGCGACATTCTCGACACCGGTTGATGCGAGACCTGGCTTCTTGCCTGGCTCTTCCGGAGTATCGGTTTCGGTTGGCTCTGGAGCTGGAGTCTCAGACTCAGATGGCTCTGGGGTTGGCTCCTCAGAAGGTTCTGGGGTTGGCTCCTCAGAAGGTTCTGGGGTTGGCTCATCAGATGGCTCTGGGGTTGGCTCATCAGATGGCTCTGGCTCCTCAGAAGGTTCTGGGGTTGGCTCATCAGATGGCTCTGGCTCCTCAGATGGCTCTGGGGTTGGCTCATCAGATGGCTCTGGCTCCTCAGAAGGTTCTGGGGTTGGCTCATCAGATGGCTCTGGCTCCTCAGATGGCTCTGGCTCTGGCTCTGGCTCTTCAACCGTGGTTGGGTTTTCGAGCTTGATCTCCTTGGTCTTATCGCCCTCAACCGTTACGAGGATGTCGTCGCACAGTTCATCGCCGATGAAGAACTTCGGCTCACCGTAGATGACCTTCTTGCCGTCTTCGGTTTCGAAGTCAGCTGGCTTCTCTTCGGTCAGGCGGACCTTGGTGCCTGCAGGAACGTCCTCAGGCAGGGACACGGTCTCGCCGTTCTTGACGGTGAGGGTGCCGGTTTTCTCTTCGCCATCGAGTTCGTAGGAGTACTTGACGTTGTACTCGGTGTCTGCAGGAACGAGGTCAGCACCGTCGCCGGTTACCGCCTTGGTAACGGACAGGTTGCCGTTCTGGACCTTCTTCTCAGCCTTGTTGACCAAGGTCAGCTTGGCTGGCTCATTGGTTGCTGGGGTAACGCTGAACGAACCGTCTTCGTTCTTGGTTACGCCGTCACCGGTGATCTCGTAGTCGCCCCACTCGATACCGTCAACCTCTGGAAGGTTGACTTCGGTGATCTTGAACTCGGTGCCGATCTTGTAGCGCTTGGAGTTCACGCGGTTCTCTTCACCGGCTTCGAGTTCGAGGGTGTCCTCTTCACCTGCAGCGGTGTACTTCACGGTGTACTTGGTGCCTGCTGGAACCTGGTCTGCACCGTTACCTTCAACTGCCTTGGCGATGGAGAAGCGGGTGTATTCCTTACCGGAACCAGTACCGCCACCGATTGCGGTGTAGGTGAAAGTCGCCTCAGCGTCCTTGCCGTTGACCTTTGCGGTGTTCTTGAAAACGTCGCCTTCGAAGGCCTTGCCGTCCATCTTGGTCCAGTAAAGGATGCGGTACTGAACGCGCTTATTGGTTGGAACGTTCTTCACCGTGACAGTGAAGTTGGTGCTGCCTTCAGCAATGTTGGTCTCGAAGTCAGCTGGGTCAACAGGTGCCCAGTCTTCACCTTCAACGAAGGTGCCGTCCTCGGCAACGTTGCGGTATTCGACCTCAATATCGAAGTTGTTGGCCTTGTGACGCTCGAACTCGGTGTTATCAACGATCGCGTCAGTAACGGTCACAGTACCGTCTTCGGCGACGGTGTTAGGGAACTGGATACCCCAAGCGATCACGTCGGCACCATGCTTGGTGCGTGCGCTGTACTTGTATGGGTCATCAGCTGCGTGGCCTGGGCCTACAGGGCCGATGCCGCCGTCACCTGGGATTGGAACAGGGACGGTCTTGCCGTCGATGATGAAATCAGCGGTGTTGTTGTCGCTCTGCTCGTCGAGGGTTGCGAGGAACCACAGTTCGCCGCCTACGTCTTCCTTGCCGTTGACGAAGTCAGTCAGGGTGCAGGTGACAGTTGGCGCTGGCTCGTTCGTAACCTTACAGTTAGCAACGGTTTCGCCTGTTTCCTTATCTGGAACCGAAAACTCACCGTTACCGTAGTTAGAGAATTCCTTCGGCAGGGTCATGCCGAAGGTTTCGCCAGCCTGTGCTCCGTTTGGAACGTTCCACTTTGCCGTGACCTTTACTTCGTCATCGACACGTGCCTGGCCGCCATCTTTATCCTTGAACGTCACGTTGACGTCGGACATGGCGCCTGGGTAAGTGAAATCAGGTGCTGCCTGGGCTGGGGTGATTCCAACCAGGGATGCCGCACCCAGGAGCATCGCCAAAAGCAGGCCACCTAGCCTACTTTTCTTTGTTTTCATGCAATTTTCCTTCCTGAGGTGAACGCCTTCCTTAGACCGAGCTTTAGCGGTTTGCTCAACTGCTAAGAAAGACTGCATGAACTTCATGGACTAAGCGCAACAAGCGGCTCACGCGAGTGGTGGCTAGTCTTGTTACCGCTTACAACCTTACAGAATACAGGAAGTTTGATGATCATGCATGCGCCGAATCTATATGTGACTACCATCAAGTACCTGTTACGCCTTGATTGTTGATTTGTTTCGAGTACTTTTCGCCGATTTCGCGCCGAATATCTGGGGATCTGCATAGATCTCACAGAATTACTTCACAGGGCATATATTTCATAGCTTCAACTTCACCACCCCGTCACGTAGGTCGATACGAGGTGGTTGACGCCAGAACGACTGATGACGAAATACACCGATGTCAACGGCGTCGCATTTACCGACGCAGACGTGCAGCGCTGGGCGGACGAAGCCGAAGCCGGATTCCCTGACTCGACCCTGACTAAAGAAACTCCCGCTTGGATTCGCACTGACCCGATGGAAGTTCACAGCGTGCGCGTCCCAGCACAGCTTTGGAAGCTTGTTGAGACCGAGGCAAAACGACGCGGAATGTCAACAAGCGAGTACGCGAGAGAAGCATTGACCCGTAGTCTCAGCGCATGATGATTCGCCTGGCCACCCTTGTTCTTGCGGCCATCAAAGACGCTAAATCCGAGGCCCGCGAGCGACGCCACCGACTACCAGTTCGGGTTAAGGGTCAGAATGTGTGTCTGGGGTTGGTGTTTTCGGCTGTGTTGGCGCGGGTTTCAGCGGATATATATGGCTGCTGGGCATATATCGGTGGTGTGAGCGTTCATTCCTCGGTGTGGTGCCCTTGATGTGCTACCGGCTAGTGGTGTGGTGGCTGGATGCCGAAGAACAGACCACGATGCCACTGCGGTGGCGATATGAAACGCAATGGCACCACCACACAAGGTAGGACAAGGTGGCGGTGCAAACTCTGTGGAGCCTCAAGCACCAAAACCCGGACTGACATCACCAAAGCAGCAGTGTTCAAGCAGTTCATCGCTCACTGCACCTCGACCCGTAGCTTGAAAGACACCGCACAACAGGCCGGGGTGAGCCCTTCGACGTTGAAGCGACGGTTTAGCTGGTGCTGGCTGGTTGAAGTACCCGACCCGATGATCAAACACGCCGGGACGATCTATGACCAGATCTTTATCGATGGAACCTACACCGGTGCCGGGTGTCTTATCGTGGCAGCCACCTTCGATCATGTCCTGGCCTGGCACTGGTGCAAGCGTGAAACCAGCCTGGACTACCAACGACTACTTCAACGTATCCCCGCACCAGTGATCGCTGTCATCGATGGAGGACAAGGAGCCGCCAGCGCTATCAAGAAATGCTGGCCTGCCACCGTGATCCAACGCTGCCTGGTGCATGCACAACGAGTTGTACGACGCTACACCACCTCACACCCGCGTACCGATGCGGGCAAAGCGATCTATCAACTAGCACGGAACCTGACCCGGATCACCACCCTGGATGAAGCAGCCACCTGGGCGAGGCAACTCCATGAATACGGCACCTTCTACCGGAGATGGCTCAACCAGAAAACCTTCACCACAGACCCAATCACCCAACAACGCCACTGGGCCTGGACACACCCGAACACCCGTAAGGCCTACAACAGCCTGCTACACCTATGGCGTAACAACCTCCTGTTCACCTACCTCAACCCACCGACCGAACTACAGCACCGGCACCGCATCAAATCCACCACCAACAGCCTTGAAGGCGCGATCAACGCCGAACTGAAACTGCTCACCCGCACCCACCGCGGCAGAACCGGAGAACACCAACGAAAAATGCTGGAATGGTGGCTCTACCAGAAAACAGAACTGCCTGACGATCCAACAGAAATCGCCAGGCAGTCCAACTGGGGCCAAAACCAACTCGCCAAAGTACCAGCCCTGACCCACAACAAGAACCAAGCCGACCACCAAACAGGACGACCAGCCCTCTACGACAACGCTATCGACACCACCTACACACACTCAATCGGCATCCAAAAAGGCCACATCTAACCCCCGCAACACACCCAAACCAGACACACATTTTGACCCTTAACCCACCAGTTCTAGGCCGCACAGTTAGATAAAACCTAGATAGAACACTGGCGGGGTCACAACAACAACTGTTGTGACCCCGCCAGCGATATAACGTGGTCGGGCTAGCCGGATTTGAACCGACGACCTCTTGTCCCCCAGACAAGCGCGCTACCAAGCTGCGCCATAGCCCGCAACCCATCCAGCACTGTATAGGCTCTACCCAAACAAGGTGGGACGGACTCGGATCAACCGTACACTATGCCGCGATGACGCGACCAATCGATGGCAGTCCCGCGCGGCTCATCAGCAGATGAGACAATGATGACGATCAACAACTCAGAACAATCGCGGATCAATCACAGATCACTGACGCTTCGATTGTGGATCGCAAAACACTGAAAGGCCCGTATGTTCACCCGCCACGCCTCAACACCTGCACGTCGCTTGCCCAAGATGCTCGGAGCCGGCCTTGCTACAGCGTTGATCGGGGCGGGCCTCACCGGTTGTGGCGCCGAAACCGTGGAAGTCGAGTTCCGCGTCATCGCCGTGGAAACCGGAACCCAACCCCAAACCACCACAACCAACCCGGCCGACCTCACCTCAATGGATTGGAAGCTCGGCCCAGCAATCGGCGGTGAACACGGCACACTCGACACCGCAACCACCGAACCGATCGTTGTGAAACGTGAAAGCAACGACCTCTCCGACGTGCGCGTGAGCTTCGACGTGCCACAAGCCGCGCACCTGGCAGCGAAATGCACCATCCTCATCAACGGTGAAGTCGTGGCTGAACACCAAGACAACGTCAAACCCGGCCGCGCCCTCTGCACCTACGTAGACCAGTAAACACAGCAGAAGCTATTGCCGCCTGTTCCTGCACGCGTCACTTCGTGACTTTATCCCCCATAAGCGGCCAGAAAGGAGTAAGGTCTTCGCTCATGATGTGAGCTCCTCACGCGTTCTCTACACAAGCGAAGGGCACCCCATGGGCACAACCAAACACACGTCTCACACACATAACGATGCGGCAGACAGGCTCAACCGAAGCCTGCACGCACGCCACATGCGCATGATCGCGATCGGAGGCGCGATCGGCACCGGACTATTCCTCGCATCTGGTGCAACCATCTCCCAAGCAGGCCCCGGCGGCGCGCTACTGGCCTATGCACTCATCGGCTTCGTAGTGCTCATGGTTATGCAGTCACTGGGTGAGATGTCCACCCACCTACCCGTGGCAGGCTCCTTCGAGGTCTACGCCTCCCGCTATGTATCCCCCTCATTCGGGTTCGCTACCGGCTGGAACTACTGGTTCAACTGGGCCATCACCCTCGCCGCGGAACTCGTAGCAGCAGGGCTTGTGATGCGTTTCTGGTTCCCCGACGTACCCGGATGGGTTTGGGCGGCCGTCTTCCTCATTCTCCTAACTACTATCAACGCACTTTCAGCCCGCGCTTTCGGCGAATCCGAGTTCTGGTTCGCCCTCATCAAAGTCGTGACGGTCCTAGTCTTCCTCGTGCTCGGCGTGCTCATGATCATCGGCATCATCGGCGGCCCGTCCCCCGGCTTCCACAACTGGACCACAGGCGAAGCCCCGTTCGTGGGCGGCCCATGGTCCACCATCGCCGTGTTCATGGTTGCTGGTTTCTCTTTCCAAGGCACCGAACTCGTAGGCGTCGCCGCAGGAGAATCGAAGAACCCGCGCCGCGACATGCCGAAAGCCATCCGCGGCGTGTTCTGGCGCATCATGATCTTCTACATCGCAGCGATCGCCGTGATCGGCTTCCTGCTGCCCTACACGGACCCGAGCCTGCTCGCGGCCGCCAACGACGAAGACATCACCGCTTCCCCGTTCACTCTCGTGTTCGACCGCGCCGGCATCGCACTCGCCGCAGGCGTGATGAACGCCGTGATCCTCACCGCGATCCTCTCCGCAGGTAACTCGGGCCTGTACTCCTCAACCCGCATGCTCTACGCACTCGCCGAATCCGGCCGTGCACCCAAGATCTTCACGTGGCTGTCCAAGCGGCGCGTCCCTGTCCCAGCGCTACTCACCACTGCCGCGATCGGCGGGTTCGCGTTCACTACCCATCTCATGGGCGAAGGCCAGGCTTACACGTGGCTACTCAACATCTCCGCGCTGTGCGGTTTCACGGTCTGGGCGGGCATCTCCTGGAGCCACCTGCGCTTCCGTAGAGCCTTCGTCAAACAAGGCCACAGCCTCTCCGAGCTTCCGTATAAGGCCCCGCTCTACCCGTTCGGGCCCATAGTCGGCTTGAGTGTGATCTTCGTGGTCACCATCGGCCAAAACTTCGAAGCCATCCAAAACGGGAACCTCATAGCCGTGCTCTCCTCATACATCGGCCTGCCGATCTTCCTCGCGATCTGGGGTATCCACGCCCTCATCACCAAACAAGGCCGCCTCATCCCACTCGATCAGATCGACGTCTCCGGCCTCAAACCCGGCGAATACGATCCACGCCAGGAAGTAAGCCCAGAACCAAACGAAGAGTAAAAACCTTTAGAACTACGATCCAAAACAACGATGGGGCTGCGGTTCAGTCTGAACGTCTGAACCGCAGCCCCATCGCTACGTTTCGAGTCAGTGAGAGACTCAGCACGCCGTGCGCTGTATTGCTGAGTAGGATACCCCTGGGTTAGTCGGTACCCATGTCGAATGCTGCACGGTTCGATGCCTCATCAAGCTCTTCATCAGCCTGCTCGGCGCCGGCAACAATCGCGTCAGCGCCACCAGCCTCAAGCTCACCTACAAGCTGGGCGGTCACCCCGCCAACAATGCCCTGGGTCGCGTACTGCTCCAAGCGGGAACGCGAGTCAGCGATATCCAGGTTACGCATCGTGAGCTGGCCGATCCGCTCATCCGGGCCGAACGCAGCGTTACCCACGCGCTCCATCGAAAGCTTCTCAGGGTGGTAGGACAAGTTCGGGCCCTCGGTGTTCATGATCGAGTAATCGTCACCGCGGCGCAGACGCAGCGTCACCGAACCGGTCACAGCGGACGCAACCCAACGGATCAGGGCTTCGCGCTGCATGAGTGCCTGCGGATCCAGCCAGCGGCCTTCATACATGAGCCGGCCCAGGCGGCGGCCCTCGTTGTGGTAGGTCGCGATCGTGTCTTCGTTGTGGATCGCGTTGACCAGGCGCTCGTACGTGATGTGCAGAAGCGCCATTCCCGGGGCCTCATAGATACCGCGGGACTTAGCCTCGATGATGCGGTTCTCGATCTGGTCAGAGATGCCCAAGCCGTGGCGGCCACCAATACGGTTGGCTTCCTTAACCAGCTCGACCTTGTCTTCATATTCGACGCCGTTGATCGCAACCGGCATGCCCTCGTGGAAAGTCACCGTGACGTCCTCGGTCTTGATCTCAACCGATTCATCCCACGGAGCCACACCCATAATTGGTTCAACCAGGTTCACACCGTTGTTGAGGAACTCGAGATCCTTCGCTTCGTGCGTTGCACCCCAAATGTTCGCGTCCGTCGAGTACGCCTTCTCGGCGGAGTCACGGTACGGGAAGCCGCGTTCGGTGAGCCATTCAGACATCTCCTGGCGGCCACCTAGCTCGTCAACGAACTTCGAATCAAGCCACGGCTTGTAAATCTTCAGGTTCGGGTTAGCCATGAGGCCGTAACGGTAGAAACGCTCGATGTCGTTGCCCTTGTATGTAGAGCCGTCACCCCAGATGTTCACGCCGTCTTCCTTCATGGCGCGCACCAGCATCATGCCGGTCACTGCGCGCCCGATAGGCGTGGTGTTGAAGTACGTCTTACCGCCAGAACGAATATGGAAAGCACCCGTCTGTAGCGCGGCGATACCTTCCTGAACCAGCATGTCCTGAACATCAACCAGGCGAGCGATCTCAGCGCCGTACTCTTTCGCGCGGCCAGGCACTCCCTCGATGTCCGGTTCATCAGGCTGACCGATGTGCGCGGTATAGGTGCACGGGATCGCGCCATTTTCACGCATCCACGCGACAGCCACAGACGTATCGAGGCCACCTGAGAAAGCAATGCCGACGCGTTCGCCGACGGGCAGATTGGAAAGAACCTTAGACA